>NZ_JACHKA010000001.1:1200000-1500000 GCF_014203955.1 Sphingobium lignivorans
GGCATCGTTTCCAGCCATGGCGAGAGCATCTTCGCGCTGGACGATCCCAGCCCGAACCGCATCGCCTTCGATCTCCTGCGGGTCATGCGCACCGAGTACCGGATCGACGATTACCAGCAGAGCTATTTCGTGATCCCAAGCTTCGAGGCGCTGCTGAAGGCGACGGCCGAGGCGGATTTCGCGCCGGTCTATGCCGCGCTCGACTCGCTGCCGGATATCGCGCCGGACGCCGTGCTCCCGGAGGATCGGCTCTTCACGCGCGGCACGCAGGCTTATGCGCGCATGAAGGCCGCAGGCGCCTGAGCCGGCAGCGGCAGCGGCAGCGGCACGGGCACGGCGCCGGTGCCGCTTACCAGCTCCCGTAGCCCGGGGCGTCGCCGAAGTCCTCGCGGCGCCAGTGGTGCGGGCGGCGCCAGCCGAAGCGGTGGCGCTTGCGCAGGCGGAGCGTCGGCCAGTCGCCATGGTCGGCGCGCTCCATGAGCAGCATGCCCTGCGCGCGATAAGCGGCGGTCACGCGATCGGCCTGGGTCTTGAGCAGGCCTGCGATCACCAGCGTGCCACCGCCGGCGAGCTGGGCGACGAGGCTTGGCGCCAGCTCGATCAGCGGCCCGGCAAGGATGTTGGCGACGATGAGGTCATAAGGCGCGAGGCCGACGATCAGGTCATGATCGACGCCGGGCGCCGCCACGAGCTGCACTTCACCCGCGCCGCCGCCGAGCGGCACGCCGTTGAGCGCCGCATTCTCGGCTGAGACGGCGACCGCGACCGGATCGATGTCCGAGGCGAGGACATGCGCGCGTGGCCAGAGCGAGAGCGCGGCAAAGGCGAGCAGGCCCGTTCCCGTGCCGATGTCGGCGATGTTGCCGAAGCGATGGCCCGTCTCGCCGAGGCGCGAGAGCACGTCCAGGCAGCCGCGCGTCGTCTCGTGCTGGCCAGTGCCGAAGGCGCGGCTCGCGGGGATGAGAAAATCGGTGAAGCCCGGGGGCGCCGCATCCTCGCCGTCATTGCGGACATGGAAGCGGCCGGCGGTGATCGGCTCCAGCCCCGCCTGGCTCTGCGTCAGCCAGTCGGCATCGGGCACCGGCTCCAGCTTGTAGGGCGTAGCCGTGCCATCGGGCAGGCGCGCGAGGACAGCGGCGATCGTCGCGTCGTCCGGCTTGTGCGGGAAAATGATGTCGAGCAGCCAGTCGTCGGGCCGCGTCTCGTCCGGCTCGCTCGCGACGAGCGCGGGTGGCGAGGGCCAGCCGGCGAACAGCATGTCCGCCTCGTCCTGCAGCTGCTCGCAAAGCGCGCGCGTGCAGGGGAAGCTCATTTGCCAGGCCGGGCTGGCAGGATCAGTGGTTCCGGTCGATGCGGGTTTCTTCATGCCGCCCGTCTAGCGCACCCGGCGCGGAATATGAACCGCGCGCGTCAACGGGTGGCCGGATGGCGGAAACGGGGGACGGAGGTCCGGGCGCGGGGCGTGGCGGACGGCAGGCCTCAGCCCGCCGTGCGCCTGCCGTTGCTGCCGACCGACAGGACGAAGTTCATCGAGCGGTCGCGCAGGCCGCCCAGATGATTGCGCACTTCAGTGAAGCCGCTCTCCAGATCGTCGATCTCGGAGGCCACGATCTCGGTGTCCTGGCGGATGGCCGAGATGTTGGAGGACATGGAATCGGCGGCCAGCGCGGTCTCGTCCACGGCGGCAGTGATCATCGTCACCGTCTGGGACTGGGCGTCCATGGCGGTGCGGATGCGCATGCTCATGGTCTGCACGTCCTGCACCGTGGCGCGGATGCGGTCGTTGGTCTCCACCGAGAGACGCGTGGCGTTCTGGATGGCGGCGATCTTCTGCGCGATATCGTCGGTCGCGCGCGCCGTCTGGCTGGCGAGCGACTTCACTTCCTGCGCCACGACTGCGAAGCCGCGGCCCGCATCGCCTGCCCGTGCCGCCTCGATGGTGGCGTTGAGGGCCAGCAGATTGGTCTGGCCGGCAATGTCGCGGATGAGGCCGAGGATCGATTCGATCGACTGGGCATGGTCGGACAGCGTGGCGGACATGGTGACCGCCTCGCCGGCCTGCTGGGATGCGCGCGCGGCGACTTCGGCCGCCTGGTCGACTTCGGTGCGGGCTTCCTCGATGGCACGGATGAGACCGGAGCTGGTGTGCGCTGCCTCGCGCATGGCGATGGCGGATTGCTCGGCCGCAGCAGCGACTTCGCTTGCCTTGTCGAGCATGCCGCGCGTGGCGCTGGACGCTTCGCGAGCCTGGTCGCGCAGCCGGTCGCCCAGATCGGCGGCCTTGTCGATCTGGCCGGTGAGCAGCTCGGAGAATTGCTGGCGCTGGCGATCGCGCTCGAGGCGATCCTGGTCGCGGATGGAATCGGCATAGGCCGCGCAGCACAGTTCCACCTGGACCAGCGAGATGAATCGCATGGCCCCGAGCAGGGCGGCGCGCTCGTCACGATCGGCGACATTCTCGCCCAGGATCTCGCGGACCTTGTCGACCACGCAGTTGATCGTGAAGATCTGGCTGCGGATGGACAGCCCGCGCGCCATGGCGCTCATCAGGAAAGCGCGCGATTCCTCGCCCCAGCGCTCGCCGGCGAAATCCGTCAGCAGATGCCGGTGGAAAGCACGGGCGCCCTGGCGAAGCAGGTCGAGTTCCCCGGCGCTGTGAGTGTGGAAGACGGCATTGGCGAGATAGGCCTCGTAAGCGGTGTCGCCCAGCTCGTCGATGCGATCGCCGACCGCCTGCGCGATCTTGGCCGCCATGCCCGGGAGCTTGCCCTCCGGGTCAAATTCGCGAAGGCGCTCCGCCATCGAAATCGTATCGCTGATAACTGCGGTCATGGCTTGCTCGATCCCCTGCCCCGACACGGTAACCATCTTGGTCGGATCGCCGGATAGCGACTCTTCGTTAATCGCGGGTTATTGTCGCGGGGGTCCCACCGGTTTCCGGACAGGGACAGCGAACATTTGCAGTGCGGCGGCTTTGCGCTAAAGGGGCCGCGACATTTCACTTCAGCTTCAGGATGGCTCGGCATGGCGCAATCCCGGCAAAGGCCGCTCTCACCGCACCTCTCGATCTGGCGATGGGGCCCGCACATGCTGGTTTCCATCCTGCACCGCGTCACGGGCGACGGCATGGCGGTCCTTGGCGCGCTCATGCTCAGCTGGTGGCTGTTCGCCGCCGCGAGCGGACCCTCGGCTTATGCGACGTTCCAATATTATATGTGGCAGGCCGATGCCGCCGATACGCTCGGCCTGGTGGTCAACGTGCTCGCGCGGATCCTGCTGGTCGGCCTGAGCTGGGCCTTTTTCCAGCATCTTTTCTCCGGCCTTCGCCATCTCGTGCTGGATATGGGCGCGGGCTATGAGCTGCGGACGAACAAGCGCTGGTCAATGCTGATCGTCGCGGCAGCGATCGTGGCGACCATCGCCTTCTGGGGCTGGATGCTGGTGGGGAGGACGCACTGATGGGCACGGGAACGGGAGTAGGCCGCGTTCGCGGTCTTGGATCGGCGCGCAGCGGCACGCATCATTGGGTCGCGCAGCGCGTGACGGCGGTGGGCAATGCCCTGCTGGTCACCTGGTTCGTCGTCAGCCTGGCGATGCTGCCATCCTATGATCATGCCGCGGTCACCGGTTGGCTCGCCCAGCCCATCGTCGCCCTGCCGATGATGCTGATGATCGCCAATCTCTTTTACCATATCCGGCTGGGGCTGCAGGTGCTGATCGAGGACTATGTCCATGACGAGGGCCTGAAGTTCGCCACGCTCATCCTGCTCCATTTCTTCGTGATCGGCTGCGCGGCCGTCGGTCTCTTCTCGGTTGCCCGAATCGCATTTGCCGGAGGCGCGTTCTGATGTCGGAAACTGCTTCGACGCCCGCATACAAGATCATCGACCACACCTATGACGCGGTGGTCGTCGGCGCCGGCGGCTCGGGCCTTCGCGCCACGATGGGCATTGCCGAGAGCGGCCTCAAGACGGCCTGCATCACCAAGGTCTTCCCCACCCGCAGCCACACCGTCGCGGCACAGGGCGGCATCGCCGCGTCGCTCGGCAACATGGGGCCGGACCACTGGACCTGGCACATGTTCGACACCGTGAAGGGATCGGACTGGCTCGGCGATCAGGACGCGATCGAATATATGGTCCGGGAGGCGCCTGCCGCCGTCTACGAGCTGGAACATGCCGGCGTGCCCTTCAGCCGCACCGGCGAGGGCCGGATCTACCAGCGCCCGTTCGGGGGCATGATGCAGAATATGGGCGAAGGCCCGCCGGCCCAGCGCACTTGCGCCGCTGCGGACCGCACCGGCCACGCCATGCTGCATGCGCTCTACCAGCAGAGCCTCAAATATGACGCGGACTTCTTCATCGAATATTTCGCGCTCGACCTCATCATGGAAGATGGCGAGTGCCGGGGCGTCATCGCCCTGTGCATGGATGACGGGACGATCCACCGCTTCCGCGCGCATTCCGTGGTGCTGGCGACCGGCGGCTATGGCCGCGCCTATTTCTCGGCAACCAGCGCGCATACCTGCACGGGCGACGGCGGCGGCATGGTGCTGCGTGCGGGGCTTCCGCTGCAGGACCTGGAGTTCGTCCAGTTCCACCCGACCGGCATCTATGGCGCGGGCGTGCTCATCACCGAGGGCGCGCGCGGCGAGGGCGGCTATCTGACCAACTCGGAAGGCGAGCGCTTCATGGAGCGCTATGCCCCGTCCGCCAAGGACCTGGCGAGCCGCGACGTCGTTTCCCGCTCGATGGCGATGGAAATCCGCGAGGGGCGGGGCGTCGGCGCCAACAAGGACCACATCCACCTGCACCTCGATCATATCGATCCCAAGGTGCTGGCCGAGCGCCTGCCGGGCATCACCGAATCGGGCAAGATCTTCGCCGGCGTGGACCTGACGCGCCAGCCGCTGCCCGTCGTGCCGACCGTGCATTACAATATGGGCGGCATTCCGACCAATTATCATGGCGAAGTGGTGACGCTGAAGGATGGCAATCCCGATACCGTCGTGCCCGGCCTGTTCGCCGTCGGCGAGGCGGCCTGCGTGTCCGTTCATGGCGCCAACCGGCTCGGCTCCAACTCGCTGATCGACCTCGTGGTCTTCGGCCGCGCGACCGGCAAGCGGATCGCCGAACTGGTCAAGCCCGGCACCACGCACAAGCCGCTGGCGAAGGGATCGGAAGAGTTCGCGCTCACCCGTCTCGATCATTTCCGCAACGCAAAGGGCGGCACGCCCACGGCGCAGATCCGGCTCGAGATGCAGCGCACCATGCAAGCTCATGCCGCCGTGTTCCGCACCGAGGAGATCATGGCCGAGGGCGTCGAGAAGCTCGGGCAGGTCTATGCGAGCATGAGCGACATCGCCGTGACCGACCGCTCCCTCATCTGGAACAGCGATCTTGTGGAGACGCTGGAGCTGGACAACCTCATCTCGCAGGCGAGCGTCACCATTCAGGGCGCCATCAACCGCAAGGAAAGCCGCGGCGCCCATGCGCGCGAGGATTATCCGGAGCGCGACGACGCCAACTGGATGAAACACAGCCTCGGCTGGTTCGAGGGCTGGGGCGGCCAGGGTGGCACGGTCACCCTCGGCGAGCGGCCTGTGCACGACTATACGCTCACCGACGAGGTGGAGTATATCAAGCCCAAGAAGCGGGTCTACTGATCGCCGCGTCGCTTATGGCGGCGCGGATTCAGCGGCGCGCATTCTCCGGCATAGCGACGATCGGCCGCGCGTGATCGGCTGTGACCCTGCCCTGCGTGGCTAGGCCATGAGGGCAGTCAGCAGCACGCCGGGAGCCAAGCAGGCTCGGGCGCGCCTTCCGGCAGGCCGGTCGCCGGCGGCAGCCGTCCGGAGGCAGGCAAGAGATGCCCGCCACCCGGAGACCGTCGCCGATCGGCCGGGACCGTCAGTCCGAGAGCTTCGATCCCGCCAGCCTTGCGCTCGCGAGTCTCAACCTCTGTCGATAATCAGGCAGCCTTTATCGGCAATTCGGGTTCGCCGGCTTCTGCCGGCTATCAGGTGCCTGCCTGGGCAAGTTCCTGTTTGATCTGGAGTTTCTGCTTCTTGAGCATCGCTACGAGGAGCGTATCTGGTTGCGGACGCGCGGTCTCCGTCCGGATCCGGGCTTCCAGCCCGGCATGTTTGGCATGAAGTGCGGAAACATGACCTGTATCCATCAGTTCCTCCTTGGCCATTGAGACAATGGGGATTGAGTAGATCACCTTTCTTAGGGTCTGTCGCTGTCTTTTCGACTCTCTTTGCGATGAATCGACGCGAGAGGGTCGGCAGCATGTGCAAGGCAGGCTTCCTCACCCTCGCCATTGCGCCGCCGTGGAATAAAATCCTGCAACTACGCTCTTTTCTTTCGGGGCTTGCGCATTGCGGCCCGGGTGTCGCAGTGCGATGATCGATCGGAGTGAATGGGTTGGAGGTCGCGAGTCGGTGCTGACGGCGGAGGAAATCGAGCGGCGGCTGGAGCTACTGCGCGTCGAGCATCGTGATCTGGATTGCGCCATCGTCGCGCTCAGCCAGCTCGCCCAGCCCGATCAGCTGCAGCTTGCCCGGTTGAAGAAGCGCAAGCTGCGCCTGCGCGACGAGATCACGATGCTGGAGAACAGCCTCATCCCGGATATCATCGCCTGAGGGTGTGGGAAGCGGGCAGGTGCGGCCCCGCATCGCACTGGCGCGCATTTCCGGACGCGCTCTGAGTCGTCTGCCTTGCGCCATTCTGAGACGATTGCGCCGGTGCGGGGCTGCCGGATGTTGATTTGCAGTTAACGCACCTGACAGGGGCGGGGGACTGTGGCAGCAAATCGGGATGAAAGACTCGATCTCGCTGCTCCACCAGTTCGACCGCCGGCTGATCGACAGTCTTTATGTCGAGGCCATGGTGCTGGCCGACGAGGCGCGGTCCTTCTTCGATCATCGGGCAGAGGAGCACCGCGCGGTCCTGAGCCAGGTCGACCGGGTGGAATTCGCGTGCGAATCGCTCAAGGTGACGACCCGCCTGATGCACATCATCGCCTGGCTGCTTACCCAGCGCGCGATCATCCACGGGGAATTGCCCGAGTCGTCGCGCACCGATGCGCATCACCGGCTGGGCGAGGCCGCTTCCACGCCAGCCGGCATGACCGCGCGCTTCAGCGAGGAAATGGCGAGCCTCATCGGCGCAAGCGAGGATCTCTACCAGCGCGTCGCGCGGCTGGAGCGCCAGTTTGTCGGCCGCGCGGACGGGGCGCTGCCCATGCCGACCGGCCCGGCGCGGGACCTGCTCACACGCCTCGAACGCGCTTTCTGAGCCCGGGCCGCCGCGCGGCACCTGTGGGCGGCACTCCACGGAGCCCGCAAAAGCGGTCAGGCGATCGGAATGTCGCTTGCAGTCGGGCGGCGAACTCATAGACAGGGCAGATGTCGCGCCGGTCGCTTGTTTGGCAGTCTTCTCCTGTCGGTTGGACGTTGGCGGCGATATCGGTGCTGATGTCCGCCGGTGCGGTTCATGCCCAGGCCCCAAGGCCCGGGGTCGCCGCGCCGCAGCTTCCCGCCGAGGACGATCTGGATCTCGATCCCATGCCGGACATCGGCCTGGACTGGCCGGATCTCGACGCGTCCGACGGGGCGCCGGCGGACCAGCCGGACGAACCCGTCGAGCCGCCACCTTTGCCCGTTCTTCCGCCGGAAGGAGAGGCGCCCGACGCCACGCCACCCGCCGCTGCCGGCCCGCCCCCGGAAAGTGAAGCGCTGGCGACGATCGATCCCGCCGCGCCGCTGCGCTACGGCGTCACGCTCCAGGGCATCGATGAAGCTGCGGACGACCTGTTCCGCTCCCGCTTCAATCAGCTCTCCGTGCTGAAGGGCGGGGAAGGCGAACGCGCGAACATCGCCCAGATCCGCCGGCGCGGCGAGAGCGATCTGGAACTGCTCGACGAGCTGCTGCGCGCGCGCGGCTATTATGACAGCCGCTCGCGCCTCCGCTTCGGGCTCGACGGCGGCACGGACCCGCGCATTGACGTCATCCTCAATGCCAATCCCGGCCAGCGATATGCGCTCAGCCAGGTCAACGTGAGCGGGCTGGAAGGCACGAGCCCGCTCGGGACGGACCTGCGCGGCCTGTTCGCGGTGAAGCCCGGCGATCCGGCCGACACCGATCGCATCCTCGCGGAGACCGACAAGCTGCGCCTGGGACTGAGCGAGGGCGGCTATCCCTTTGCCGATGTGCGTGATCCCGTGCTCACCGTTGACCACCAGCAGCGCGACGTCCAGCTCAACCTGGGCGTGAATACAGGCAGTTTCCGCCGCTTCGGGGATATCGTCGTGAATGACGATGCGCCGTTCGATGCGAGCCACATCGCGGTTATCGCGCGCTTCCAGCCGGGCGATCCCTACAACCAGAGCGACGTGACCGATCTCAATCGCGCGCTGGTCGCCACTGGCCTTGTCTCGCAAGTGACGATCACACCGGAGGAAGGCAAGGACGACCAGACGGTGGACCTCGCCATCAGCATGCGCCGCGCACGGCCGCGCACCGTCTCGGGCGAGATCGGCTACGGCACCGGCGAGGGCGCCCGGATCGAGGCGAGCTGGCAGCATCGCAATTTCTTCCCGCCCGAAGGCGCGCTCACTGTGCGCGGCGTGATCGGCACGCAGGAGCAGAGCATCATCGCTGCCGTGCGGCGCAGCAATTTCGGCCGCCGGGACCGCGTGATCAATGCCGAGGTGGGCGTGGCGAACATCAACCAGCCGGCCTATCGCGCCGTCACGGCCGGCATCGCCGCGAGCCTCGAGCGCCAGACCAACATCATTTTCCAGAAGGACTGGACCTGGTCCCTCGGCGCGGAACTGAGGATCAGCGACGAGCGCGATTTCTACGGCAGCGCGCTGGTCGAGCGGCGCAGGACCTATGTGATCGCCGCCCTGCCGACCAGCGTGATCTATGACGGCAGCGACGATCTGCTCGATCCGCGCGAGGGCTTCCGGCTCGGCGGGCGCATCTCGCCGGAAATCTCCCTGCAGGACGGCGTGTTCAGCTATGTGCGCGCCCAGTTCGATGGCAGCGGCTACATTCCTTTCAATGATCGGGTGACGCTCGCCGGGCGCATCCGGCTCGGCACTATCGTCGGCGCCTCGGCCGAGCGCATCGCGCCCACCCGCCGCTTCTATGCCGGCGGCGGCGCATCCGTGCGCGGCTATGGCTATCAGGCGATCGGTCCACGGGACATCAACAATGATCCGGTCGGCGGACGCAGTCTCGGCGAGCTGGCGCTGGAGGCGCGCTTCCGCTTCGGCAGCGCAAACCAGTTCGGCATCGTGCCGTTCGTGGACGCCGGCACGATCTCGCCCGATCCATGGCCGAGCCTCAGCGAGCTGCGCGTCGGCGCCGGCGTGGGCCTGCGCTATTACAGCAATTTCGGGCCCATCCGCATCGATGTGGGCACGCCCGTCAACCCGCAGCCGGGCGATTCCCGGATCGGCGTCTATGTGTCGCTGGGGCAGGCCTTCTGATGGTTGGCGAGCCCGATCCTCCGCTGCCGCCCGAGACGCCCGGGGAGAGCGTGGCCGCGCCGACGCCGCGCCGCAAGCGGCCCTGGCTCGGCATGGCCCTGTTGCTGGCGCTGGTCGCGCTGATGGTGGGGCTGTGGGGCGGGGTGCGCTGGATCGACAGTCCGCCGGGCCATCGCTTCCTCATTCGCCAGATCGAGGGCCTGCGCCCCGCTTCGGGCTTGCGGATCGAGGTCGGCGCGATCGAGGGCCGCGTCTTCGGGGCCATGGTCCTGCGCGACGTGCGCTTCCACGATCCGCAGGGCCGCTTCGCGCGGGTGGCGCGCGCCGATCTCGACTGGTATCCGTTCGGCTGGCTCTCCAACAGGCTGGATATCGACCGGCTGCGGATTCACTCGGCCGATCTTGACCGGCTCCCGCAGTTCAATCCCTCCACGAAGCGCGGCTCCATCCTGCCCGGGTTCGACATCCGGCTGGGCGATCTGCAGATCGACCGGCTGGGCATAGGCGCCGGCATTTCCGGCACCCGCAGGACGTTGCGCGCGATCGGCAAGGCGGACATCCGCTCCGGACGGGCCGTGATCGACCTGCTGGCGGCCTCCGCCGACACAGCGGACGTGGTGCGGATCGCGCTGGACAGCCGGCCCGACGACCGGCGCTTCGACATCGATGCGGTGGTCTATGGTCCGCAAGGCGGCATCATCACGGGCCTGCTGGGCACGCAGCGCTCGGCCGCCCTCACCATCCGGGGCGATGGCGACTGGGAGCGCTGGCGCGGCCGTCTCATCGCGCTGGACGGCGGCGCGCTCGTCACCAATCTGGCGTTGTCCGTGCAGGACGGCCGCTATCTCGCGCGCGGACCGCTGGCGCTGGTCGGGCCGCTCGCCAGCCTGCGCTCGCTTGCGCCACAGGGCAACGCGCTGCTGGATGCCGATCTGACATTCGAGCGCCGGGTCGCGCGGGGCACCGCGTCGCTGCAGGTCGCCGCGCTTCGCCTCGGCGTGGCCGGCGGAGTCGATCTCGGCCGCAACCGGTTCGACGATCTGCGGCTGGAGGCGGCGGTCGACCAGCCCGGCCGGCTGGCGGCGGGCGTCACGGGCAAGCCGCTTCTGCTGCGGGCGAGGCTGGCGGGGCCGTTCGACGACATCGCGCTCGATTATCTGCTCACGACGCCCGAGCTGCGGCGCGGCAAGACTGCGATCCTCGATCTGCGCGCGTCCGGCAAGGCGCGCCTCACCGGTGCGCGAGGCAGCATTCCCATCCGGCTCACCGCCCGCTCGCTGGCGCTGGGCCTGCAACCACTCGACGAGCGGCTGCGCAATCTCGTTGCGGAGGGGCGCATCCTGCGGGACGGCAACGCCTTGCGGCTGGCGCCCACCGCGATCCGCGCGAACGGCTTCACTGGCCAGCTCGATGGTGCGGCCGATCTCGGCGAGGGGCGCCATGCCGCCAATCTGCGCGCCGGGTTCGAGGGGCTGGAGATCCGGGGGCTTGGCCGGCTCGATCTGGCCGCCGTGCTGCGGCTGGACCGGCCGCCGCGCGGGCAGGCGAGCTTCGGCGGCACGGCGCGGGCCGCGATGCGCCGGATGGACAATGGCTTCCTGCTCGGGCTGGCCGAAGGACTGCCGGTGCTGACCAGCAATCTCGCCATTTCGCCGGACGGGGCAATCGCGTTGCGCGGCCTGCGGCTCGCCGCGCCGGGACTGACGCTCGCCGGCAACGCCACCGTGGACGGACGCGGGATGCTGCGCTTCACGGGTGAGGGCGAGCATCGCGCCTATGGTCCGCTGCAGCTGACGCTCACCGGCGATCCGAGCCGGCCGGAAGTCGACGTGCTGCTCGCCCGGCCGCTGCCGGCGCTGCGCCTCGCGAACGTGCAGGCCCATCTCGTGCCGGATGCGCAGGGCTATGCGGTGAGCGTGGCGGGCGGATCGATGCTCGGGGCTTTCAAGGGCGAAGGCGCCATCCTGCTGCCGCCGGACGGGCAGGCGCGGATCATGCTTGCCAATCTCGGCGTGAGTGACGTGGTGGTGCGCGGCGAACTCGTCCCCGTCTCAGGCGGGCTCGAGGGCGCGCTGGCGCTGTCCGGCCCGGCGGAAGGCAAGATCGCGCTGTCCATGGTGGATAGCGTCCAGAAGGTCGCGCTGGACGTGGACCTTGGCGGCGCGCGGTTCACGGGCTCGCCCGCGATCACCGTGAACCGGGGCCATGTGAGCGCGGAGATGCTGCTGAAGCCCGGCGCCGTCACCATCACCGGGGAGGCGCAGGGGCGGGGCGTGCGCGTCGGCACGCTGGCGATCGGCCGCGTCGCGGGCTCGCTCAATCTCGTCAATGGCGAGGGCACGGCCACCGTCTCGCTGAACGGCCGCAATGGCCGGCTCTTCCAGCTCCAGTCGCGCGCGTCCATCGCGGCGGACCGGATCGGCGTCGATCTGGAGGGATCGATCGACCAGCGCCCCCTGCGGCTCGACCGCACGGCGGTTTTCACGCGGGAGGCGGATGGCTGGCGCCTCGCGCCCACGTCGCTCCGCCTGCAGGATGGCAGCCTGCGTCTCGCCGGCTTCATGGGCGCCGAGGCGACGCATGTCGATGCGCGCGCACAGGGTCTGCCGATGGCCCTGCTCGATCTGGCGAACAGCGATCTGGGCCTGGGCGGCACGGCGGACGGCACGCTGGCGTTCGACTGGCCGCGCGGCGGCGTGCCGAGCGGGCGGCTGAACCTGCGCGTGAAGGGGCTGACCCGCTCGGGTCTCGCGCTCAGCTCCGCGCCGGTGGACATCGGCCTCAATGCCGAGCTGAACAGCCAGCGCCTCGCCGCGCGCGCGCTGCTGGCCCGGGGCGGCAAGGTGGTCGGGCGCGGGCAGGCGCTGGTGACGCCGCTGGGCGAGGGTTCGCTCTCGCAGCGCCTCTTCCATGCGCCGCTGCGGGCGCAGCTGCGTTATGGCGGCGATGCGGACACGCTCTGGCGCCTCACCAATGTGGAGATCGTCTCGCTGGGCGGCGAGCTGCGCCTCGTGGCCAATGCCGGCGGCACCTTGTCCGATCCGCAGATCGAGGGCACGTTGACGACGCGGGACGGGCGCATCCAGAGCCCCGTGACCGGCATGACGCTGACCGGCGTGGCGGCGCGCGGCACCTTCGCGGGATCGCGCCTCACCATCGGCGAGCTGTCCGGACGGACGAACGGCGGCGGCTCCGTCACCGGGACGGCGGCGTTCGATATCTCCGCCGAGCGCGGCATCGGCATGGACATTGATCTGCAGACCGAGCGTGCCGAGATCCTCAATCGGGACGATGTCGGCGCGCGCGTCACCGGGCCGCTGCGCATCCGCTCGTCCGGCAATGGCGGCGTCATCTCCGGCGATCTCGATGTGGTGTCCAGCCGCTTCATGCTCGGGCGCGCCTCATCCGTTGCCGAGATTCCGCAGATCCGCCTGGTCGAGCTCAACCGTTCGGGCGAGGAAGTCGAGCGCGCGCGTGCGATCGCGCCCTGGCGGCTCGATGTGCGCGCCCGCGCCGCGAACGGCCTGACGGTCGAGGGGCTGGGCATGCAGAGCGAATGGTCGGCCGACCTCACCATCGGCGGGCTCGTCACTGCGCCGGCCTTCAAGGGCATGGCGAACCTCATTCGCGGCACTTATGATTTCGCGGGCAAGCGCTTCGATCTGGAAGAGGGGCGGCTGACTTTCCAGGGCGCCACGCCGGTCAACCCGACCCTCGATATCCGCGCGACGGCGGACGTGCAGGATCTGAGCGCCACGATCACCGTTACCGGCTCCAGCCTGCGGCCGATCATCACATTCTCCAGCACGCCCGCCATGACGCAGGACGAGCTGCTCTCGCGGCTGCTGTTCGGCACCTCGATCACCAATCTCTCGGCGCCCGAGGCGCTGCAGCTCGCGTCCGCCGTCGCGGCGTTCCAGGGAGAGGGCGGGGGGCTCGATCCCATCAATGCCGTGCGCCGGGCGACCGGCCTCTCGCGCCTGCGCATCCTCCCCGCCGACACCACCACCGGGCAGGGCACGTCCATCGCGGCGGGCAAGAATATCGGCCGCGATCTCTATGTGGAGCTCATCAGTGACGGCCAGGGCTACAGCGCGACCCGCATCGAATATCAGATCACCCGCTGGCTTTCCCTGCTCTCCAGCGTCTCGACCATCGGCCGCCAAAGCGTCAGCGCACGCGTCTCCAAGGATTATTGAGCGGCGGGGGGCATGACCGACAATCCCGCTGCTGAAGTCACTCGCCGTGCGATCAGCCAGTTCGCGGCCATCGCAACCGGGATCATGTAAGCGACGAGCAGGGAATCGACAGCCAACAGCATTGCCGCTGCCCAGAAGGGGCGGCCAATGGGAAGTACCGCCAGCGCATAATGCACGATCATGAGGGGGAGCAGCGCCGCCAGCATCAGGCCCAATGCCCATCCAAAGTGACGCCATGTCAGTTGGATGGATCGCAGGAAGCCGATGCCCCCATTGCCCAGTACGGCCGCGCTCTTCCAGGCGGCAAGGCCGATATCGAGGGCGAAGCTGGTCAGCAGCAGCACGCCGAGCAGGATAGCCGCGCCTCTTTGCGAAAGGCCGGCGGCCAAAAGCAATGGCAGGCTGTCATGCAGCAGGATCAGCCAAAGCACGGCCCAGAGCAGCACCGGGATGAAAAGGCGCACCGCCCGTGGATCAAGCGTTCGCGCGGCGAGCGGATCGCTGTCGAAGGCATAGAATCGGATCGCCCAATAAGTCACGAGCGTGAGAGCAATCACCTTGAAGTGACCGAGCACCATGCGCAGGGGCGCATGTTCCGCTGCTTTCATCCTTTCCAGGCTGCCGTAGAATCCGAGCCACATCTCACTGATGTGCTGGACGAATTCGAAGGCGGCCGGGATCAGGAAGAGCAGCGGACAGAGCAAGGCATAACGCCATGCCATGCGATAAGGTTCGGTCAGAGGCATTCTGGCGAGTCCTCCCTGTCTGATGAAAAGGTCATGATGTCGCCGGGCTGGCAGTCGAGCGCTTCGCACAGGGCGGCCAGCGTGGAGAAACGGATCGCCTTCGCCTTGCCGGTCTTCAGGATGGAGAGATTGGCGAGCGTGATGCCGACGCGTTCGCTCAGATCGGTGAGGGTCATCCGCCGCGCATGGAGCATGTCGTCGAGGTGGATACGAACCGGCATCAGATCGTGCCTTCCAGTTCGTCGCACAACGCCGTCCCGACATCGAAAATTCGCGCGAGCACAAATGCGACGAGGACGCACATCCAGCCGATGATCGAGGGCCGCCAGTCCACCACATCGATGTGCCAGGTCCGCGCCCACCAGCTCAGCACGCCCGTCAGGAGATCGATGAACTGCAGCGTGAGCAGTGCCCATCCGGTGGTACGCAACCGCCGCGCATTAGCCGGCACGAACGGGGAGCCGGTGCGGACCGTGTCCAGCATCGCCGAAAGACTGCGCAACAGCCATTCAATGGGCCACACGCAGACCATGCCGATCAGCATGAGAATACGGATGAAGCCGATGACGGTGTCGACGGGAACCACAGAGCCATATTTAGCGAGCAATTGCGCAGCGAGAGCGGCATGGAACAACCAGGTGCCGAGAAGCGCGACGATCATCAGGGCGAGAAACGCGTAATTCCCCCAGCGCAGGAGACGGACAATCAGTGTCGTGCCTGCAATCAGTCTGTCACGTCGCTGCATCTTGGCCACCCTCGGAAAGAGGGCATGATATATCTGTTTATCGATAAATCAATTATTGATTATCGATATAATTGCGTTGTGTCATTTCTCCGTGGATACCGTGGTCAGCCGGTGGCGCCAGCTGCCGTGGCGGAACCAGTAGAGGCAGAGCAAAGCTGCGGCGGCATTGGCGATGGGGTAGCTCCACCAGATGCCGAGGATACCCCAGTCCGTGCCGAAGGCGATGAGATAGGCTGCCGGCATCTGGAACATCCACTGCATGACGATCGAGATCAGCATGGAATGGCTGGGGCTGCCCGCGCCGCGGAAGGCGCCGAGCAGCGCCTGCGGCACGGTGAGCACGCCGAGGAACGGAAAATAGATATAGGCGAAGGTGGAGGCGCTTGCGATCACGTCCGGTTCGCCCGGTGCCAGCGCCGTCATCATGGTCGGGACGAACGGCAGGTGCGCGAGGCCGACGAGCGTCATGCCCGCAAAGCCCAGCCAGGCGGAGAGGCGCGCGGCTTCCTCTGCCCGCGCGGTGAGGCCGGCCCCGATATTCTGGCCGACGACTGCCGCCGTGGCGATCGACAGGCCGATCATCGGCGTGAACCAGAAATGGAGCGGCCGCGAGCCCACGCCATAGGCCGCGAGCCCCAGCGTGCCGAAGCTGGCGGCCAGCGCCATGAGCAGCAGCGAACTGAAGGTGCGGATCGCCTGCTCGATGGAAGCGGGCAGGCCCAGGCTGAGGGCGAGGCGGATATGGGCGGGGTCCGGCCGGAAATGGTGTCCGCGCAAATGCAGTGACGAGCGCCCGGAAAGCAGGTGATGCAGCAGCACGAGCAGCGCGCCGATCTGGGCGATCACGGTCGCCAGCGCGGCACCGGGCACCCCCATCTCCGGGAACGGCCCGATGCCGAAGATCAGCAGCGGATCGAGCAGGGCATTGGCGATGACGCTGCCGATCTGCACCCGCATGGCGAAGCGCACTTCGCCCACTGCCTGCAGCATGGCCTGCAGCGCCATGAAGCCGAACATCGGCACCATGCCGACATAGCGGATCGCGAGATAATCCGCGGCGAGATCATGGATCGCCGGTTCCACGCCGATGAGCCTCAGCAGCGGCCCGACAGTGGCGGCGCCTGCCAGCGTGAAGGCGAGCGCCATCAGCCCCACCATCAGCAGCGTCTGCGCGGCGACATGGTCGAGCCGGTCGAACCGCTTCGCGCCCGCATTCTGCGCGATCAGCACGGCCCCGGCCGTCGAGAGGCCCGAGCCGAGCGAGATCAGCACGAAGAAGAGCGGTCCGCTGGCCGTGATCGCCGCGATGGCGGCCTCGCCGAGCCGGCCGACCCAGACGGCATTGACGATATCGAAGCTGGCCTGGGCGAGATTGGTGATGGTGATCGGCAGCGCGACGCGCAGTAGGATGCGGGGCAGGGGGCCCTCGGTCATCGTGATGCCGGCTCTCGCTTTAGCCCCCGTCGCTCTTGCCATGGCCGCGTCTCCCCCTGCGCGCCCGATCGGATGGCGGGACGGCCAGTCCGCCCTCACGGCCCTGCCGGACTTTGTCAACCGCCGCGCCGTTCTGCGCTTTCCGGATCGCGCGGATCGCGGCATATCATCCCGGCATGGAAAAGGCCCCGGCCTGCGCCGGAGCCTTTCCGTTTCACGATCCCGTGCGAAGGACGATCAGGCGAGTTCGCCGATGACCGCCTTCTTCTCCATGAATTCCTCGAGGCCGAACTTGCCGAACTCGCGACCGTTGCCGGACTGCTTGTAACCGCCGAAGGGCGAGTTGAAGTCGAGCCCGCCGGAATTGACGAACACGCTGCCCGCGCGGATGCGGGGCACGATCTTCGATGCTTCCGCCGGGTTGCCCGCAATATAGGCGCCCAGTCCATAAGGCGTGTCGTTGGCGATCTTCACGGCCTCGTCGACATCCTTGTACTTGATGACGACGATGACCGGGCCGAAGATCTCCTCGCGCGCGGGCGTCATGTCGTTGGTCACGTTGGCGAGCACGGTGGGCTTCACATAATAGCCCTTCTCGTGGCCTTCCGGCTTGCCCAGGCCCCCGGTTGCGACCGTGGCGCCTTCGTCGATGCCTTTCTGGATCAGGCCTTCGATCTTCTCATACTGGCTCTTGTTGACCACCGGGCCGATATGCGGGCCTTCGCTCAGCGGATCACCCACCGGCTTCTCGCCGAACAGGTCCGCCAGCTTGGCCACCGCTTCGTCATACTGGCTCTCGTGCACCAGCCAGCGTGTCGGCGCGACGCAGCTCTGGCCGGAGTTCAGCAGCACGCCGCCCGCGCCGGCCGGTAGCGCGAGATCGAGCGGGGTGCCGGGCAGCACGATGAAGGGCGATTTGCCGCCCAGTTCCTGGTGAACGCGCTTCACCGTATCCGCCGCGGCCTTGGCCACCATGATGCCGGCCCGGGTGGAGCCCGTGAAGCTCACCATGTCCACGTCGGGATGTTCGGCAAGGGCCTGGCCGACGGTCGGGCCATCGCCCTGGACGAGATTGAACAGGCCGGCGGGCACGCCGGCGGCGTCCAGCACTTCGGCGAAGATGGCGGCGCTGGCCGGCGTCTCTTCGGAGGGCTTGAGGATCACGGCGTTGCCGGCGGCGAGCGCGGGCGCCACCTTGGCGACGATCTGGTTCATCGGCCAGTTCCACGGCGTGATGAGCGCCACGACGCCGATCGGCTCGAAGATGACCCTGTTCTTGCCGGTGGATTCCTGCTCCTCGAAGCCCTTGAGCGCCTCGATGGTCGAGCCCAGATGGCCAAGGCCGGATCCGGCCTGCGCGGTGGACGAGGTCGAGATCGGGCAGCCCATCTCGGTGCTGATCGCGCGGGCGATGTCCGGCACGCGCTTCTGATATTCGGCGACGATACGGCCGAGCATGGCGATCCGGTCGTCCTTGGACATGCCGTAATTCGCCTCGAACGCGGCACGCGCGGCCTTCACGGCCTTGTCGACGTCTGCCTTGCTGCCCAGCGTCACTTCCGTGCACGGCTCTTCGGTCGCCGGATTGATGACCTTGTGCGGGGTTCCGCCTTCGCTCTCGACCCACTGGCCGCCGATATAATGCTTGAGGTAGCTATACTGCACGGTTCCGCTCCTGGATGACTTTGTATGCATCGCCTACATAATGGAGAGGAAGGCAATCGCAACAGACAAGCGCCATCAATTCGACATCTCGGTGGCCATAAGATGATTTTGTCTGATTTATCCCACACGTCACTGGTCCGCTAGGCCGCACTCATATTGGTGCGCTCCACAGGGGGCCGTCGGCGGCGGCTGCTCGCCGATCTGGACCCATGCGAAGGCAGGCCTGCCCGTCGGCGTGCACCAAAAGAAAAGGGCCCCGGCGCGAACGCCGGAGCCCCCCATGCAGCATTCTCGCCTGTCTGATCAGGCGCTGTAATACATGTCGAACTCGACCGGGCTGGGCGCCATTTCCCAGCGGTAGACCTCGGGCCACTTCAGCTCGATATAGGCCTCGATCTGGTCCTTGCTGAACACGTCGCCCTTGAGCAGGAACTCGTAGTCGGCTTCCAGGCTGTTGAGCGCCTCGCGCAGCGATCCGCAGACGGTGGGGACTTCGGCCAGTTCCTCGGGCGGCAGGTCATAGAGATTCTTGTCCATCGCCTCGCCGGGATGGATCTTGTTCTCGATGCCGTCGAGGCCGGCCATCAGCAGCGCGGCGTAGCAGAGATAGGGGTTGGCCATCGCGTCCGGGAAGCGGAACTCGACGCGCTTGGACTTGGCGCCGGACCCGTAGGGGATGCGGCAGGAAGCCGAGCGGTTGCGCGCCGAATAAGCGAGCAGCACGGGCGCCTCGAAGCCCGGCACCAGCCGCTTGTAGCTGTTGGTGGTCGGGTTGGTGAAGGCATTGAGGGCCTTGGCGTGCTTGATGACGCCGCCGATGAAGTAGAGGCACATGTCGGACAGGCCGGCATAGCCATTGCCCGCGAACTTGGGCTCCTTGCCTTCCCAGATCGAGATGTGAGTGTGCATGCCCGAGCCGTTGTCCTGCGCGATCGGCTTGGGCATGAAGGTCGCCGTCTTGCCATAGGCCTGGGCGACCATCATCACGACATATTTGTAGATCTGCATGCGGTCGGCGGTCTGGACCAGCGTGCCGAAGGTGAGGCCCAGCTCGTGCTGCGCGGCTGCCACCTCATGGTGGTGCTTGTCGCAGGGGAGGCCCATTTCCAGCATGGTGGTGACCATCTCGGCGCGGATGTCCGTGCAGGGATCGACGGGCGCGACGGGGAAATAGCCACCCTTGGCGCGCGGACGGTGGCCGAGGTTGCCGCCTTCATACTCCTTGCCAGTGTTGGTCGGCAGCTCGACATCGTCGATCTTGTAGTAGGACTCGTTGTAGTCATTGTTGAAGCGGACGTCGTCGAACATGAAGAACTCGGCTTCCGGGCCGACATAGACGGTGTCGCCGAAGCCGGCGGCCTTCACATAGGCCTCGGCGCGCACGGCGGTCGAGCGCGGGTCGCGGCCGTAGAGCTCGCCGGTGGAGGGCTCGACGATGTTGCAGAACAGGATCAGCATCGGCGTCGCGCTGAACGGATCGACATAGACGGCGTCGAGGTCGGGCTTGAGGATCATGTCCGACTCGTTGATCGCCTTCCAGCCCTCGATGGAGCTGCCGTCGAACATCAGGCCCTCTTCGAGCTCATCCTCGCCGAGGACGCCGGAGCACATGGTCAAGTGCTGCCACTTGCCCTTCGGATCGGTGAAGCGCAGATCGACCCACTCGATCTCCTTCTCCTCGATCATCTTGAGAATGTCTTTGGGCGTGTTGGCCATGGCGACGGTCCTTCTCTTGTCGTGAGTGTTGCGGCTGTGTCGGAAAATCAGATGGCGGCTTCGTCGAGTTCACCGGTGCGGATGCGCACGGCCTTCTCGACGGGCATGACGAAGATCTTGCCGTCCCCGATGCGCCCGGTGCGCGCCGCGCCGGAGATCGCCTCGACCACGCGGTCCACGATCCCGTCCTCGACGACGACCTCGAGCTTCACCTTGGGAAGAAAATCGACGACATATTCGGCGCCGCGATACAGCTCCGTATGGCCCTTCTGCCGGCCGAAGCCCTTGGCCTCGGTCACGGTGATTCCGGAAACACCGACCTCGTGCAGCGCTTCCTTCACATCATCGAGCTTGAACGGCTTGATGATCGCTTCGACCTTCTTCATGTCCAACGCACCCCTTATGCTTCGCGTGAAGCGCGGCGGGAAAACCCGTTCCGCCGCCTTCGATCCGCACCCCCGACGGGTCGACCGACGCGCACGACCGCGCACGGGCTGAACGCTACAGCGCCGGCTCGCGAATCACCAGAGAAGCATTGGCGGCTTTGATCGCGAATGTCGATATTGCACGGATATCAGGCATTTTCTGGCGCTCCTGCCTAAAAAATGAGCAGGTCGAAACGCGCGGATTCGGGCATGTCGGGTGGCACGCGGGGTGGCCCGGCGCGCGCGTGCGTGCAGGCTTCGGGGAAGCGGCAAGGGGCGGTTGCGGCCGGCGTGTCGCCGCCGTGGCAGGCGGCGGCCTCCGGCTCAGTAAGGCGGCTTGTGCAGGCCGCCGGGGCTCAGCGTAAAGATCTCGCAGCCATCCTCGGTGATGCCGATGCTGTGCTCGAACTGGGCGGAGAGCGAGCGGTCCCGCGTCACGGCGGTCCAGCCATCGTCGAGCATCTTCACGGCGGGCTTGCCGGCATTGATCATCGGCTCGATGGTGAAGATCATCCCGGGCCGCAGCTCCGGGCCCGTGCCGGGGCGGCCGACATGGACCACTTCCGGCGCGTCATGGAAGACGCGGCCGAGGCCATGGCCGCAGAAATCCCGGACCACGCCGTAGCGGTGCTTCTCCGCGTGGGTCTGGATGACATGGCCGATGTCGCCCAGATACTTGCCCGGCTTCGCCTGCTCGATGCCGAGCATCAGGCATTCATAAGTGACATCGACGAGGCGGCGCGCCTTGATCGGCACGTCGCCGACCAGGTACATGCGGCTCGTATCCCCGTGCCAGCCATCCAACAGCGGTGTCACGTCGATGTTGAGGATGTCGCCATCGCGCAGCACGCGGTCGCCGGGCATGCCGTGGCAAATCACATTGTTGAGGCTGATGCAGCAGCTGTACTGATAGCCATGATAACCGAGCGTCGCGGGTACGGCGCCGGCCGCCAGCGTCTTCTCGCGCACGAAATCGTCGATCTCGCTCGTGCGCACGCCCGGGCGCACGAGCGGCTCCACGGCGTCGAGCAGCTCGGCGGCCAGCCGGCCGGCCTTGCGCATCCCCTCGAAAGCGTCCGGTCCGTGCAGCTTGATGGCGGAAGTGCGGACATTGGCGATGTCCGCCGTCGGTGTCACATAAGTCGTCATGCGGGGAATATAGGCATTCCGCGCGCAGGTGGCGAGGGGCATTCGCGACGAGGCGCGCCGCAGTGGCGGGCACGACCATCAAACAGGCCAAAAAACGACGTAGCGGGGCATGCACGGCTTGGCGCGCGCGGTGCCGGGGCGTAAGCAGGCGCCATGAACGCACCGGACCGGATGATCGATGCGCGCCGCCTCTCGCTGACGGCGTCGCGCAGGGGAGCAGGCGCATGAGCGGGCGGATATGGACGGCGGCGCTGGTGGTGATCGGCGACGAGATTCTCTCCGGGCGCACGCAGGACAGGAACGTGGCGCAGATCGCCACCTGGCTCAACGTCCAGGGCATCCGCCTGCGGGAAGTGCGCATCGTGGGCGATGACGAAGGCGCGATCTGCGAGGCCGTGAACACGCTGCGCGCCCGCAACGACTATCTGTTCACCACGGGCGGGATCGGCCCCACGCATGACGACATTACAGTCGACGCGATCGCCGCCGCGCTCGGCGTGCCGGTGGTCATCCATCCGGAAGCGCGCGCCATCCTCGAGGCCTATTATGCCTCGCGCGGCGGGCTCAGCGCGGCGCGGCTGCGCATGGCGCGCGTGCCGGAAGGCGCGGAGCTCATTCCCAACAGCTATTCCGGTGCGCCCGGCATCCGCGTCGGCAATCTCTTCATCATGGCGGGCGTGCCCCACATCACGGCGGGCATGCTGGACCGGCTGACCGGCCAGCTCGAGGGCGGGGCGCCGCTGCTGTCCCATACTGTCGGCTGCTGGGTGCCGGAAAGCGAGATCGCGGACCTCCTTGGCGCGGTCGAGAAGGCGCATGAGGGATGCCAGATCGGCAGCTATCCCTTCTTTCGCGAGGGCAAGGTCGGCGCCAATTTCGTGGTGCGCGCGACGGAGCAGGCGCGAATGGACGCTTGCGTGGATGCGCTCGTCGCTGCCCTTGCGGCGGCCGGCTATGCCGTTGAGGAAGGCGGCATCTGAGCTTCAGGGCTAATCGACATCCAGCGTTGGCGGCCTGCAAATGGCGCTTTCCCGGGCTTCCGGTGCTCACGTACCTTCAATACGCTGCGCTCCGGCTCCCGAAAGATCACCATTTTCGTCACGCCATCATCTGGAGCCGAAGGCGTCCGTAGGACAATGTCGATCAGCCCTGGCGTTCCCCGTTAGCCCCGAAGCGCGCGGGCCATTGTTCCGGAATGAGACATTCGACCTCAGCCGGGATCGCTGGAATGCCACGTTTCGGCGAGTATGCCGCGCACCTCCGGCGATCCCTCCGCCGGCAACACGCTCGCTTCTTGTGCAAGATAATACAATATGTTGTATCGATAATCTCATATAATTCATGAATATTGGTGCTCAGGCCGGCGCCAGCTTTTCGGCGCACCGGCGATAATTTTCCGGGATGTGAATCCGCCCTTCGTTCGTTTCTGCACCGGAGCGGGGCTCGCAAAGGCCTCGCCCGGAAGGAGACCAACGATGAACATCAAAGCGATCATCCTCCCCCTCGCATCCCTGGGCATGGCCGCGGCTGCGACCGCCACTGTGCGCACGTCCGTCGTTCTGGACGAGGAGCGGATGGCCCGGCAGGAGGAGCGTCAAGTCATCGCGACGCCCATCGCCGGGATCGAGAACCGCTTCTGGTTCAATTATCGCACCGACATCAACGAGGCGCGCAAGGAACTGACCAGCGACCTGCGGCGCGCCAGCGATACCGAGGACCTGCGCGATGCGTGGGACGAGTATCGCCACGAACTCTCTCATAATCGCGGCCGCTATGTGAAGGAGATGGCCAAGCGCGGTTACCGCTACGGCACCGTTACCGTGGGATCCTGACGGTGCCCGGGTCTGCGGACCTGGCTCCCGCCGTCCGCAGACCCAAAGCGCCCGGGCTCCCCGGTCATGCTCGGCTCAGCCCGTGCGTGCATCCAGCGCCCGGGCGCGTCGCGGGTTCGGGAGTGTCAGCAGCCGCCCCAGCGCCGCCACCGCGAAGAGGCTCGCCACGATGAAGCCGGCGCCCGCGAACTGGAAGGGCGCGGCGGGCGAGGTGAAATAGGCCATGGTTGGATTGATGAGCAGCGGCGCGACAATGCCGCCCATCCCCTGCGCCATGGCGGCCATGCCCTGCACTTCGCCCTGCGCATCCGCCCCGGCCCGATTGGCGAGGATCGCCATCAGTGCCGGGCCCACCATCGACTGGGGCACAAAGCCGATCATGATGGCGAAGGCCATCCAGCCCTGCGTCACGAAGGCATAAGCTAGGAATGTCGCGATCCCGCCGGTCATGCCGATGATCGCCGCGCCACGCTCGCCGTAGCGCCGCACGAGGCGGCCGGTGAGCACCGTCTGGCTCAGCGCGGTGATGGCGCCGACCGTCGCCAGCGAGGCGCCGATCATTCCGTTCGACCAATCGAAGCGGGCAATGCCGTAATAGGGCCAGGTCAGCGGATAGACCGCCCCGGCGATGTACCACAGAGCGACGATGAGGATCGCCGCGGTCATGCCCGGCATCGCGCGCATCGAGCGCCAGGCGCCCAGCGCATTGGCCCGCCGCCATTCGAAGGGGCGCCGGTTCTCCGGCCGGAGCGTGTCCGGGAAGACGAACACGCCGTAGAGCAGGTTGACGAAGGTCAGCACCGCCGCCGCGATGAACGGCATGCGCTCGCCATATTCGCCCAGCAGCCCGCCGATCGCAGGGCCAACGACGAAGCCGAGGCCGAAGGCGGCGCCGACCAGGCTGAAATTATGCGCGCGGTCCTCCTTTGCGGTCATGTCCGCGATGGCGGCCTGGCAGGTGCCGATCGTGCCGCCGAACATGCCGCCCAGCATCTGCGCGACGAACAGCACCGGCAGGCTCTGCGCCACCGAGAGCAGCAGGAAATTGAGCACCAGACCGGTGAGCGCGATGAGTAGCACCGGCCGCCGCCCGAACCGGTCCGAGAGGTTGCCGATCACGGGCCCCATCAGGAACTGCACGACGGCATAGGAAGCCGTCATCCAGCCGGCGAAGCGGATCGCGGCGCTGATGTCCACATCGCCCACATTCATGATGAGGCGCGGGAGCACCGGCCCGGCCAGGCCATAGCCCATCGCATCGATGAAGATCGTGACGAGCACGAACCAGATGGATTGTCGCTTGCCGCTGGCTGCCATTGACCGTCCGCACCCGGGCATTGCGCCCGTCCCCCGCGGTCGGTCCCCTGCCTGCCCGCACCGGCCATGCCGGGTGAAATGGGCAAAGTCAACTTGAGGGGCGGGGAAGGGCGCGGCAAGGCGACGCGCGGACATTGTGTGCGCTGAAGGGTTTCGGAGGGAAGGGAATTAAGCTGGAGCGGGTGAGGGGAATCGAACCCCCGTCGTCAGCTTGGGAAGCTGCTGCTCTACCATTGAGCTACACCCGCGCTCGGGCTGTCCGGCGCGATTGCCACAGCCATGCGGGCGCGGTCAATGATTTGCTTGTCCTGTAACTGCGTTGCTTGCTCCGCGGGACCGATGCCGCCAAGGTGGGGCGGTCGGGCATGTTTGTCCCCGATTTCCTGCGTCAGGGGATGGGCGGGGGAAATCACGGGCCGCATGTCCATCGCGTGGGTTGGGGGAAATACATGCAGGCGGAAACGCGCGCATTGCTGAAGTCGCTGGGTTGCGAACTGACATATGGGCTCATCGAGCAGACCCAGCAGCGCCTCGCGGCGGCCCTTTCTCCTCCTGAAGAGCAGCCGCTCGTCATTCGCGACTTGCCTTATGGCCCGGATGCCCGCCACCGGCTCGACCTGTTCGCGCGTGCCGGCCTGGAAGGCGCGCCGGTCCTCCTGTTCGTGCATGGCGGCGGCTATGTGATGGGCGACAAGTGCCTGGGCGGCCTGCCTTTCTACGACAATGTCGGGACATGGGCGGCCGCGCGGGGCTGGGTCGGCGCCACGATGAACTATCGCCTCGCGCCGGACAATATGTGGCCTTCCGGCGCCGAGGATGTGGCGCGCGCGGTCGCCTGCCTGCGCGATAAGGTCGCGGAGCATGGCGGCGATCCGCGCCGGATCTTTCTCATGGGGCAGTCGGCCGGGGCGACTCACATCGCGACATATCTTTCCCTGACGGGCGTCCAGCCCGCCAGTGGGCCGGGCGTGGCCGGCGCGATGCTTGTCTCGGGCACTTATGATCCCGCCTTGTCCTCGCCCAATCCCTATCAGCTCGCTTATTATGGCCTGGATATCGAGCGCTACGGCGATTTCTCCACCATCCCCGGCCTGGTGAAGACGACGGTGCCGCTCTGCTTCGCCGTGTCGGAATATGACGCGATCGATTTCCGCCGGCAGGCGGCGCTGATGATCGGCGCGTTCGGCCGGGCGCGGGGCGACATGCCCCGGTTCCACTGGCTGCCCGGGCATAATCATCTCTCGCCGGTCCTCGCCATCGGCACCGCGCATGATGCGCTGGGGCCGCTGGTCTCGGATTTCGTCCGCGCCGTCTCGCCGGGCTGATCGCCGGGGCGCCTTCGCCACTTGCCTCAGGCGGCGCTAATTCTTCATGGCGCCCGACGATCAGGCGTTCGGCCATTGCCAGGCGCGCGCATCCGGTCGATCGTCCACCGGTTTCGTGAAACGAACGAACGGGAGAGGAAGAGTGACCAGAGGAGCCGTGCGCCTGCTCGCCGCCGCGCTGCTGGCGAGCGCACCGGCCGCGCCGCTGCCCGCGCAGACCCGCGCCGAGATCGATGCGCTGGCGCGGGACGTGGACAGGGTCGAGGCGATCCGCGCGATCAAGGATCTGCAGCGGCTCTATGCCCAATATGTCCAGCTCGGCCAGTGGCAGGCGGCGGCCGATCTTTTCTCCGAAAGCGGCCGGCTCGTCCGGGGCACGGACGCGGTGCAGGGCAGGGGGGCGATCCGTGACTGGCTGAAGGCGCGCGGCGGCGGGCAGGATGGGCTTCCGCCGGGCGCGCTCCACACCGAGCTGATCGACGAACCGCTGCTGTCCATGTCGGCGGACGGGCGGACCATCCAGTCGCGCTGGATGAGCCTCTCCCTCACGGGGGATGGCAAGGGCGCGGCACGGCTGGAAAGCGGCGTCTACGAGAATGACTATGTGCGCGAGAACGGGGTCTGGAAGATCGCGCTCGCCCATTATCATCCGCAGTTCGAGGGGGACTACGCGACCGGGTGGACCAACATCGGCGGGGCGGATCTGCCGATCGTCCCCTATCACATCACACCGGAGCAGACCGGCCGGCCCATCCCACCGGCAGCCGGTGCGCCGCCGCGCTCGGGCGAGACGCTGGCGGGACTGGAACGCCGCATCGCCGCACTGAACGACGAGGATGCGGTCCGCAATCTCCAGCACAGCTATGGCTATTATGTCGACCGGCGCATGTGGGACGATGTGGTCGACCTCTTCGCCGAGGGCGGCGTGGTCGAGATCGCCGGGGAAGGGCGCCACGAGGGGAAGGACGGCATTCGCCGCGCCCTGGAACGCATGGGGCCGGCGGGGCTGAGCGCCGGGGAACTCAATGACCGCCCGCTGTTCGGCACGCTCGTCGAGGTCATGCCCGGCGGCACGGAAGCCTATAGCCGCGGCATCGAGCTCGGCATGCTCGGCAGCCAGAGCCGGGATATGGCCGGGTGGTCGATCACCATCTTCCGCAATCGCTTCGTGAAGGAAGATGGCATCTGGAAGCTCCGCGAGCTGCGGCTCTTCCCGCTGATGGCCGCGGATTATGCGCGCGGCTGGGGGGATGGCGGCACGCTCCGCCCCGCAGCCCTGCCGGCCTTCCTCTCGCCGCATCCGGTGACGGGCAAGGCGGTGTCGCTGCCCGGGGCGGCCGCTGCGTCAGGACCGCTCACCGGCGCTGCGCCGGCACCGCAGGCCTTGCCCGCCGGTCCGGGCTCCGCGCGCTATGCGGACGCGAAGCGCCGCCTTTCCCGCTCGCTCGCCTTCGATGCCGCCGAGAACGTCTCCTCGGCTTATGGCTTCTACATCGACGATTTCATGTGGGACGAGATGGGCGCGATCTTCGCGGAGAAAGGCAACAAGCAGTCGCCGTTCGCCGGCTATTATCTGGGGCGGGACAGGATCATGGGCGCGGTCAACGCCACCTGGGGCCCCACGCCGCAGACCCGGCCCGGCATTTCCTATCACTGGCGCACGCAGCCGGTGATCCTCGTCTCGCAGGATGGCCGCTCGGCAAACCTGCGCACCCGCCTGTTCCAGCCGCGCACCGGCAAGGAGGTGAATGGCGGCTTCTACGGCGCGGTCTTCTCGAACGGCATGTATCCCAACGACCAGCTCGTGCTGGAGGGGGATGTGTGGCGGCTGTGGAGCCTCACCATCGACGAGCCCTATTTCTCGATGAAGACCTGGAAGGACGGCTGGAACGGCGTGAAGGCCGGCCCGCCCGGTCGCCGCCCGCCGCCGAGCGCGCTGATCGCCAAATATCCGCCGGACATCCTGCTGACCGAGCTTGGCGAGCGGGAAGCGGGCTTTCGTGGTGGCACCGGCGAGACGATCGAGTGGCCGGGCATCCTGCCGATGTGGTTCAATTACCGCAATCTGGTGAGCGGCCGCACGCCGGAACGCTACTGGCCCGATTGCGTGCCCTGCGGAATGCTCCCTGCCGCGCGCATGACCAGCCATGGCTACCAGATGCCGCCGACCGGCCCCTCCGTCGACGGGGTGGAGGTAAAATAGCACAGGCGCGACACGCCCCGGTCACGAGCGGGCAACTTCTGGTGCCGGTCCAAGCAAGCGGCCGGGCTGGCGCGCGGCGCACACACGGGCCATGGTCCGCATCGAAAACCGGGCCACTTGTCGCGCGCCTCTCGCGGACCGCGCGACGAGTGGCCAGACAGAATAGCCGGAGGGGGCGCACACGATCATGATGACCTGGTACAAGGAGGCCGACAAGAAGACGCGGCGCGTCTTCTGGACGTGCAGTGCCGGCTGGGCCATGGATACGGCGGACGCGCTGGTCTATCAATATATGATCCCGCTGCTCATCGTCGCGCTCGGCATGACGCTGGCGCAGGCGGGCGCCATCGCCAGCGCGAATTATTTCGCCGCCGCGCTCGGCGGCTGGGTCGGCGGCTGGCTGTGCGATCGTTATGGGCGCGCGCGCGTGCTGCGCCTCACGATCCTGTGGTTCTCGGTCTTCTCCTTCGCGTCCGGCTTCGCGCAGACCTATGAGCAACTGCTCGTCATCCGCGTGCTGCAGGGGCTGGGCTTCGGTGCCGAATGGGCGGTGGGCGCAGTGCTGCTGGGCGAGCTGATTTCGCCGAAGCACCGCGGCAAGGCGCTGGGCACGGTGCACAGCGGTGCGGCCATCGGCTCGGGCATTGCCGCCTTGCTCGCCGGGCCGTTCGCGGCGCTGTTCGATCCCGACCTCGGCTGGCGCATCGTCTTCTGGATCGGCATCCTGCCGGCCATGCTCATCTTCTTCGTGCGCAAGGGTTCGGACGATAGCGAGATGTTCCGCCAGGCGGTGCAGAAAGCGAAGGAAAGCGGGCAGACGATGAGCCTCGCCAGCATCTTCCGCCCGAAGGTGCTGCGGATCACGCTGCTGGCCTCGCTGCTCTCGCTCGGCACGCAGGGCGCGGCTTATTCGGTGAGCAATTATCTGACGCCGTTCCTCAGCATGGAGCGGGGCCTGTCCATCTCGATGGCGGGCCTGTGCGTCATGTTCAATTCGCTGGGCGGCTTCTTCGGCTTCCTCACCAATGCCTATCTCAGTGACATGCTCGGGCGCCGGGGCGTGTTCCGCCTGTTCGGCGCGGGCTTCATCATCACCTCGTCCATTTACCTGTTCGCGCCGCTGGGCGGCTCGGTCATCCTGCTCATCCCGACCGGGCTGATCTACGGCTTCTTCCAGTTCGGCATGTATGCCTCGTTCGGACCCTATTTCACCGAGCTGTTCCCCACCGAGCTGCGCGGCTCGGGGCAGGCCTTCGCCTATAATTTCGGCCGGGCGGCAGCGGCGCTGTTCATCATGGCGGTGGCACTGGCCTCGCAGACGATGGTGCTGAGCGCCGCCATGGCCATTTTCGGCATCGTCGGCATTGCCTGTGCGATGACGGCGACTTTCTTCCTGCCCGAGACGGCGGGGCGGCAATTGCACGGGCTGGACGATCTGGATGGAGACGAGGCCGGCGCTCCTGCCGCGCCTCCCGCCGTCGCGAAGAGCTGAGCGGCAGGCCCGTTCGTTGCGGGGCGTCGGGAAGGGAAGGCGCGAAGAAGAAAAGGCAGGAGAGTGACATGAAGCCGATGACTGCCATGCTGCTGGGGCTGGCCCTGCTGGCTGCCCCGCCTTTGCTCCTCGCCGCGCCGCCCGCGCAGGCTGCCGATGTCGCGCACGAGCAGGTCGCGCGCGTCGCCGAGCAGCTGCGGCGCGCCGAGGCGGTGCGGGAGATCAAGCGGCTCCAGCACAGCTATGTCCATTATCTCCAGCTCGGCCTGTGGGACGAGGCAGCGTCGCTCTTCGCGCGGGATGGCGCCCTGGGCGAGGGCCGGGCGCGCGTCATGGGGCCGCAGGCCATCGCCGCGCATCTGCGCAAGACGATCGGCCAGGGGCAGGACGGCATCGCGCAGGGCCGGCTCCATGTGGACATGATCTTCTCGCCGGTGGTGACGCTGTCCGTTGATGGCACGCGTGGCAAGGGCCGCTGGCACAGCCTCGGCATCGATGCGCACTATGGCGAGCGGGCGGACTGGTCCGGCGCGATCCAGGAAAATGTCTATGTGCTGGAGGATGGCAAATGGAAGTTCGCCATGCTCCATCCCTACCCGCTGTTCGCCGGCTCCTATGAGGCGGGCTGGAAGAATGTCGATCCGGTGCTGCGCGCCGTGCCTTTCCATTTCAGCGTGGACAGCCTCGGCATCCCGAGCACGCGCCTGCAGGATGGCTGGACCGCCCCGGCCGGTCCCGCGCCGTCGCTGGCCGATCTGGAGCGGCGCGTGGCGCGGCTCAACGATGCCTCGCAGATCGAAAATCTCCAGAATGCCTATGGCTATTATGTCGACCGGCGGCTGTGGGACGATGTGACCGACCTCTTCGCGCCCGACGGCGTGATGGAAGCGGCGGGGGACCGCGCGCAGGGCCGCAAGGCGATCCGCGCCGCACTGGAGGCGGTCGCGCCGGCGGGCCTGCGGTCCGGCGAGCTCAATGACCGGCTCCAGTTCGACATGGTCATCACCGTCGCGCCCGATGGCGCCAGTGCCACCGCGCGGGGCATCGAGCTGGGGATGGTCGGCAAGGCCAATGCGTGGGGCGCATGGACGCTTGCGACATTCGAGAATCTCTATGTGAAGCGCGATGGCAAGTGGATGCTCGCGCATATGCGGCTCTATCCCCGCGCCCGCACCGATTATGCGCAGGGCTGGGCGAAAAGCGCGATCCCCGATGCGCCATTGGGCCGGGCCGGGCGAGCCGTGCCGGCCCGGCAGGCGGCGCTGCAATATCCCGGCACTGCCTTCCCCGCGCTGAGCTTCGCCAATCCAGTGACGGACAAGGCACCGGCCTATCCGGCCAGCATGACCATCCTGCCCGCGCCAGTCCCCGCCTCGGCCACCGCGCCTGCACCACCGGCGAACCCGTCCGATCCGGCCGCGCGCCTCGCGGAGATCGAGCGCCAGCTCGCCATCGCGTCCGCTTATGACGGCGCGGAGAATGTCTCGACCGCTTACGGCTATTATATCGACGAGTTCCTGTGGCGGCCGATCGGCGACTTGTTCTCGAAGCAGGGCTGGAAGGAGCTTTCCTATGTCGGCACTTATGTCGGCAACGAGCGCGTCTTCCAGTCGCTTGCCCGGCGTTATGGCAATGGCGGGCGCTTCGTGCCCAGCATGGCGATACACCAGAAGATGCAGCCGGTGACCACCGTCGCGGCGGACGGCAAGAGCGCGCGCATCCATCTGCGCCTGTTCCAGCTCGGCACGAGCAACGATCCGGGCGGCGCACAGATCGGCGGGCATTACGAGAATGGCGCGGTGCTGGAGGATGGCCTGTGGAAGATCTCCGCCATGGACCTCGATTATGTCTGGACCGGCGATCTCGCCACCGGCTGGACGAAGGCCGATCCGGCCAGCAATACCCGCTTCGTGCCCGATCCGGACGTGATGAAGGGCTATCCGCCCGATGGCCCGCTGCGGGGACCCTCGACCGCACCCTGGCCGGACCTGCTGCCCGTGGCGCTGCATTTCCGCAATCCGGTGAGCGGCCGCGCCCCGGAACTGCTGTTGCCGCCGCGCCATTTCTGACATGAGGCGGGCAGGGCGCCGCAACGATCCCTGCCTGCTGGGGCAAGTCCGGCGCAGCGCGGCGGACGAGAGAGGGCGCCCAGGCAGGATAGGCAAGGGGAGCCGGACATGAATCCACCCGTGTTTCTGGTGACCGGCGGCAGCCGCGGGATCGGCGCGGCCATCGCGCATGCGGCGGCCGGGGCCGGTTACCGCGTCGTCCTCACTTATGCGAGCAATGCCGCGCAGGCCGAGGAGACCGTGGCGCAGATTATCGCGAAGGGGGGTGACGCGCGCGCCGTCCGTGCCGACACTGCCGATCCCGCCGATGTCGCGGCGCTGTTCGCGGCGGTGGAGGAGGCCGGACCGCTGCGGGTGCTGGTCTATAATGGCGGCATTACCGGCGCGGCCTCGCGCCTTGCCGATGCCGATCCGGAGACGCTCGCGCGCGTCGTCGCGGTCAATCTCACCGGCGCGATGCTCTGCGCGCGTGCGGCCATCCCGTTGATGTCCACCCGCACCGGGGGGCAGGGCGGCGCGATCGTCTTCATGTCGTCGCGCGCCACCGCTTATGGCTCGCCCAACGAATGGGTCTGGTATGCCGCGTCCAAGGGCGGCATCGACAGCCTGACGCTCGGCCTTGCGCGCGAAGTGGGCATCGAGGGCATTCGCGTGAACGCCGTGTCCCCCGGTCCCATCGGCACGGAGATGCTGAGCCCGGAGAAAGTGAAGATGGCGACCTCGCTTTCCCCCGTGGGGCGCATCGGCACGCCGCAGGAAGCCGCCGCCGCCGTCATGTTCCTTGCCTCGGACGAAGCCTCCTTCATCACCGGCGCCAATCTCGCCGTGTCCGGCGGGCGCTAGGACAGCGGATCATTGGCGATCTTCTGTCCGAAGAATCTCGTCGATAAGAACGTTAGGGCCGGAAATTACCTGCCAGTCAGCAATCAAGTCCCGGAACCGCTCGAGAACACGGGGAAGCATGCCGTGACCTGAAGGCTTTCAGGCAGAAAGCCAAAGCTGGCAATTGGTGACAGAAACGGCGTGGAAATGGTCACCTGATGGGAGTTGGCCTGGCCGCGGCAAGACACGCCTGACGTGGGCGCAACCGCGCTGGGTGTAATGGAGATCGCGTAGTCGCTTGCGCGGGCAACGGCAAAGGCGACGCTCTGCGCTTGGTTGGCGCACGCTGTGTCCATTGCCATGCAACGGGCCGTATGAAAGGCCACTTCGGCCAGAGTCTGCCGGATCCAGTAAGCCCGCCCGAACTCGATGAGGCCGACCAGCATGGCAATGAACAGCGGTGCCAGAATCGCAAATTCGAGGATCGAAGCGCCCCGCACGCAACGCATCAGGCGCAGGATGTTCATTGCAACCTCACCGTTGCAGTCTGGGATAGCTGCGAGCCAACGCTTCCTCCTGAAAGCAGCACGGGACTGAAGGACTGGCTGGCAGAGATGGTCAGATAATAGCCGGCGGTGACGCCGGGTGTCATATTTGCTTCGGAGCAGGGGATGCCGCATTGCCGCGCCACCATTTCCCCTTCCGTCGTCAGGCAAGCGCAGGGGCGGTCGACATTCGTGCAGCTCCCCGCAACGCCATTGCAGCTCACGGTGACGGTGAGCTTGCTGTCGTTGGCCAGTGCTTTCACATAATTGCCCAGTTCGGCGAAATTGACATCGTCCCGTTGGTCAAAGGCTTGCAGCGAGGCTGCTGAAACGGCCGACCCCATCTGTGAACGCTTGAAATACATGTCGCCCAGGTCGAATGCCCCGAGTGCGGTGATGAAGAACAGCGTGATCCACAGGGCGAATTCAACCGCGACCCCGCCTTTGTCATCTCGTCGCAAGGCATGAACAAGATTTCGCATATCAGCGCACCAGGCGAATGACGTCACCGCCGCTGCCTCCTCCTCCATAAGCTTCTTCCATCGTCCGGCATGCCGAGCCTGCCGCCGCCCCGCCGGTCGCCGCGATCGTGTTGGCGATCACGGTGAAGCACTGGCCGGCCGAGAGATTGGTGCTGCCGCCGCTCATCGTCAGGTTCGAATTGGGCACGTGCACGGTGCCCACGAAGATGCTCTGTGCACCGGCCGTCCAGCTTGTGTTGGCGCTGGTGAGGGAATGCAGCAGCATCTCGCGGATCTGCCCGCCCGGGACCGAACTGCTCGGCGCGATCAGCTTGGTGCGCGCGCCGCCTGCGAGATTGAGTGTTCCGCTCAGCACGAAGGTCACATCGACCCCGACCATGTCGAAACCGCTCGCAGTGACCCCGTTCAATGTCTGACCCCAGGTGATTCCAGTATGGGGCGAGGTGAACGGCCAGACGGTTCCGCCCGTGCCATTGGTGAAGTTGCCCGCGATGGTGTAGCGGCCGGCATCGAACAGGGCCGAGCCCGCGATCGTCATATTGCCATTGATCAGGTGGTTGGTCGTGGCCGGAAAGCGGATGCGGCTGCCGCCCTGGGTGACGATATGGCCGTTGGCACTGAAAGTCCCGTCGCCCATGAACATCCGGCCGCTGCCCGCCAGGCTGATTGCATTGCCGTTGGCGCGCGGGCCGATCAGCACATTGCCATTGCCGAAGGAAAGCTCTGAATTTCCACCGACATCGATTCCCTCATTGACCTGGAAATTGCCGGTCCCGGCCACCACGAAACTGCCGCCGGAGATGCTCAGGCTGCGGAACATGTGCTGGCCATTTCCCATGCGCAGGCTTGATCCGCCACCGATCGTGATGGTCGCGTTGACGATGACGTCGCCATCGCCCTTGATGTTGGTGCCGCTGAAATTCACTGTCCCGCTGCCGATATGGAGCGTGCCCTTGCCGATCCGGACCCCGCTCGAGCCGCTGTTGAAGCCGCCGTTGACGAACAGGTTCACGTCGCCGAACACGACGCTGCTGCCGCCGTTGGAAAAGCCGTTGTTGATGGTGATGGTGGATCCGGAAGCGAAATTGACAGTGATGCCGCCGGCGACATTGAGCTGGCCGATCGTGTAATTGCCGGCGGGCACATTGTAGGTGCTGCTGCCGGAACCAGCCCGGAAGCCTGCGACATTGGCGGCCGGGGACCAGTTGAAATCCCAGTTGCTGGCGCTTGTGGTCGTCGGGTTCGCAAGGTTCGGAATGGCCGTGAATGTGCCGATCAACGAACGGGCCGAGGCGAGATCGGCGTTGTCGGCCCACGGATCAGCCAGCGCGGTCGACTGGTTCACTCGCTTGTCGGCTGCCGGGACGGCGCTGTTCCAGCTCGGGTTCGAGAAGTCCGTCGCGAAGCGCAAGCTGCTGGCGGTGAGCGTGCCCCAGTCATTGCGGATCTGGCCGGCGCCCGAAATGATATCGCTCGCACGGATCAGGGAACCGGCGTTGTTCACCTGACCGACCGCAGCGACCGAGCAATCCGGTGCGTCGAATGTGCCTCCGCCTGAGGTGCGCAGGGCGTCGTTGCCGCTGCTGAGCGCGAGAAAACAGGGCGGGGCAAAGGGCTGTTCGCCTGAGACGACCGCGACGGCTTCGCTGCCGACGGTGAAGTTCGCAGGGGCGCCAACGATCCGGGCAAGAATGAAAGGCAACTGCTTGGTAACGACGACCTTGACTGCCTGATCGCCCGAATTGGGGAAGTCATGGACCAGTTCGGCATGAACATCGGCATCCTGCAAGCCATTGCCTATGGCCAGATCGCGCGCGATTGCGGTGAGGTTCGCCGCATCGTTGCTGGTCTGATAGGCCAGGGCAGCACCCAGAGCCGCAGAATCCGCCACCCGCTGGGTGACCATGCGTTCATCAAGGCCGCGCCCGAGATCGACGGCAAGGCCCAACCCGCCGACCACGACGGGCAAGCTCAGGCCCGCAATCAGGGCGACACCGCCTGCTGAATCATGACGTAGTTTCGCGCAAATTCGCCCGAGATTTGACCACATCATATCATCAGATGCTCACAGTTGATTTGCAGCGCCAGACACGTCGGCCCCTTGAGGCGCGAGGTTAACTTCGTCGGAGAGGTGACGTTAACCTCGACCGGCCTAAAGAAAGATTAAGCCAAACAGCGGGTTCATCGCCTCGCAACGGATTGCGAGATGGCTCGCGCCCGGAGAATGCCTCTTGCGGATTAAGGATATCGGTTGGCAGCACGTCGACCATCCCGACGGACGCGTCACCTCTCGCCGGGGATCAAACCGGCTTGCCGCTTCGGTCAAGCCCGCCGCTCTGGTCTCCCGCTAAGGCAGGGCGCATATTGCCTCAGGAATCAGGGACGGAGCCTCATGTCCGCAGCCAACACCATGTACACGTCCGACGATCCGCGCTCGAAGCTGACCAGCGGCAGCGCGGTGTCGGGCGGCGCGCCAGTCGCGACGGGCTTCGGGCCCTCGCATTATGTCATGTTCGGCTCGACGCCGCCGCAGATCGATGACGAGACCGGCCAGACATGGTTCGGGCGCGGCCAGAATTTCGTCGTCGCCTATACCCGCGCGAAGCCCGGTGCCGTGTTCGAGCGCAAGGGGCAGGCGGACGAATATGTCCTGCTGATCGAAGACCGGGACGTGCCGGCGGTCATCACAGCCAATGGCCAGGTCGAGCAGGTGCCGGGCTATGCCATCGTCATCGTGCCGCCCGGCAAGAGCAGCATCGCCTTGCCGGAGGGCGGCGAGATCGTGCGGCTCTTCTCGCGCGAGAATGGCGATGTCGCGGCGCTTGCGGCCAATGCCGCGGGCTATGCCGTGCAGCAGCCCAATATCCCCGCCTACCAGACATGGCCGGAGCCGCCGGGCGGCTACAGGATCCGCCCCTACAGCCTGGATGTTCCCGCGCAGCCGGGGCGCTTCGGGCGCATCTGGCGCTGCACCACTTTCATGGTCAATGTGTTCGAGCCGGACGGGCCGCGCGACACCACGAAGCTCTCGCCGCATTTCCATGACGATTTCGAGCAATGCTCGCTGGCGCTCGGCGGCTCCTATGTCCACCATCTGCGCTGGCCGTGGACCGCCAATCAGGCGGAGTGGCGCGATGACGAGCATATGGTCTGCCCCGCGCCCTCCATCGCGGTGATCCCGCCCAAGTCGATCCACACCTCGGCCTCCATCGCGCCGCAGGACAACCGGCTGGTCGACGTGTTCGCGCCGCCCCGGCGGGATTTCTCCCAGATGGAGGGCTGGGTGCTGAACGCGGACGATTATCCGATGCCCGAGGCATGAGCGCGTCCCCTCCCGAGAGGCCGCAGCAGCGTTTTCGCCGCCGCCTCGTGGGCGGGGAGGGGCTGCTCGGCACATTCCTCAAGACGCCCACCGCCCATGCCACCGAGATCCTCGCGGACGCGGGCTTCGATTTCGTGGTGGTGGATGCCGAGCATGCGCCGTTCAGCCGCGCGGATATCGATCTCATGATGCTGGCCGCTCGCGCCGGCCAGATCGCCAGCGTGGTGCGCGTGCCTTCGGCGGCGCCCGAGCACATCCTGACCGCGCTCGATGCCGGTGCGGCGGGCGTGCTGGTGCCGCACGTCTCCTCGGCTGCGATCGCCCGCGCCGTAGTGGATGCGGCCTGCTTCGCCGGCGGGCACCGCGGCTTCTCGAACAGTCCGCGCGCGGGCAGCTATGGGCGGCTCGGCTTCCGCGACTATATGGAGACGTGCGACAGCAGCACGTCGGTCATCGCCATGATCGAGGATATCGATGCGCTTGACCATCTGGACGAGATCTTCAGCGTGGCCGGGCTTACGGCCGCTTTCATTGGCCGGGGGGATCTATCGGCCGCGATCGGCGCCGAGACGACCGGGGACGCGCGCATCGAGGAGATTGTCGGCCGCATTGCCGCCGCCGCGGCGCGGCACGGCATGCCGCTCATTGCCCATATCGGCGCCACGGATGATGCCGAAATCGCGAGCCTGCGCGCGGGCCGGCGTCGCGAACTTCCTCGTCGCGTCCGATCAGGGCCTCATGCGGCAGGCGGCCCTGCGCATGCGCGCGGCCTTCTAGGACAGACGGTCTGGATGGATCGTGGCCACCCCGCTCCACGCGCGCCCTCCGACATGACCATTCCACCGCGCCGCTTTGCGCAACCTTGGCTACCGGAACGGACAAGTCGCACGGCGGGGCGTGCCGCTACAGCGTCTCCCGGTCAGGTGGAAACAACGGACGGCGCGGAAATGCGGTAAGGCGGAAGCATCGAAGGCCGGCTCTGAGTCGCGGAGCCGGGCCAGTTTCGCAACCGCCCCGATGTCCCGGGGCCTCGCCGTTTCCGGTTTGCGTGGGTCGCCAGACCCGGGCGGGCCGGCAGCCGTAGCCAACATCACGGAGCTTTTCGTGGATCAAAGTCAGCGCAACGCCGTCATCGCCTACAAGCCTCTTCTCCGCGCCGCCGCTTATGTCGATGGCCAATGGGTGGACGGCGCGGCCGGCCGGACGATCGAGGTCACCGATCCGTTCACCGGCGGCCTCATCACCACCATTCCCGCGCTCGAGCAGGCGCAGGTGCAGGCAGCGATCGATGCCGCCGCGCGCGCTTTCCCGGCATGGGCGCGCACCCCGGCGCGCGAGCGCGGCAAGATCCTGCGCCGGCTGCTGGATCTCATCATGGCCCATCGCGACGATCTCGCGCGGCTTATCACGCTGGAAAATGGCAAGCCGCTCAAGGAAGCTTATGGCGAGGTCGACTATGGCGCCGGCTTCGTTGAGGTCTATGCCGAGGAAGCGCCGCGTGCGCTGGGCGAGATCATTCCCGCGCCGGTGCCGGGGCGCAAGCTCTATGCCGAGCGCGAGCCGGTCGGCGTCAGCGTGGCGATCACGCCCTGGAACTTCCCGCTGGCGATGCTGACGCGCAAGTTCGCGCCCGCGCTCGCGGCGGGCTGCACGATGGTCGCCAAGCCCGCCAGCCAGACGCCGCTTGCCGCGCTCGCGCTGGCCCAGCTCGCCGAGGAAGCGGGCGTGCCGCCGGGCGTGTTCAGCGTCGTCACCGGCAGCGCGGGCATGATCGGGGACCTGTTCACGTCATCGCCCATCGTGCGCAAGCTGAGCTTCACGGGGTCGACCGAAGTCGGCGTGAAGCTGATGGCGGCCTGCGCACCCACGGTGAAGCGGCTCTCCATGGAGCTGGGCGGCAACGCGCCGATGCTGATCTTCGACGATGCCGATCTCGCCACCGCCGTCGACGCGGCGATGATCGCCAAGTTCCGTAATTGCGGCCAGAGCTGCATCGCGGCCAACCGCATCTATGTGCAGAGGGGCATTTACGACGCGTTCGTGGAGAGCTTCGCGCAGCGCGTGGCCGCCATGAAGCTGGGCGACGGGCTGGAGGAGGATACGGACATCGGTCCGCTGATCGACGCGCCGGCCGTCGCCAAGGTCAACGAACATCTCGAGGATGCGCTTTCCGGCGGGGGGCGGCTGCTGGTTGGCGGCAAGGGCGAGGGGCGGATGCAGCCCCCGACGCTGGTGGTCGATGTCGCGCCCGGCGCTCTGCTTACGCGCGAGGAGACATTCGGCCCGCTGGCCGGCCTCGTCGCCTTCGATGCCTATGAGGATGCGATCCGCCTCGCAAATGATACGCCGTTCGGGCTCGCTTCCTATGTCTGCTCCACCAGCCCCACGACCATCGCGCATGCCGGCCGCGATATCGAAAGCGGGATGGTCGGCGTGAACACCGGCCTCATCTCGACGCCTTATGCACCGTTCGGCGGCGTCAAGCTGTCGGGCATCGGCAAGGAAGGCTCTTCGCATGGCCTGGATGAGTATCTGAACATCAAATATGTCTGCCACGCCGGACTTTGAGGCATGATTTCAATATCATGCTGAAACGGGTTCCGGGTGGCCATGTCAGCCGTGGAAGGGAAGGGGACTGAAATGCGCCGCTCGAAGAAAGTCATCCTGACCTGCGCGCCCACGGGCTCGATCCACACGCCGTCCATGTCGCCGCATCTCCCGGTCACGGCGGACCAGATCGCCCATGCGGCGATCGAGGCGGCGGAGGCGGGTGCGACGGTGCTTCACCTCCACGCCCGCAACGAGGCGGACGGTAGCCCGAGCCCGCGCGCGGAGGATTTCGCCCGCTTCCTGCCGCGCATCCGGCAAGCGACGGACGCGGTCATCAACATCTCCACCGGCGGCAGTGCCACCATGAGCCTCGATGACCGGCTGGAAGGCGCGAAGGCATTCCAGCCGGAAGTCTGCTCGCTCAACATGGGCCCGCTGATCTTCGATTTCAGCGCCGCCGGCGCGCGCGTGGATGCCTGGCAACATGGCTGGGAACAGCCTTATGTCGAGGGCTCGCGCGGCCGGATCATGTATAATGACAATGCCTATATCGAGCGGATCATGGTCGAGGTCGGGCAGGCATTCGGTACGAAGTTCGAGTTCGAATGCTATGATATCGGCCATCTCTACACGCTCGCCCATTTCGTGGATCGCAAGCTGGTCGAGCCGCCCTTCTTCATCCAGGGCGTGTTCGGCATTCTCGGCGGCATCGGCGCGGAGCCGGCCAATCTCGCACATATGGTGGCAACGGCCGACCGGCTGTTCGGCGAGGATTACATGTTCTCCGCCTTCGCTGCCGGGCGCAACCAGATGAATTTCGGCACGCTTTCCGTGCTGAACGGCGGCCATGCCCGCGTCGGGCTGGAGGACAGCCTCTATATCGGACGCGGCGAGCTGGCGCGGTCCAATGCCGATCAGGTACGCAAGCTGCGCGGCGTGATCGAGACGCTGGGCTACGAGATCGCCACCCCGGCCGAGGCGCGCGCCATGCTCGGCCTCAAGGGCGGCGACCGCGTCGGCTTCTGAGCCAGCTCGCCGGTCCTGCGCCAAACCCTCGCGCGGCTCTTGATCCAGCCGGACTGTTGACGGGACTGATCTGGAAATAGGGGCCTTTCCCGGTCGCTGCGGCGTGACAAGGCCGCCGCGCTGCCCTTATGCTGCGCCTCATTCATCCTCATAGCCCGGCCATCTGCAACCGGACCGGGCACGCGAGGGGCGAGACAGGAGGGGAATCCGTGCGACACCAGATTTACCGTTGGCCCATGCGCTTGCTGGCGACGGCGGGCGTGGCGGTCCTTGGCGGGCTGCCGGTCGCCGCGCAGGCGCCGGGCGAGCCGAGCGCCGTCAACATCCCGACATGCGATCGCGCCTGCCTCATCGGCCATGTGCGCGGCTATATGGCAGCGCTGGCAAAGCGCGATCCGGCGGCCGTGCGCTTCGCGCCGGACGTGCGCTTCACCGAGAACAATGCCCTCGTGCCGATCGGCAAAGGCCTGTGGAGCTCGATCAGCAAGGTGGCCCCGAACGCTCTTGAAGTCGCCGATCCGCTGACGCGCCAGGCCGCCTGGTTCGGCGTGGTCTGGGAGCATGGCGAGCCCGCCTATTACGCGATGCGCCTCAAGGTCGATGACGGCGCGATCAGCGAGGTCGAGACGGTGGTTCATCGCAAGACCGGCCTGCCGGCCCCCTTCGGCGATCCCGACAAGGTGGAGCATGATCCCGAGTTCGAGAACGTCCTGCCGCCCGAGCAGCGCCGGCCCCGCCAGCGACTGATCGCGGTGGCGCAGAGCTATTTCAACACGGTCGAGCTCAACGATGGCATGGTCTTCGCGCCGTTCAGCGAGGATTGCGGCCGGCTGGAGAACGGCATCAGCACGACCGCGCCCGGCAAGGGCCCCTCGGCGGCGCCGGGCGAGCGCAACGGCAATGCCGCCGCCATCGCTTCGGGCTGCCTCGAGCAGTTCAAGCTCGGCATCTACCGCATCAACAAGCGCATCCGCGAGCGGCGCTTCCCCATCGTGGACGAGGAGCGCGGCGTCGTGGTGGCGACCGGCTTCTTCGATCATGACAATGAGCGGGACCGCTATCTGCTGACCAACGGCATGGAAATGAAGACAGCGCTCAAATGGCCCAATTCCATCAGCCTCATCGAGGCTTTCCGGGTGAAGAACGGGGAGATCCAGCGGATCGAGGCCGTTTTCACTTATGTGCCCTATTTCATGCACAATCCCTGGGCCACCGGCCGCGCGCATGGGGAGGTGGGCGAATGAGCCGGCTCCTGCTGCGCGCCGCTGTCGCGCTTTGTGTCGTTACCTTCCCACCCGCCGCCGCGCAGGCGCAGGGGAAGGCGTGCGACGAGGCCTGCCTCACCGGCCTCGCCAATGATTTCATGGATGCGATGACCCGCAGCGATCCCAGGGGCCTGCCATGGGCCGGGCGCGTGGGCTATGCCGAGAACAGCACCCGCGTGCGCATCGGCGAAAGCTCGTGGGTGACGATCAAGAGCCGCAGCCGCGCGCCGCTGATCGTGGCGGACAGCCGCACCGGCCATGTCGTCTGGGCCGGCATGATCGACGATCATGGCCAGCCTGGCTTCTATGCCATGGACATGAAAGTGAAGGACGGCAAAATCGCGGCGGTCCAGTCGGTCATCCGCCGCAAGGAAGGGCGCCAGCCCTTCGGTGATCCGCTGGCTTATGCGCCGGACCGCGCCTTTTCCGCAGATCTCCCGGCGAAGGCACGCCTGCCGCGCGGCAAGATGATCGCGCTGGTCGACGGCTATTTCGACGCTGTCGAGGCGAATGGCGCCTCCGCCATCCCCGGCTTCGATAAGGGCTGCACGCTCATCGAGAATGGCGTCGCCATGACGGGCAATCTGCCTGCGGCGAAAAGCGGCGACGCTTCCTGTGAGGCAGCGCTGCGGCGCGGCCTTTACGGCGAGCTGGAAGCGGTGCGCCATGAGGTGGTGGCCGTGGACGAAGCGAAAGGGCTGGTCGCCGCGATCGGCTATCGCGACCTGCCCGGCGCGGCGCTCAGCTTCACCGCGAAAGACGGCAAGACCTATCCGGCGGAAGCGAAATATCCGCGCACCGTCGGCTTCGTCAGCGTCTTCCGCATCGAGAACGGCCGGATCGCCCGGCTGGAGACGATCGCCAACGAAGTGCCCTATCTGACTGCCGCGCCCTTCAACAAGCCGCTGCCGCCCGATGTCGTGATCGACGATACCGGCGTGTTCCCGGAGAATGCGACGGCGGACGCCGCCGGCAATCTCTACATCAGCAGCTTCAAGGGCAATATCTACCGCGCATTGCCCGGCGCCGATCGCGCCATCGCCTGGATTCGTCCGGACGGGGTGAACAAGCTCGCAGCCGTGCTCGGCGTGCTTGCCGACGAGAAGACGAACACGCTCTGGGCCTGCTCGGTGCCGATGGGCAAGGCGGGCGAGGTCTCCGCGCTCGTCGCGTTCGATCTTCGCAGCGGCGCGTTCCGGCAGCGCTACGAGATGCCCGCGCCGGTCAGCGCCTGCAACGACATCGCCATCGCGAAGGACGGCACCGCCTTCATCGCGGAGACGACCAACGGGCGCATCTTCACGCTCAGCCCCGGCGGCAAGGCGGTCTCGCTGCTGGTCGAGGACAAGGCGCTGCTCGAGGGCGTGGACGGCATCGCGTTCAGCGAGGACGGCACGCTCTATGTGAACAATGTCCGCCAGAACACCATGCTCCGCGTCAATCGCAAGGCGGACGGCAGTTTCGCGAGCCTCACGAAGCTCAACGTCTCGCAGCCGCTCGACGGGCCGGACGGACTGCGACCGATCGGCGGCAATCGCTTCCTGCAGGCGGAAGGGCCGGGCGGCCGGATCAGCCTGCTGACCATCGAGGGGGATGATGTGACTGTGAAAGTGCTGAGGGACGGCATGGACGGTGTGCCCGGCGTCACGCATATCGGCGACACGGCCTATGCCATCGAGAGCAAGGGGCGTTTCCTCTTCGATCCCAAACTGAAGGGGCAGGATCCCGGCGAATTCGCGCTGCGGGCCGTGCCGCTGGGAGGCATACGGTGAGGGCGGCGCTCTTCGCGCTGGCCGGCGCGGCCTTGCTCGCGGGCGCACCGGCGCAGGCGCAATCGACCGATGCCGAGATCGCGGCGCTGACCCTGCGCGTCCAGAAGCTCGAAGGCGCGCGCGCGGTCAAGAAGCTCCAGCGCGCCTTTGGCTATTATGTCGATCGCGGCCTGTGGCAGGACGCGGCAGACCTGTTCGCGGACGACGGCACGATCGAGATCGGCATGGACGGCGTCTATGCCGGCAAGACGCGCATCCGCGATTATCTGAAAGCCCTGCATGGCGGGCAGGACGGGCTGGTCTATGGCCAGCTCAACGAGTGGGTGACGCTCCAGCCGGTCGTCGATGTCGCGGCGGACGGGCGCAGTGCCCGCGCGCGCTGGCGTGACCTGGGCATGCTTGGCCAGCACAAGAAACATGGCGAATGGCGCGACGGCATCTACGAGAATGACTATGTGAAGGAGGATGGCGTCTGGAAAATCCGCGCGCTGCATCTCCACGTCAATTTCGTGGTGCCTTACGAGAAGGGCTGGGCGCGCCTGCAGCCGGGCGAGGGGCTGGTGCGCAGCGAGGCAAGCCGGAAGATGCCGCCCGACCGGCCATCGACCGTGCGCGCGCGGGGTTTCCCCGAGCCGCAACTCCCGCCGTTCCATGCCCCCAATCCCGTCACCGGCCGGCCCGTCACCGGCCAATCTGCTCCGGAGACCGCGAAATGAGCGCCCGCATCGCCATGAAGGGAGCCATGCTCCTTGGCCTCGCCGCCATCCTCGCCTTGCCGGCGGCCGCGCCGGCGCAAGGCGGCGGGGATGTCCGCGGCAAGCTCGCGGCCTACAAGCAGCGAGTCACGCTGCTGGAGGACCAGGACGCGATCGAGAATCTGCAGGGCAATTTCGGCTATTATTTCGACAAGGGGCTCTGGGACCAGGCGTCCGGCCTGTTCGCCGCGAAGGGCAGCTTCGAATATGGCCAGCGCGGCGTCTATGTCGGCCCGGCGCGCATCCGGCAGGCGATGCTCCTGTTCGGCCCGCAGGGGCTGGGCGAGGGGCGCCTCAACAATCACATGATGCTGCAGCCCGTAGTGGTCGTCGCGCCGGACGGGAAGACCGCGACCGGCCGCTGGCAAGGCATGGTCATGCTCTCCGAGCCGGGGCAGAACGGCAAATGGGGCGTGGGCATCTATGAGAATGACTATGTGAAGGAAGGCGGCGTCTGGAAATTCGCCAAGGTGCATTTCTTCATGACGGCGCTGACCGATTATGATCTCGGCTTTGCGAAATACGCCATCCAGATGGAAGGGCCGAGCGCGCTTTTCCCGCCGGACCGGCCGCCGACCGACGTCTATCGCTCCTTCCCGAACGCCTATCTGCCGCCCTTCAGCTTCAGGCACCCGGTCACCGGCCAGTCCCTCGCAGACCTGCCGCTCGCCGGCGACGACATCGTCGGCCGTCCGGACAAGGGGCTAGAGAGCGAGAAGCTGAAGGAGAGCAGCGCATCGAAGGGGATGAGGCAACAATGAGCATCCGCACGCAATTCATCGCCGCGCTGCTGGCCGGCCCGTCGCTGCTGGCGGCAGCGCCCGCGCTGGCCCAGTCCGCCGAGGAGCAGCTTGCCGCGCTGGACAAGCGCATCACCCGGCTGGAGGACATGAACGCCATCGAGCGCCTGCAGCGCACTTACGGCTATTTCGTGGACAAGAGCCAGTGGACGCCGCTTTCGGAGCTGTTCGCGGACGATGCCACGCTGGAGATCGGCGGCAAGGGCCTGTTCCTGGGCAAGCCCCGCGTGCTCGAATATATGCAGACCGCCTTCGGGCCGGACGGCGTGAAGAAAGGCTCGCTTGCCAATCACATGCAGTTCCAGCCCATCCCGGACATTTCCGAGGACGGGAAGACCGGCTGGATCCGCGCGCGCGCCTTTGTGATGAGCAATGGCGGCTGGGGCCTGCCGCTCTACGAGAATGAATATCGCAAGGAGAATGGCGTCTGGAAGATCAGCCGCCTGTCCGGGCCGTTCACCATGTACACGAGCTGGGATGGCTGGGGCAAATGGGCCATGAACAACACCTGGCCGGACAAGTTCGATCCGCCGCCGGATCTGCCGCCCTCGACGGTCTACCTGACCTATCCGTCCTATTACATCATCCCGTTCCATTATCCCAATCCGGTGTCGGGCAAGGCCTTCCCGATCCTCAAGTCGGACATCGGCGCCCATGCCGGCGTGCCGGGGTCGGCGGCGCAGGAGCAATGGAGCCGGACCGGCCGCGTGGTGGACGGCACGCAGCCGATCGGCCAGCCCCCGAAGGAATGAGCGCATGAGGCGATGGACGCGTCCGGTCCTGTGGGCCGGCGCCGCGATGCTGGTGTTGGGCAGCCTTGGCCTTGCCGCCGCGCAGGACGTGCGCGGCCCGGCCGCGGTGGACAGTGCCCGCATGGCCGCGCAGGAGAAGGACGGCACGGACTGGCTGCATGACGGGCGGACCTACAGCGCCCAGCGCTTCAGCCCGCTCGATCAGATCAATCCCGGCAATGTGAGCCGGCTCGGCATCGCCTGGTATGACGATCTCGATACCTATCGCGGTGTCGAGGCGACGCCGCTTTATGCCGATGGCGTGCTCTACAACATTCTGCCGTGGAACGTGACGATCGCCTATGACGCGCGCACTGGCAAGCGGCTATGGACCTATGATCCGGACGTGCCGCGCGAATATGGCCGCTATGCCTGCTGCGAGCCCGTCGCGCGCGGCCTCGCCATGTGGAACGGCAAGATCATCATCGCCACGCTGGACGGGCGGCTGATCGCCCTGGACGCGCGCAGCGGCAAGCCGGTCTGGTCCGTGCAGACCACGCCGGACGACATGCCATATTCCATCACCGGCGCGCCCCGCGTGTTCGACGGCAAGGTGGTGGTGGGCAACAGCGGCGGGGATCTGGGCATTCGCGGCTTCGTCTCCGCATGGGATGCGGACACCGGCCGGAAGCTCTGGAAATTCTTCCTCACCCCCGGCGATCCGGCGAAGGGTCCGGACGGCGAGGCGTCCGACGACATCATGGCGATGATCCGCAAGACCTGGGCGGGCGACTACTGGAAGCTCGGCGGCGGCGCCAATGCGTGGGACAGCATCGCTTACGATCCCAAGCTCAATCTCGTCTATATCGGCACCGGCAACGGCTCGCCGCTCGCCTGGCATCACCGCAGCGCGGGCAAGGGCGACAATCTCTTCATCTGCTCCATCGTCGCGCTCGATGCGACGACGGGCAAGTACAAGTGGCACTACCAGATGGTGCCGGAGGAGGACTGGGACTATACCTGCACCATGTCGATGATCTCGGCGGACCTGAAGATCAAGGGTCGCACGCGGCAGGTCATCATGCAGGCCCCCAAGAACGGCTTCTTCTACGTGCTGGATCGCAAGACCGGCGCGCTGATTTCCGCCGAGCCCTTCGTGCCGGTCAACTGGGCCAGCGGGATCGACATGAAAACCGGCCGGCCGAAGATCAATCCGCAGGCGCATTTCGGCACCGATCCGGTGCTGGTGATGCCGGGGCCGGGCGGGGGGCACAACTGGTTCCCCATGGCCTTCAGCCCGCGCACGAGGCTCGCTTACTTCCCGATCTACGAATCCGCGATGGTCTATGCGCTGGATCCGGACTTCAAGCCCAAGCCCTTCCGCTCCAATGCGGGGTGGGGCGGCTATACCGGCGAGGCGCTCAAGAAGCGCACCGAGCTGATGAAGCAGGTCGTGGCGATGGAGAAGACCTTCCTCCTCGCCTGGGACCCGGTGGCGCAGAAGGAAGCATGGCGCGTTCCGCTGCCGCGCCATGGCAATGGCGGCGTACTCGTCTCGGGCGATCTCGTATTCGAGGGGACGACGAAGCAGACCTTCGCTGCCTTCGACGCGAAGACGGGGCGCACGCTCTGGGAAATGCCGGTGCAGAGCGCGCCGGTCTCCGGCCCGATCACCTACATGCTGGATGGCGTGCAATATGTCGCGGTGAATGCCGGCTGGGGCGGCGGCGCCGCGCAGATCGAGCGCGCCGGCGGTATCGAGCTGCCCCGGGCGGCCGCGCGGCTGCTGGTATTCCGGCTGGACGGCAATGTCGTCCTCCCGCCCGTCAAGGCCGAGGACAAGGCGCCCGAGCCCCCGCGTTCCACCGCCAGCGAGGAAACCATCGCGCGTGGCGCCCGCCTCTTCGCGGAGACCTGCCAGGTCTGCCACGGCCAGCAGGCGATCGGCGGCGTCAAGGACCTGCGCCGCATGACCGCCGAGACGCACAAGCTGTTCGCCGACATCGTGCTCAAGGGCATCTATGCCGACAAAGGCATGGCCAGCTTCGCCGATCTCCTGAAGCCGGACGACGTGGAGGCGATCCACGCTTATGTGATCGCCCGCGCCCACGAAGACTGGGGCCGCAGCTCCGACGGCAACGGCCCGCACTGAGGGCGGGGCGGGGGGCTGCGCAGAGGGTGGGGTTCATAAATCCCGAACCAGGGGCCGCCACTCATCACGGCCACGAAAGGCCTGCAGGAATGGCGACGGCGAGTGGTGCGGAAGACAGAGTGGGGTCAACGCCCCAAGAACAGGCCCACTATGGAAATCGCTATAGCAATCACAGCGGCGACCATTGCAATGCTAGCAATGATGTTGGCAGTATCCGCCTTCTGATTTGCCTTGCGGGCTTCCTCGGCTTGTATCGCGGCAGAATCCGCAGTTGAGCGCGCCAAGGCCATGTGTTCTGCACTTGAGACCTCTATGGCTTCCCGCTCCCGAGATTCAAGATCAATAATTGCATGATGTCGCTTATAGTCAGACAGTCGTCCAGTAAATAAGAGCTCGCGCAAGTCCTCTATAGGCATCTCGCGGCATTTCGTCTTCCATTGCTCTATCGCACCCTCAGTTGGCATAACACTTCCCTCGTTTTCCGATTAGACGAGTAGTATGCGTTATATTAGATGGGGAGTCATCAAACCCGTCGGTGAAGAGACAACCTTCATGGTTTTGTTTCTTGAGGGGCTGGCCGCAAAATCACACCATTCGGTTGTACCCTCCTTTCACAACGCAGGGGCACAGAAGCGCAGCTCACCACTGGCGCCCCCCCTCCAAACCCGCACCCCATCCCCTCACCAGTCCTCCTGCGCCCGGGTGATGAGGTAGCCGTGGATGTCCTTCGCCTGCGCTTCGGTCAGCACGCCCTCGAAGCTTGGCATGCCGTTGTGGAGGCGGGTGCCCCTGAGCACGATGTCCAGGAAGCTGTCATGCGCCTCCTTGTTCATCTTGCGCAGGTCCTTGATGCCGCCGGTCGCGTTGTCGCCGTGGCAGCGGTTGCAGCTCTCGCCGTAGAGCGTGGCGCCGCGCGCGGCGACGTCGGCGGGGATGCGCTCGCGCGGCAGATAGGCGTCCTGCGTCGCGGGAGGCATTGGCGGCAGCGTGACGCCCTTCGCGCCGAGCTTGAAGACCATCAGCTTGGCGGTGGCGAAGCGGAAGGGCCCGTCCCGGTTGAGATTGTAGACCGGTGAGCCGCCCCATCCGGCATTGATCGCGATATATTGCTCGCCATCGACCATGTAAGTGATCGCGCCCGCCACCGGCGCCTGGTCGATATTCATTTCCCAGAGCTTGAGGCCATTGTCGGCGCGGTAGATGGCGAGCGTCCGGTTGATCGTCCCCTGCACCAGGATGTTGCCCGCCGTGGTCAGCACGCCGCCCGAGCCGGGCAGGGGATAGCTCACGCGCCAGGCCTCGCGCTGCTTCACCGGGTCCCAGGCGAGCAGATAGCCCTTCTCGCTGGCGAGGACCTCCTTCATCAGCGCCTTGCGCAGCTCGGGCTGGCTGGCATGGTCCTGCCCGGTATTGTTGCGGCCCTTCACATAACGATACTGGCCGTCCTCCGCCCGTGCATAGATCGCGGCCTGTTCCTGCGCCGAGAGATAGACGAGCCCGGTCTTCGGGCTGTAGCTCATCGGGTGCCAGGTGTGGGCGGCCATCCAGCTCGGGTTCATGAGATGCGGGGTGGTGGTGTTGTGGGCCGTGGGCAGCACCGCCGGGCGCCCGGTCTTCATGTCGACATGGCTGGCCCATGTGTTCACCGAGACATAGGATTTCGCCGAGATCAGTTGGCCCGTGCCCCGGTCCAGCACATAGAAGAAGCCGTTCTTGGGCGCCTGCATGATGACCTGCCGCGTGCGTCCCTTGATCTTCATATCGGCGAGCACCATCGGCTGGGTGCAGGTATAGTCCCAGTCCTCCTCGGGCACCATCTGATAGTGCCACTTGTATGCGCCGGTGGTCGCATCGACTGCGACGATGGAGCAGAGGAACAGGTTGTCGCCTTTGCCCTCGCTGCGGAAATGCCACATGTGCGGGCTGCCGTTGCCGGTGCCGATGTAGACGAGGTTGAGCTTGGGATCATAAGCGAAGCTGTCCCAGGCATTGCCGCCGCCGCCCGCTTCCCAGAACTTGCCGTGCCAGGTCGGCTGGGCGATCCTCATCGCGCTGTCGGAGGCTTCGCCGTCCGGGCCCTTCGCCGGGTCGGTCGGCACGATGTAGAATTTCCACAGCCGCTTGCCGGTTGCCGCGTCATAAGCAACGACGAAGCCGCGCGAGCCATAGTCCGCGCCGCCATTGCCGATGATGACCTTGCCATCATACACGCGCGGGGCGCCGGTGATCGAATACTGGTCCTTGCGGTCGAATGTCTGGGCGGACCAGATCTCCTTGCCGCTATGCCTGTCGATGGCGATCAGCCGCCCGTCGAGCGCGCCGATGATGATGCTGTCGCCCCAGGCCGCGATCCCGCGCGAGGAAGGGCCGCAGCAGGCGAGGCCCGCCCATTCCTTGCCCACCCCGGGGTCGTAGGTCCAGAGCTTGCGGCCGGTCCTGGCGTCATAGGCCGTGACGACGTTGAAGATCGTCTCGTTGTAGAGCACGCCGTCGATGACCAGCGGGCTTGCCTGCACGCCGCGATAGGTCTCCAGATCGTCATACCAGGCGAGGCCCAGATCCTGCGCATTGCCGTCGTTGATCTGGTCGAGCGGGCTGTAGCGCTGCTCGTCCCATGTCCGGCTGTAGCTGGCCCACTGGCCGGGATGCGCATCGGCATTCACCATGCGGTCATGGTCGATGCCCTGCCCGACAGTCCCGGCGCCGGCTCGTCCGCCGTCGCCGGCGCTGGCCTGATAGGCCGTGGTGCCGAGCAGGGCCGCCACGGCCAGTGCTCCGATCAGGCGATGCGTCATGTCCTCTCCCCTTCGCGCAGCCGCCGGCAGACCGGGGCAGGGCCTCGCGCGGCAGCTTCCCGGCTATGCCGCAGCCGGGCGGCGCTGCCAACGGTCCGGCCTTGCCCGTGACGGACGCACCCCTTGACCCTGCTGGCACTCGAGGCGGCGGACAGTCCACTCAGTCGCTCGCGAAGGGGGCGACGGAGCGCCCGCCCATCCCGCATTAGCCGTTTCTCAACATCGGTCCGGCTAGGAAGACGCCGCCCATTCGGCTCCTTCAGGGGATGACAGGATTGACCGACAAGCGCGCCGCACCGATTGCTGAGGTCGAGGATCGGCTGGCCGGGCTCGATCTTCTCCGGGGCGTCGCGGCCATCGTCGTGCTGTTCATGCATGCCGTCGGCTTTGCGGGCGGGCATCTGGCGGTCGATTTTTTCTTCATGCTCTCCGGCTTCGTCATGGCGCGCACTTATGAGCGGCGCCTGTCGGACGGGCGGATCACGCCGGCGGGCTTTCTCGCGCGGCGCTATCGCCGCCTCTGGCCGATGATGGCGGTGGGCGCCACTCTGGGGCTTGGCGTCCAGCTGTTCCATCATGGGCTCAGCCTCGATCTCCTGCTGGCCTATGCCTTCGCGCTGGTCCTGCTGCCGGGCAGCGGCACGGTTCCCTACATGTTCAACCTGCCGGCATGGTCCATCTTCTACGAGCTGCTCGCCAATGCGCTCCATGGCGCGCTGTTCGCGCGGCGCGGCACGGCCGCCCTCGCGCTGGTGCTGGCGGGCTGCACGGCCTGCTTCCTCCTCGCTTATGCGTGGCTGGGCTATCCCCGCATTCTGGGGGAGACGACGCCGGCCATGCAGGTGGCGGTCATCTTCCGGGTCGTCATGGCCTATCTCGTGGGCGTGATCGCTTTCCGGCTCTGGGGGGACCGGCCACCTTTCCGGGTGCCGCTGACGGTCGGCGTCCTCATGCTGCCAACCTATTGCCTGCTCGTGGCGTTGGTGCCTTTTGCCGGCTGGCCGCTGCCCTTCCTGTTCGTCGGCGGACCGCTCATGCTGGTTTCCGGTCTCGGCGATGCCCGGGAAGGCAGCGCCGCGTTCCTCGGGGCCTTGTCCTTCCCGCTTTATGCGATCCATTTTCCCATCCTCCAGATGGGCGACCTGCTCGGCATCCCGCCCCTGCCGTGCGCGCTCATTGCCCTCGCGGGGGCGGCGCTCTGGGTGCTTCCCGGCGCATCGCGCGCGCGGAGTGCCGCCGCACTCTCGTAGCGGCAATCCCCCGCCCCATGCTGCACCTGCGAGGGCGAATTGACGCTTGCGGCGATTCGGGTTATCCAGGCGCATCGATCACGCCAGCCAGGGAGGGCAATTGATGGCTAATCCGTCCATGCACATGCGCAGCTCCCGACGCGGGCCCGGCAAGGCCTGACGCTCGTTCCGGTGGCTTTCCTGCCGCCGCCTTCGTGATCTTTTCAGCACCATAAGGGGATGGCACGCCCGCCGCGTGCCTGCATCATCGTCATGACCAACCCACGCGCAACGCGCCGCGCGGACGCGATCCGTCTCGGCCTCGGTTTCACTTTCAGGCACTGGGCCCGGCACAAGGGCTGGGTCGCCTTCATCATGGTCGTGCTGGTCATCAGCACGGCGGCGGAGATGCTGGTGCCGCTGTTCGCCGGCCGGCTGACCGATGCCTTGCAGAAGGGCGTCGCCGGCCGGGCCGAGGCATTGCAGGCCTTCCTCGCCATGACGGCGCTGGCGCTCGGGCCGGTCGTCTTCGGGCGCGCCGCGATCTTCGGCATCATCGGCCTTACTCTGCGCGTCATGCAGGATATCGGCAACGAGGCGTTCCAGCGCGTCCAGCGCTTCTCGACCGACTGGCATGCGAACAGCTTCTCCGGCTCGGTCGTCCGCAAGATCACGCGCGGCATGTGGGCGCTCGATCTTCTGGATGACGTGCTGCTGCTCGGCCTGTTCCCGGCGCTGCTCGTGCTTGGCGGCACGATGGCGCTGCTGGCGTGGCACTGGCCGGTGCTGGGGCTCGCCATGGCGCTGGGCTCGGCGGTCTATATCGGCTTCGTCGTCTGGTTCTCGACGCGGATCGTCGCGCCGGCGGCCACATTGTCCAATCGCTGGGATACCGCGCTGGGCGGCATGCTGGCCGATTCCATCGGCGCGAACAGCGTGGTGAAGGGCTTCGGCGCCGAGCAGCGCGAGGATGTGCGCGTGGCGCAGGTGGTTGGCAAGTGGCGGCAGCGCACCCGGCGGACCTGGATCTTCGGGACGGTCGGCAACGCGGTGCAGACCGCGCTGCTCTGGATGGTGCGTGCCACGGTCACGGGCGGGGCGCTGTGGCTCTGGTGGCGCGGCGAGGCGACGACCGGGGACATCATCTACGTGCTCACTACCTATCTCGTCATCCACGGCTATCTGCGCGATATCGGCCAGCACGTCACGCATCTCCAGCGCTCGGTGAACGACATGGAAGAGCTGGTGCGCATGCATGACGAGCCGCTGGGCATCGCGGATCGCGCCGGCGCGCAGCCCATCCGGGTGGAGCGGGGCGAGATCCGCTTCGATCGGGTGACCTTCCGCTATGGCGGGCATGAAAAGCCGCTTTACGAGGCGCTGGATATCACCATTCCGGCGGGGCAGCGCGTGGGGCTCGTCGGCCGCTCCGGCTCGGGCAAGACGACCTTCGTCAAGCTGGTGCAGCGCCTTTATGACGTGACGGACGGGCGCGTGCTCATCGACGGGCAGGATGTGCGTGCCGTCACGCAGGCGAGCCTGCGGCGCAACATCGCCATCGTGGCGCAGGAGCCCATCCTGTTCCACCGCACGCTGGCCGAGAACATCGCTTATGGTCGGCCGGACGCGACGATGGCGGACATCGAGCGGGCCGCGGAACTTGCCAATGCGCATGGCTTCGTCGCGCGGCTGCCGCGCGGCTATCGCACGCTGGTCGGTGAGCGGGGCGTGAAGCTCTCGGGCGGCGAGCGGCAGCGCGTGGCGCTGGCCCGTGCCTTCCTGGCTGACGCGCCGATCCTGATCCTCGACGAGGCGACCTCCAGCCTCGATTCGGAATCGGAAGTGCTGATTCAGGATGCGCTCCAGCGGCTGATGGCCGGGCGTACGGCGATCGTCATCGCGCACCGCCTCTCCACCGTGCGCGCGCTGGACCGGATCGTGGTGTTCGATGCGGGGCGGATCGTCGAGGATGGCACCCACGAGTCACTGCTCCGGCTGGAAGGCGGCCAGTATCGCCGCCTGTTCGAGCATCAGTCCGGCACCGCCGAGCCGGTCCTGATCGGCGAGGCGGGGTAGCGGTGGAGGGCGCTCCTGTCCCGGCTTCACGGTGCCGGGGCGGGAGCGCGCAGGGCGGGTCGGGAAAGTGTCCGTATTCTTCTGCCTCACGCCGCGCCCCAAGCGCAGCCGGGAAAGGGAGGGGTAAGCCCGCGGGCGTGAGCTTCTCGCTTGCCTTGGTCCGCCCACGCCTCTCCCCCCAGGGCGGAGGCTCTTGTGCGACTGAGGCAGGAAGGCGGCCCGCAGGATTCGTGAAATCCCGCGGAAATCTGCCAATTCGGCACGCTGGCATTTCTATTTTCCTGAAAAGTCTGTCTCGATTTATCCCACTGATCCGGCAAGGACTCCCGCGCTAGAAGGCCTTCAGCGGTGCTTTCCGCGCCTTTCGAACAGGGAGTTTCCAATGACCACATCCTCCATTCAGGTCCCCCGGCCTGAACCCCGTATTTGGGTGTCCTGTTCTGTCCAGTGGCTGTCCCTTGCCGGACGTCTTGCGCTTGCCCCGATCTTCATCCTGAGCGGCCTTTCCAAGGTCGCCGCGCCGGAAGCGAGCATCGCTTATATCGAAGCGGTTGGTCTGCCTTTCGTGCAGCTTGCCCTTGCCATCGCCATCCTTGTAGAGATTGTCGGCGGCGTCTTTCTGGTCGTGGGGTATCGCACCCGTCTGGCCGCTGCCGCGCTCGCGCTGTTCTCGATCGCGACCGCGATCTTCTTCCATGCGAATATCGGTGACCAGAACCAGTTCATCCATTTCTTCAAGAATATCGCCATCGCCGGCGGCCTGGCCCAGCTGGTCGCCCACGGTGCCGGCGCGCTCGCCCTCGATGCCCGCCGCTGAACCATCCATCACCACCGGCAGTGCCCCGCTTCCAACAGGCGGGCGCGCTGCCCCATTTCCCGGAGATCCATCATGACCAACCGCACCACCGACACTGCGCTCGACAAACTGTTTCTCGATCGCTGGTCCCCGCGCGCCTTCGATGGCAGCGCCTTGCCGGAAGCGGACCTGCGCACCATTCTCGATGCCGGCCGCTGGGCTCCGTCCGCCTATAATTACCAGCCCTGGCGCATCCTCTATGCGGTGAATGGCGATGCGAACTGGGAGACCTTCCTGTCCATCCTCGTGCCGTTCAACCAGAGCTGGGCGAAGAATGCCTCGGTGCTGCTGTTCTTCGTCTCCGACACGCTGATGCAACTGCCCGAAAGCGCCAATCCCTCGCACAGCCACAGCTTCGATACCGGTGCCGCCTGGGCGCAGATCGGGCTTCAGGCGCACATGCTGGGCTATCATGCGCACGGCATGACCGGCATCGATTTCGACAAGGCGCGCGACCTGCTGGCAGTGCCGGAGCGTTTCCGCGTGGAAGCCGCCGCCGCGATCGGCCGCGCGACCGATCCCTCGGTCCTGCCTGAAGGCCTGCGCGAGCGGGAAGTGCCCAGCGACCGCAAGCCGCTGGCCGAGATCGCTTATCCCGGCAAGTTCGTCGCCTGACCAAAGACCGGCGCATTCCCTTCGGGGAATGCGCTTCGGGCGCACCGGGTCAGGCGACCGCCCGTGTCTGCAGCGCCTCGACCGCTTCATACTGGACGATTGTCCCCGCGCGCTTGCTGGCATAGAGCGCCTGGTCGGCGAGGCCGAGCAGATGCTCCAGGTCCTCCTCCCGTCCGTCCGCCACGACGAAGCCGAGACCCGTCGAGATGCTGATCGTGTGCTCGCCGATCTGGAACGGCCGCGCGATCGCTTCGGCGAGCCGTCCGGCCAGCTTCTCCGCTTCCTCGGCATTGTTGATGCCATATTGAATGACCGCGAACTCGTCGCCGCCCAGGCGCGCCGCGATGTCCGTCTCGCGCAGGGAACGGATGATCCGCTTGCCTACGATCGTGAGCAGCGCGTCGCCGACCGGATGACCATAGCTGTCATTCACCGGCTTGAAGTCGTTGAGATCGATATAGTGCACCGCGATCAGGCCGGCGCCGCCCAGCGCCACGCGTTCCTCATACCATTCGCGCAGGGCGATGCGGTTCGGCAGCGCCGTCAGCGCATCCTTCCGCGCGAGATTGGCAAAGGCGAGGCGCAGGCCGATGTCCCTGACCAGCCGGCCATGGCGGCTGTGCAGGCTATGCGTTCCTCCCGCGAGCAATCCCGCGACGAGGGCGCTCATGACCCAATAAATCGCGTCTTGCTGGAGCAGCGCAACGAGAATGGCCGGGACCGTCGAGATCAGCATGCTCGGCACCGCGATCCACAGCCGCAGGCCAATGCCGACCGCCACGCCCGCGCAGTAGCCGATCAGCAGCGCGATGGTGAGCATGTGGATATCAGGGAAGGGCAGCATGAAGGCACGAACGCCGAAAAGGCCGAGCAGGATGGCGAAGCTCAGATAAGGGATGGCGAAACGGCGTTCGAGCCAGCGGGCCTCGTTGAGCGTGAGGCGCGGTTCGGCCGCTCGGAGCGCCAGCTGCCAGGCGACCAGCAGACGCGCCATGGATGCGAACGCCCCGGCGACGAGCAGGCCCAGCATGATGCCGTCCTGGGTGCGGGTATAGACCACCACGCCCGAGGCAATGAAACCCAGCGTCATGATCGATGACGGGAGGAAGGCGTGAAACAGGCTGCGGATCAGCTCGATTTCGACAGCCTCGGGGACCGCGCGGTTGGATGGGATTCGGTTCTTCATGGCAGTGGATGCGTCTGCAACTCTTCAAGATGGCAGTGCCTGAAAACCGTCGACGCTGCGACCGGGGTGCGGGCATGGTTCGACATCGTGGTAACGAGTCAAGGTGTCGAAATATTTAAGGCTTTTACCTCAGCTGCGTTTCTGCGACCAGCCGATTCCGCAGCGTCAGCCGCCGGGGTCCTCGGTCATTGCCCGGATGAGCGCACCCCTCTGGCGCCGGGGCAGGCGATCGAGGGGAAGGGCATAGAGCGCGCTCAGGAAGGTGGCATCTTCTTGCGTGACGGCCTGCACATTTGGGCCGCTTCCAAAGAGACCCAGGATGGATTGGGCGGGCGGGTCGTCCAGGGCATTGATCTCGGCGAGCGAGACCATCGCGGCATAGGAAGCCACCGTATCGAGCGGCAAGCCCTCCACCCTGGATACATCGATGACCACGGTCGCCTGCACGAGCGCCCGCACGGCCCCGGTGGAGATCAGGCTGGACCCATATTGGTTGAGCGATGGCGCGCCGTCCACCAGCGGCAGAGCCGATCCGCTGCCTCCGCCTTCCCCGCCGGTCCATGGTGCCGGGGTGTCGCCGCTGCCGGATGTACCTTTCGCCTGGATGGCATCGCCATACCACCAGCGCACCGGTTCCTCGCCTTCGCGCAGTTCGCGCATGCGGGCGGGTGACACCCGGGTGAACTGCCGCGGCGCGCGGCGGGAGAGCGTGCGCACGAAGCGTCCGCCATCCATGGTGAAGGTGATAGCGATATTGGCCTTGCACTCGGCCGGTGCCACGGGCGCGCCGGCGTCGGCAGCGATCGCCCGTACTTTCGCTTCGACCAGCGTCGCATGCTCGGATGAAAGGCCGAAGGCCCTCGGGCAGACCGGTTCCACCCATCGCGCGACCTGCTTGAAGGTCGTCGCCGCGCCGGTCTTCCTCAGGAAGTCGACCGCCGCCTTCCGGCTTTCCTCGCGCGTCTGCCGCGCGCCGGTCACGAGAATGTCGTCGCTTTCGTCGCGATCATCACCCTTGGAGTTCTCCTGGGAAGCGGATGCGGCGCTGCCCAAAAGGGCGGCACCCATGGCCATCAGTTTCAGCGCCTGCCTCATGTCGAGGGCCATCATCGTCTTTCGTGCTTCCCGTTCTATAATCTCAGCCTATCCGCTTTCCGAGGCTGCCGCCAGTATCCGCAGGATAGTGAAGAGGCGCCCCCCCGCGGGGGACGCCTCTTCCCGGGACATGGCCTGGGGGGAGGGGGCAGGCCGGTTTCCCGGCATTGACCTCTCAGGCCGCGTCGACGAACACGATCTCGCTGTCCTCGATCGCGGTGATGCGCAACGTGTCCAGCTCCGCGATCGCGGCGCCGTCGCGCGCGTTCACCCGCACGCCATCGATCTCGACCGCGCCGGTGGCGGGCACGAGATAGGCCTTGCGATCCGCGCCGAGCGGATAGGACAGCGTCTCGCCGGCCTTGATCGTCGCTCCGATCACGCGGGCATTGGTGCGGATCGGCAGAGCATCGTCGTCATTGTCGTAGCCGCTTGCCAGCACCACGAACTGGCCCGCCCTGTCCGCCTTGGGGAACGGGCGTGCGCCCCAGCTCGGCTGCTCGCCGTCACGGGTGGGGATGATCCAGATCTGAAAGATCTGCGTCACTTCATCCTCCATGTTGTACTCCGAGTGACGGATGCCCGTGCCGGCGGACATGACCTGCACGTCGCCTGCTTCGGTCCGGCCCTTGTTGCCAAGGCTGTCCTGGTGGGTGATCGCGCCCTTGCGGACATAAGTGATGATTTCCATGTCGCGGTGCGGATGCGGGGGGAAGCCGGTGCCGGGCTGGATCGTGTCGTCGTTCCAGACGCGCAGATTGCCCCAGTGCACGCGGCGCGGGTCCTGGTAATTGGCGAAAGAGAAGTGATGCTTGGCATCCAGCCAGCCATGGTTCTCGCCGCCAAGGCTCTCAAAGGGGCGCAGTTCAATCATCTCGTGTCTCCTCGGTGGGACGGGGTTTCGTCCGCTTGAGGCCGAGATAAGGCGGCTTGCTTGTCCGGATAAGTCGGATAAGTTCGTCGGGAACGTTCTGGAAAATTGAAATGTCGAACCCTGGCACGCCTACATTCGATCAGCTCCGCATCTTCCTGACGGTCGTCGAGACGGGGAGTTTCGCGGCCGCCGGGCGCAAGCTCAACCGGGCCGTGTCGGTCATCAGCTATGGCATCGCCAATCTTGAGGCCCAGCTTGGGCTCAGTCTCTTCGAGCGGGAAGGGACGAGGAAACCGCAGCTCACGCCCGCCGGTAAAGCCGTTCTTGCCGAGGCGCGAACCGTCTCGACAGGGATCGACGCCTTGCGCGCCAAGGTGAAAGGGCTGCTGGAAGGGCTGGAAGCGGAAGTCAGTCTCGTGGTCGATGTGATGTTGCCCGCCGAACGGCTTGCCCTGATCCTTCGCAGCTTTCGGACGCAGTTCCCGACTGTGTCTCTCCGCCTTCATGTCGAGGGCTTGGGGGCGGTGGCGGCTCTGGTGCTGGAGGGGCGGGCGGACCTCGGCATCGCCGGTCCGGTCGCGGCGCAGATCGAAGGGCTGGAGCGTTGTGCCGTCGGCTCCGTGGCGCTGGTGCCGGTCTCGGCGCCCGACCATCCGTTGGCCAGGGCAGAAACCCTTCTGCCGGGCGCCGCGAGGGAGCATGTCCAGCTCGTGCTGGCCGATCGCTCGCCCCTGACGGAGGGGCGGGACTTCGCCGTCAACAGTGCCCATACCTGGCGCCTCTCTGATCTGGGCGCCAAGCATGCGTTGCTGCGCGAAGGGATCGGCTGGGGCAACATGCCGCTGCCGATGGTGGAGAGCGACCTCGTGGCCGGCACGCTGGTGCGCCTTGCACTGCCCGATGCGCCCGGCGGCCTTTATCGCTTCTCCGCCATCAGTCGCCGGGATGCACCGCCCGGCCCGGCGGCGTCGTGGCTCATGCAGCGCTTCATCGATCTCGGCGCGGAAGACGACCATGGCATCCTGCCGGACGTGTGAACGCAGGGGCGGGCGGCATCCGGCGGCCGCGCCGCTTGTCGCCGCACGGGCCGGACGCTAGGTCGGCCCGAACCACGGGCGCGGGCGGCGAGGGAGGAAAGATGCGGAGAGGACGAGGGACATGAAGGCAGAGACAAGCGATGCGCTGGAAAGGGCACGGGCCTGCTCGCCTTTCCTGGCCCGGTTGATCGCCTCTCATCCCGACCTCGTCGCGCTCGTGAGTGCGGGCGCGCTGGATGAGGCCTGGCAGGCCGCGCGTTCGCTCGCATCAGATGAGCCGGTCGACCGGCGCCTGCGGTCGCGGCGCGGGGCCGTCGCGCTGGTCGCAGCGCTGGCCGACCTGTCGGGTGCGTGGGATCTGGACGCGGTAACGCGCCATCTTTCCGATTTCGCGGACGAGGCGATCGGCGATGCGCTCGCTGCGGCCTTCGCTGAACGCTATCCCGACGACGAAGCGCGCGGCATCGCCGTGATCGCGCTGGGTAAGCATGGCAGCCGGGAGCTCAATTATTCCTCGGACATCGATCCGATCCTTGTCTTCGATCCCCGGACGATCCCCACGCGCGGGCGCGAGGAGCCGCAGGAAGCGGCGCTGCGCCTTGCCCGGCGACTGGTCGCGCTCCTGTCCGAGCGCACTGGCGATGGCTATGTTTTTCGCGTCGATCTGCGGTTGCGGCCCTCGCCGGAAGTGTCTCCGATCATCCTCCCGGTGGACGCGGCGATTTCCTATTATGAGAGCGCGGCGATCGGCTGGGAGCAGGCGGCTTTCATTCGCGCCCGGGCGGCTGCGGGCGATCTCGCGTTGGGCCGCAACTTCCTCTCGGCGATCCGCCCGTTCGTGTGGCGACGCAGCCTTGATTTCGGTGCTATCCGCGCGATCAGCGACGTGTCGCGGCGCATCCGCGCGCATTATGCCAGCGGCCAGCGCTTCGGTCCGGGTTTCGATCTCAAGCGCGGGCGCGGTGGCATCCGCGAAGTGGAGTTTTTTGCGCAAGCGCATCAACTCATTCACGGAGGGCGCAATCCCGCCCTGCGCCAGCCCGCGACCCGCGCCGCCCTGCGTGCGCTTGGCGATGCCGGGCTGATTCCGCCCGATGCGGTGGCGCATCTGGATGCGGCCTATGTGGCCTTGCGGACGATCGAACACCGGCTGCAAATGGTGGATGACCGCCAGACCCACAGTCTTCCGGATTCGGCGGGCGCGCTCCGCAACGTCGCCCGGCTTGCGGGGCTGGAGGAGGGGCAGGAGCTGCTCGACGCGCTGGCGCCCCATGTGGAAACCACGGGTCTGATCTTTGACGGTCTTGTGGGCGAGGAGCCGGAAGGCGACGCTGCTCTGCCCGGCGATGAGCGGGCGCTCGCCGAGCGTCTGCGCGACATGGGCATCGAGGATACGGACCCCTTCGTGCAGCGCATTGCCCGTTGGCGCGACGGCAGCCTGCGCCCGCTGCGCAGCACGGCCGCGCGGGAAGCGCTCGAAGAACTCCTCCCCGGACTGATGCGCGAGATCGCCCACGCGCCCGCCCCGCTGAATGCGCTCAACAAACTCGATCAGGTGATTTCCGGCCTGCCCAGCGCGGTCAATCTGCTGCGGCTGCTGGTCGCCCGGCCCGGCCTGGCGGAACTGCTGGTGCTCATTCTGTCGCACACGCCGGCGCTCGCCGATGCGCTCGGGCGGCAACCCGCTCTTTTCGATGGCCTGATCGATGCAAGCGCACTCGACCTTCCACCCGATGTGCCCGCGCTCGTCGCGGACATGCGCGCGCGGGATACGAGCGAGGACTTCCAGCAACGGCTGGATCATGTCCGCCACGTGGTGAGCGAGCGGCGTTTTGCGCTCGGCGTGCAGATCATCTCGCGCGAGGTCGATCCGCTGGAAGTCGGGCGAGGCTATGCCCGTGTCGCCGAAGCGGCGGTGGACGTGCTCGCCGATGCCGCCATCGCGGAATTCGCCCAGGCCCATGGCCACGTGGCCGACAGCGAACTGGTGATCCTCGCGCTCGGCCGCTTTGGTGGTGGACTGCTCACCCATGCCTCGGACCTGGACGTCGTTTTCCTGTTCACGGGTGATTACAGGTCGGAATCGGGTGGCCGCCGCCCGCTCGGCGCCACGCTCTATTACAACCGGCTTTCGCAGCGCGTCATCAACGCGCTTTCGGTGCCGACGGCGGCCGGCGCCCTGTACGAAGTCGATACGAGGCTGCGCCCATCCGGCAATCAGGGACCCCTGGCGGTCAGCTTCGAGAGCTTCGCGCGCTATCAGGCCGAAAGCGCGTGGACATGGGAGCATCTGGCACTCACGCGCGCACGGCCGGTCTTCGGTTCCGCCGCAGCAAGGGCTGAGCTGGAACGGATCATTGACGAGGCACTGATGCGGCCGCGCGACCCGGCTGCCCTGCGGCGCGACGCCGTGAAAATGCGCGGCGATATTGCGCAACATAAGCCGCCCGCCGGTCCGCTGGATGTCAAGCTGGTGCAGGGCGGGCTGGTCGATCTCGAGTTCCTGATCCACGTGACTCAGCTCACGCATCGCACCGGCTTCTCGCCGAGCCTGAACATCGCGCTGAAGAAGCTGACGGGCGCCGGTCTGCTCGACGCGCGGCTGGTGGGCGCGGCGGACCTGCTCACGCGCTATCTGGTCGTTTCCCGGCTAGTGACGCCCAGTTCCACCGAACCGGCCGCGGAAAGCCGCTGGCTCGTGGCACGGGCATGCGGCGTGGACGACTGGGCCGGCCTGCTTGCCCGAATCGAAGAAGCGCGGCAGGTCATCGGCACGAGCTGGAATCGGCTGGTGGAAGACTCCGCCGCATAAGGTGCCGGTTGCGCATCCGATCATGCAGGGAAAGGACAGGAAATGCTCAGTGAAGGAGACATGCTGCCGGACGTCACGCTGACGGGGGCGGATGACACCCCGATCCGCCTTGGCGACTATCGCGGCAAGCCGCTCGTGATCTATTTCTATCCCAAGGCGGACACCCCCGGCTGCACGACGGAAGCGATCGACTTCACCGACCTCGCAGAGACGTTCGCGGGGCTGGGCGTGCCGGTCATCGCCGTGTCGAAGGACCCGACGGCAAAGCTCAGGCGTTTCGCTGACAAGCGTGGCCTCGCCGTGACGCTCGCTTCGGATGGCGATGGCAGCGTATGCGAGGCGTTCGGGACCTGGGTGGAGAAAAGCCTGTACGGGCGCAAATATATGGGCATCGAGCGCGCCACCTTTGTGGCGGACGCGCAGGGCAAGATCGTGCGGGTCTGGCCCAAGGTGAAAGTGAAGGGTCACGCGGCCGAGGTGCTGGAAGCCGTGAAGGCGCTCGCCTGAGCACGGTGGATTCAAGGGATCCCTGAAGGGGAGCGCGGGCGGCGGCCATGAAGAGCCGCTGCACCGGCGCCCGCGCCTTCACATGGTGGGCGCGGGCTCCGCGTCCGGCACCAATGCGGAGGTTGGAACAGCGGATCGTTCCTCGCCGCTTTCATTCACATTGGCCCGCCGCAGATCACGCTTGTAAGTCGCGTAATCGAATTCCGTGCCGCGGTGGAGCATGCAGCGATTGTCCCAGATAAGCAGATCGCCCTGCTTCCATTTGTGGGAATAGATGAAACGGTCCTGACTGGCGAAGGCGAGCAATTCCTCGATCAGGGCCGCGCCTTCCGCATCATCCATCCCGACCACGCGATAGGCATGGCTGCCGACGAACAGGCATTTGCGGCCGTCGGGACTGATGCGGACCAGCGGCTGCTTGGCGCCCGGCATCAGCTGGCGCAGACGCTCCGTCTCCTCCGGGTCGACGCCGCCCTTGATACGGCTTGCGAGAAAGCTGTGTTCCGCCACCAGATCCTGGATCCTGTCCCTGGTCTCCTGCGGCAGCTGCTCATACACATAGCGCAGATCGACGAACTGGGTGTCGCCCTTTTCCGGCGGGACGATATGGCCGAGCAGCATCGACCATTTGCTGGGCATATCGTTGAACGAGCTGTCCGCATGGAAGATCTCATTGCCCTTCGCGAACTTGGCGCGCAGCGAGGCGGGGTCGACGATCTCGCCGTTCGCATCGAGGTTCGATGCATCATAGAGTTCGGGCGCCATGCGGCCCGGCTGATCCTTGCGCGCGTCATAGCCCGGTGGCAGCTCCAGCGGACCGAAGGCGCGGGCAAAGCGCAGATGGTCGGCATCGCTGATATGGTGCTGGTTGCGAATGCAGACCACGCCGTACTGCCTCATCGCATCTTCGATGAACGTGACGAGGGACGGGTCCGGCTCCTGGGACAGATCCGCGCCAATGATCTCGCCGCCAAAAACGGGGTGTAGCTTACTCACTTCCATGGCTCGTCTCCTGCGTTTCGCGGTCTGGCATGCCCGAACAGACGCAGCGTCCACGTCCGTCCCTGCGCCAGCGAGGCTTGTCACCTATTTATGTGTCTTCTATTAATTCAAGATCGAACCATTTGTAAATATGCTCATCGAGACGGGCCGTATATGAGAATGGGGCCGGAAACGTGTTCCGGCCCCCTCCCTCCCTGATTTGAACCGATCAGAAGTTGCGCTTGATCGTCGCTGCCCAGGTGCGCGGCAGGCCGACGCCGGCCGAGACGGTACTCGAGCTGAAATGCTGGTCGAACAGCGAGGTGTAGTAATATTTGTCCGTCAGGTTCCGCACTTCCAGCGCGAAGGTCCAGTCATTGTCGGCTGTGCGATAAGCGAGGCGCGCATTCATGAGGAAGCGGCCATCGATCTTGTTGTAGCGCGGGTCGTTGATCGCTTCGGCATACATGTGGGACTGATAATCGCCATCCAGGCGGGCTGTGAGCGTGTCGCTGCCGAGCGGAAAGTCATATTGAATGCCGCCGCTCCATTTCCACTTGGGCGTATAGGGCGTGATCATGTCCAGCGTCAGACCGCCCAGCTCGGCTTCGGTCCCGTTGAGTTCGGTATATTCGAAGTCCAGATAACTGAACGAACCATCGATGGTGAAGTGGTCGAAGGGGCGTGCCGTGAACTCCAGCTCCACGCCCTTCACGTCCGCCTTGCCGACATTGTTCGGCTGGAGGCAAGGCGAGATCGGGCAGGCGGAGAGCGTCAGGATGATGTCGTTGTACTTGTTGAAGAACAGCGCACCATTGAGCCGCAACTTGCGGTCGAACAGATCGGTCTTGAAGCCCACTTCATAAGTGGTGAGCGTTTCGGGATTGAACGCCTTGAGCTGATTGTTGGGACTGGATGGCCCGAAGAAGGGGCGCGGGTTGACGCCGCCGCCCTTGTAGCCCGTGGTGACCTGAGCGTAGACCATGGCTGCCTCGGAGAAGCGATAGTCTGCCGCAACGCGCCAGTCGGTGCGTTCGCCCTTGAACGTGTCGCTCACGTCATAGAGGCCAAGCAGCAGGCAGTTGGGATCGTTGCCGATGCCGGTGGGGCCGGCCGTCGGCGCGCCAAGGAAGAAGGCGCAGGGGAGGGGGCCGGGGATGGTCCCGTCGGGATTGCTGCGGAAATAGGTGTACGTCTTCTCATCCCAGCTGTGGCGGATGCCGCCGGAGATGTTGAGGGCGTCCGTCGCATGGAAAGTGCCGTTGAAATAAAGGGCCTTGGACGTCGAGGGCGTGCTGTCGGGGCCGTGAATGAAGTCGATGCCCGCATAATTGAGGTCGACGCGCGCGTTCAGCGAGCCGTCCTGGTCATGGTAGAAGCCGCCAAGTGTATATTCGAACAGCCCTTCTCCAAGGCTGCCGTTGAGGCGGATTTCCTCGCTCCACATCCTGTGCTCAAGGGTCTGGAGCAGTTGCTGGCTTGGCAGGGGAGACCCATCCTCGCCTTGCGCCCATGAGGAATCATAACGGCGATAGGCCGTGATCGACGTCAGTTTGAGCGTCGGCGCGAGTTCGATGTCGATCGTTCCCTGAACGCCCCATCCGTTGAAATGCTGGATCGGATTGACCGCATAGGGCTTGTACGGCGACTGCGATGTCGGCGCCATCTGGTCCTGGAATGTCTCATAGCTGATGAAGCGACGATCATAGCCGGCCGGCGGCGTGTCGCAGCTATAGCGGCCATAAGGCACGAATTTGCAGTCATAGAGGATCGGTGCGCCCGTGATGGTGTTCGCGACCCAGGGCTGCCCGTCCGCATTGGTGCCCGTGCGATTGGTGACCTGGAGGCCCGTGATCGGATCGATCCATGGATTCTGGCCGTTGGCATCGGATGCGGCATGCAGCAGCACGGACGCGCCGGCCTCGGAATTGTCCCGCGTATAGTCGCCCGCAATGTTGATCTCGACGGTCTCGCTGGGCAGCCAGCGCAGGGAGAGCCGCCCGGCCACATAGGATTTGCCGCCCAGCGTCCCCAGTTCGACGCCCTTGCCGGTATTGTTGTTGGACGGCACACCCGAGCCGGGATGCGTCAGGCCGTAATCGAGCCGCGTGACGTAACCGTCCCGGCTCTGCGCGGAGCCGGCGATACGGGCGAACAGCTTGTCGGTGATCGCGAAATCGGCAAAGCCGCGCGCTTCCACGCGGTCGAAGGAGCCATAGGTGACCTGAAAGGAACCCCGGCCGCTGCCGTCCGGCTTGGTGGAGAACAGCTTGATCGCGCCGCCGATGGAGTTCTTGCCCGCAAGCGTGCCCTGAGGTCCGCGCAGCACCTCGATACGGTCGAGATCCATGAGGTCCAGCAGCGAGCCGGTGACGGTCGGATAGTAGACATCATCAACGTAGATGCCGACGCCCGGCTCGAGCGCATAGTTGAAATCGACCTGCCCGACACCGCGGATGAAGGCCACCAACCCGGAGCCGTTGAACTGTCCCTGCGGCTGAAGCGTGACGTTGGGCGCCTGCGCGGCGATGTCGGAGACATTGGTCTGCGCGCGCTGCTCAAGCATCGCCGCATTCACGGCCGTGATGGCGATGGGTGTATCCTGCAGGCGGGTTTCGCGAAACTGCGCGGTGACGATGATATCCGTGGGATCGGCGCCAGGATTGTCCTGTGGCGTGCTTTCCCCCTGAGCCCACGCCGGCGCCGCGATAACAGTGGAAATCGCAAGCAAAGCTGTACTACATGCGTGTTGAACCCGCATATCCCCTCTCCTCTGTTGTCGGCAATATTGCTGTCTCGAACTGGACTTTCGCCGACTATTGTTGTTCTAGCATGGCTGTATGTGTCTAGTAAGTAACACGGCTGTGCTCGGAAGGCCGTTTTCACGCGATGAAATGGACAAAATCAATAAAACTTGCGTGTCGCAAGACCCACACGGGCAGGGCCGCACTCGTTTGCTGTGGGGATCCAGCCGCTCCCTTCTTCAGGAGATTTCATTCAGATGATTGATATTGGCGTTACGCATGTCGGCAGTCTGCCTCGTGGCCCGGAGCTCACGCCGCTCCTCATCGCCCGTGACCATGGCGAGCCTTATGATGTCGAGGAATTCGACCGGGTCGTTCAGGCGGCGATCGATCAGGCCGTTGAGCGACAGGTCGCGTCCGGCGTCACGATCGTGTCGGATGGCGAACTGGGCAAGGTCGGCTATTCGACATATATCATCGAGCGTCTTGAAGGTTTTGGCGGACATAGTCCCCGCAAGCCCGCGCTGGACCTGGCTCCTTATCCCGACCTGCGAAAGAAGCTGGCGGCGATCATGGGAGATCAGGAGTTTACGCGCGCCTCCTGCATCTCTCAGGTGAAGCTCAAGAATCTTGACCCTTGCCACGAGGATATTGCCCGCTTCTCGAAAGCCATCGAGCGCAAGGGCGACGGCGTGCGTGGTTTCATGAACGCGGCTTCGCCGGGGCTCATCACGGCTTTCCAGCCCAACGCTTATTATCCCACTCACGAGGCCTATCTTGCCGATCTCGTGACGGCGATGCGTCCGGAATATGAAGCGATCATTGCCGCGGGATTCGATCTGCAGCTCGATTGCCCGGATCTCGCCATGTCCCGCCACACGGGCTACCAGGACCTCTCCGACGAGGATTTCGTGAAGGTGGCCGAGGCGAATGTCGAGGCGCTCAATGCGGCGACAGAAGGACTGCCGCGCGATCGCCTGCGGATGCATATCTGTTGGGGCAATTATGAAGGGCCGCATGATTGCGACATCGATCTTGCGAAGGTGTTGCCGACGATCCTGCGCGCGCGCCCCGGCACGCTGCTTTTCGAGGGTGCCAATCCGCGCCACGAGCATGAATGGGCGGTGTGGCGCGACGCAAAATTGCCGGACGATGTCATTCTGGCACCGGGCCTGATCGACAGCTGCTCCAATTATGTGGAGCATCCCGAACTGGTCGCGCAACGCATCGAGCGCTTTGCGGCGTTCGTCGGTCCCGAGCGCGTGGTCGCCAGCACGGACTGCGGCTTCGGCACGTTTGCCGGCTACGGAAAGATCGACCCGGAAGTTGCCTGGAAGAAGCTCGCCGCGCTCAGCGAAGGCGCGCGCATTGCTGCTGCGAGGCTCTGACGACGCGTGTCATTTGCGTAGGGGGCAGGCCCCGGTAGCAACACAGAATATCGGGAATTGCAGGGGGGGGGGCAGATCCGACTTTGCCCCCCTCGTTCTTTACCAAGCCAATAGCCAGTCTCAGGTCGCTGCCGCCGCCTTCTTTCTCAGCTGGGAAGGAGCCGTCTCGTCGAGGAACATCGCCACCACGCCCGAGACGATGGCGAGGCCGAGCATGATCCAGAGAGGCGCGGAAAGGTCGGTGGCGTCGGCCGCCATGCCCGCGAGCACAGGCGAGAAGACGCCGCCCAGCACTTCCGCCACGCCCATGGTCAGGCCAAGCGCCGTCGCGGCATGCCTTGGGTCCACGCTCTCCGAGGGAACAGTGGCCATGAACATCGGGAAGATGCCGTTCATGGACCATCCGATGAAGAACAGCAGCGCCATCACCCATGCGGGGCCGTGATAATAGATGGCAGCCAAAGGCAGGATGATGCCGACAAAGGGCATGACGATCATCACCGGTCGCCGGCCGATCCGGTCTGAAAGCCCTGCCACGGCGAAGCTCGCGACGGCGGCGGAGATTCCCAGCGTGCCCATCAGCCAGCCCATGGTCTCGGGCGCGAAGCCCCGCATCCGGGTGAGGAAGATCGGCATGAAGGCCCAGCAGATCACCAGATAGGAAACCAGCAGCACGCCCAGCGCCACGCAGATGAGGATGTTGCGACGGAGTAGCACGTGCAGTGTGCCATGCTTCTCTTCCATCATGCCCGGCCGGGCGCGGGGTGGCGGCGCGGCTTCATCGATGAGCCACCAGAGCAGCAATGCGCTGATAATGCCGGGAATGCCGGCAAGATAGAAAGCCGATCGCCAGCCGAATGTTTCGGCGAAGAGCACAAGCAACACCGGAGCCGCGAACGATCCCAGCAGGCTGGAGCCCAGATTCTGCGCCACGCCCTGCGCGATGCCGCGACGCTCAGGCGCCACGTCGCTGGCGATCATGGCATGGCTGATCGGCATGATGCCGCCTTCGGCAGCGCCCATCAGCAGTCGTGCGCCGAGCAGCATGGCGAAGGACGAGGCGAGGCCGCTGAGAAAGGAGCAGAGCGAAAAGGCAAAGGTGGCGAGGATCAGAAGGCGTTTGCGACTGCCCAGCATGTCCGACAGTTTGCCGATCCCCAGAGCGGCCAACGCCCAGGTGAGCGAGAGGCCGCTTGCCAGCGCGCCCACCTGCGTATGGGTGAGCTGCAACTCCGGCTGAACGAACGGCATCAGGAAATTGAGCGCGTTGCGATCGAAGAAGACGATCCCGAAATTGAGGCTCAGCAATGCCACAAGAAGGATCTGATAACGCGGGGAGCGCGTGGTACCCGGCGCTGTGGGCAGATCGGACGACATCAACCTTGCCTCCGGAAAGAGCCTGTTCGGAAGGAGCGGTATCCTGGCCTTTGCATCATGACTGTCCTCCCACGCGGGCCGGGGCGGTCTCCCGCAGGAAGGTCGCCACCACGCCGCTCACAAGGGCAAGCGCGATCAGCATCCAGAGAAAGGCGGAGGGGCCAAAGGCATCATTCAGGACGCCACCGATCGGCGGACCGAACACCCCGCCCAGGATCTCGCACGAGCCCATCGCCAGGCCAAGCACAGTGGCATGGTGGCGCGCATCGACGCTCTCGGACGGGATCGTCGCCATGAAAATGGGGAAGATGCCGTTCACGGCCCAGCCGATGAAGAAGATCGCCGCCAGCACATAAGCTGGTCCGTCGAAATAGAGCGCGCCCAGCGGCCCCAGCACGGAGAGGAAGGGCAGGGCCACCATGACCGGCTTGCGCCCGATCCGGTCGGAAAGGCCGGAGATCAGAAAGCTGTAGAGCGCGGCGGCGAGGCCCAGCGAGCCCATCAGCCAGCCCATCGACGGACCGTCCATACCGCGCTGTTGCGTGAGATAGAGCGGCATGAAGGCCCAGGTCGTCACGAAATGCGCGACCATGAGGACGCCGACCACGACGCAGATGAGGATATTGCGGGTGCCGAGCGCCTGCCTGATCGTCATTCGGTCAGCGGCGTTGGCGGGAGAAGACGGCCGCTTCGGTTCATCCAGCGCGAACCAGATGATGATCGCGCTCAGGATGCCCGGGATGCCCGCCAGAAAGAAGGCCTCGCGCCAGCCGAACGCGGCCGCGAACGGAATGAGGATCACCGGCGCGAGGAAGCTGCCGAGCAGGTTGGAGCCGAGATTCTGAGCCACGCCCTGCGCCAGTCCGCGCCATTTGGGCGAGACTTCCGTGGCCACCATGGCGTGGCTGATCGGCATCACCCCGCCTTCTGCCGCGCCCATCAGCAGCCGGGCGCCGAGCAGGAAGGCGAAACTGGACGCAAGGCCGGTCAGGAAGGAGCAGAGGGAGAAGGCGATCGTGGAGAGCACCAGCAGCATCTTGCGGTTCCCGATCGTGTCGGAAAGCTTGCCGATGCCGAAAGCGGCAATGGCCCACGTAAAGCTGAGCCCGCCCGCGAGCAGGCCGATCTGCGTCTGCGTCAGCCCGAGTTCGGGCTGAACATAGGGCATCAGCACGTTGAGCGCTTGCCGGTCGAAGAACACGATGCCGAAATTGAGGCTGAGCAGGCCGACGAGCCACGACTGATAGCCTGCCCCGCGCCGCCCAGCGCTTTCCTGATTCCCCTCCACGCCCTCTTCTCCGGTCAGGCCTGTTCTGATTCTCCTATCTGTGTAGATGTTTCGCGCATCTTTCCAGTGCTATTTCCTGGTGAAATAGGCCACCGCGCGAAACTCGATGCTCTCGCGCACATGCGCATCGGCGCTGGTGCGGTTCTCGAAGGCGCAATGCAGCGCGCGCCAGGCACGGCGATGATCGCTGTCATGGAATTTTATGAGGATGACCTCCTCCCGATGCATGTCCGGATACCACCACCAGCGATGCGCCGGGCTGGCATGGAACAGAGCGCTCGCCCCGAGGGTCTCCTCCCCGGGGATGGGTGCTGAGAGCTCTTCGTCGCTCGGCAATGCTGGAACGTCGATCTTGACGTTGCGGATTTCCGGATCGTCCCGCGTACTCTCGAAATCGCACAGGGCGAGCGGCCAGTCCTGCGGCGGATCGGACAGGGGGCGCCAGACGCTGAGGATGAGAAAGCGCCGCAAGGGCGGTCCATCCGGCCGGGCGCGACGGTAGCGGTTCTGCGCGATACGATGCGCGGTCGGCGTGTCGAAATCGACATGCGCGCGGGCGGCGGGGCGCTGGATGCGGCCGTCGGGGCCGGCGCTCGATCGAAGCTCGGCGCCCATCGGCAGGACGAGATCAGCGCCGGTCCTTTCCTGCACGATCCGCACGATTTCCTCGGCATAGGCGCTTGTGGGGCTGGCGGCCTCGCGTGGGTCGGCCACGAGGGACGGGCGATGCAGCAGTTCGAAACCATGGGTGTCCAGCGCCGGGGCCGGCGTTGCCGTTCGGGCGTTTCGCAGCGTGACTGGCACGTCCACGAAGCGGCCGGTGGAAAGCCGCCCGTCCGGTGCCCAGTAGAAGCGATTGATGTGCGAATCCGGCGCGAGATAGCCGATGGTGGCTCCGAGCTGGTCCCGCGCCATCGGTCTCAGGCAGCGGGGCCGAACATGGCCCGGATGTCATCGGGCACGCGCTCGGCACGCATCCCGCCCGGACGCTCGGCATCGCGGACGGTCCACACGCGCTTCTCGGTGCCCTCGACGCAGGGGTGCCCATCCTTCAGCAGGCGGTGACGGATGGTGAAGGAGGAGTTGCCGAAATCCGGCGCTTCCACTTCCAGCACCACATCGTCGCCATAAGCGGCGGGGCGCATGAAACGGGCCGACACATCGACCATCGGGAAGCCAACGACGCCGCGCGTCTTCACCATGTCCCTCTTGCGCACGCCCAGCGCCTTCTCGAACAGCATGATGGTGCTTTCGCCGAACATCTCCAGGAAGCGTGGCGCGTAGACGATGCCCGCCGGATCGCAATGGCCCCATTCGATCCGATAGGGGCGGGAGAGGAAAGGCGTGAACGCGCGCGGCTCGTCGGTCATGGGGCGAAGTCCAGTCCGCCGATCCGTTCCGCGAACCGCCAGCCCTCGGCGGTCTTGCACAGGCGGTCCGTATAGGTTCCGATCAGCGGGCCGCTGGGATCGCGGATCGGCAGGCCACCGTCCGGGTTCGCGGAGCCCTGATAGAGCAGGATGATGCTCTTTGCCGTCGCTTCCGTCTCGCTGATCACGTCCACCACGACATTGGAGACGACATGACGCGCGGCCCGGGCGGGGCGGGCGAGAAAAGCGGCGAGGATGGCATCGCGACCGATGACCGGCTTGTCCGGCGCGCTGGGGCGGGCCATTTGCCCATCCTCCGCATAGAGCGCCGCCACCGCTTCCCAGTCCGCCGCGTCGTTGAGCAGCGTATATTGGTTGATGAGCCGGGTGCAGTCCCACTCGATCGCGCGGCGGGTGATTTCGTCGAGGGCCATGCTCATGCCTGCGCGGTTTCTTCGGGCAGCAGCTCCGTATCGATCTGCGTTTGCGGCCCGGCCGGGTAGCGCGGGCCGGCGACGGCACCCGGCGCGAAGATGGCATCGACCTGCGCGATGGCATCGGCCGGAAGAGAGAGGTGCGCGGCCGCGACATTCTCCTCGAGATGCGCGATGGAGCGGGTGCCGGGAATGGCGATGATGCCCGGCGCGCGCGCGAGGACCCAGGCGAGGCTGAGTTGCGCGGGGGCGATATCGAGCTCTGCCGCCAGCGCATTGAACCGTTGGGCGAGCTCCAGATTATGGCTGAAATTCGGCTCCTGGAAGCGCGGCATGGGGATGCGGATGTCGCCGGGCGCGAAATTCGTGTCCGTGATCGAGCCGGCGAGCATCCCGCGTGCCAGCGGCGAGAAAGCGACGAAGGCGATGCCCAGGTCTCGGCACGCCTCCAGCACCGCCACTTCCGGGTTGCGGACCCAGGGAGAATATTCCGACTGGACCGCCGCGATGGGGTGCACCGCATGAGCGCGGCGGACGGTCGCCGCGGACATCTCGGACAGGCCGATGGCGCCGATCTTGCCGGCTTCCTTCGCGCGGACCAGCGCGCCGATCGACTCCTCGATGGGGACGTTCCGGTCGAGGCGATGCATGTAATAAAGGTCGATATAATCGGTGTTCAGGCGCTCGAGCGAGCGCTCCAGCGAACCCGCGATGGTCTCCGGCCGCCCGTCGAGCACGCGGTTGCCGTCGATCAGATCGAGGACGCATTTGCTCGCCAGATGATAGTCCTGCCGCCGGTGGCCGACGGCCTTGGCGAGCAGAGTCTCGTTCTTGCCCCCGCCATAGAGCGCGGCGCTGTCCAGATGCGTCACGCCGATGTCCAGCGCGTGGTTGAGCAGCCGGATCGCATCCTCCTCGCTCGGCGAGACGTCATAGGCGTGGCTGAGGTTCATGCAGCCCAGGCTGATGGCGGAGACGGCGATCCCGCCGAGCGGGCGCGTGGGGAGGGGCGTGGATGGCAAGGTCATGCGGGGCTTCTGTCCCCGGTCATCCCAAAAATCAATGTCGGGATGCATGGAACGCGCTGCGCGGGGGATGAAGCGCCCGCGCAGAGGGGGCTGGAAGAGCGTTCGCAGGGGCGACACGTTTCCGACGGGTGGCTGAGGCCGCGAAAAGGGCGGATAAGCTGGGCTGGCGCGGGATGAGACGGGAGAATTGGCGGACAGATCAGGACATATCTTCAGGGGGTGCCAGCAGGAAGGTCGAACTGCTGCTCGACCCACTGCCAGAAGGCCCTTGAGCTATGGGCGACCGACTGCGCCGCGATCCTATATTGTTGGACGTTGTCGCGCACGCGGATCACTGGCCAATCCGCCTGATTGCGCGAGTTTTCGGTGCGAAAGGCCGCCAGAAGCCGCGTTCCCTGAGCCAACAACTCGGGTTCGGCCTTGAGCTGCGGGTCGGTCTCCAGCGCGTTGCCCAGACGGGCGAATTCGAGGACCAGATCGCGCCGAAGCATCACGAATTCGCTTGCAGTGCTCGGTTCGAGCCGGGGGCCAAGCTCGACGATGCGCTTCTCCACAGCCGCGAACGACTTGAGGGCATCGGTCAGTACGGCGCCGGCGCGCATGGCATTCCTCTCCTTCGATGCCGGCCCGCCTTGTCGGGGTGCCGGGGCCATGTTCGTGGCCTTCTATTGTCTCTTTGTGACGGTTCCACCGCCATGATGCAATGACGGCGTGCCCGCCGCCAAGAAAAAAGCCTTGCCAGATTGCTCCGGCAAGGCTTCCGTTTCATTCCGGTGCAGGTTTTCAGCCCTGCTTTTCGAGCTGGACCTCGAGTTCGCCCAGCACCCGATAGCAATCGAGCACTCTGGCCACCGACGAATTGGGCTCGCGACCTTCGCGGATCGCTGCGATGAATTCCCGATCCTGCAGTTCGATTCCGTTCATCGACACATCGACCTTGCTGACGTCCACGGGTTCTTCCTTGCCGGTCACCAGATCGTCGTAGCGCGCGATCCAGGTGCCGTTGTCGCAGATGTAGCGGAAGAAGGTGCCGAGCGGCCCGTCATTGTTGAACGAGAGGGACAGGGTGCAGATCGCGCCCGTCTCGCTCTTGAGCTGGATCGACATGTCCATGGCGATGCCGAGCTCGGGATGGATCGGCCCCTGCACGGCATTGGCCTGCACGATCTTGCCGGCCCTGATAAGCGAACAGGTCCACCGTATGCGCGGCATGGTGCCAGAGCAGATGGTCCGTCCAGGACCGCGGCTCGCCCTTGGCGTTCATGTTCTTGCGGCGGAAGAAATAGGTCTGCACGTCCATCTGCTGGATGGCGAGCTCGCCGGCCACGATCTTGTTATGGATATACTGGTGGCTCGGGTTGAAGCGACGAGTGTGGCCGACCATGCAGACGAGGCCGGTTTCCTGGCTCTTCTTCATCACCGCTTCGGCATCGGCCCAGCTGTCCGCCAGCGGGATTTCCACCTGAACATGCTTGCCGGCATTCATGCAGGCTATGGCCTGCTCGGCATGCATCTGGGTGGGCGTGCAGAGGATCACCGCGTCGACATCGTCACGGGCGAGCGCTTCGGAAAGATCGGTGCCGCTGTGCTTCGCGCCATATTTCGCGGCGACTTCCGCGGCCTGTTCGGCTTTGCGGCTGATGATCGAGACGATCTCCACGCCGTCGATATTCTTGAGGCCGTCGAGATGTTTTTCGCCGAATGCGCCGGCGCCTGCGAGAGCTATTCTCATGGGGCAGTCCTTTCACATGAGCGCCCTCTCACCTGCAGGGAGAGGGCCGGGAAGGGGGATTGCGAGGAGGGGAGGAGCGGGCTGACGCCGCAGCGTGGCCGACCCCTCTCCCAACCCTCTCCCCTCGAGAGGGGAGAGGGTCAGTGGACGATCAGGCCTGGGCCAGGCTGTGTCCGCTCATCACCTTGCGCGGTTCGAGCGGCGTTCCTGCGGTCTCTTCCGGCTGCAGAATCATCGCGCCGAGCGCGGTGTTGGAGGCCGGGATATGGTAGAAGGTGTAGAGATCCCGCACCTTCTCCGGCAGCGCGCCGCGCATGATGAGCCACATGACCAGCTCGATGCCTTCCGATCCGCTTTCACGCAGATACTGGATGTGCGGCATCTTGCTCAGCTCCTCGGGGTCGCTGATCAGCTTGTCGATGAAGTTCAGGTCGAACTCCTTGTTGATGAGGCCGGCGCGCGGGCCCTGGAGCTGGTGGCTCATGCCGCCGGTGCCCCAGACATGGACGTTGAGGTCTTCCGGGAAGCTCTCGACCGCGGCGCGGATGCTGTCGCCGAGCGCGAAGCAGCGCTTGCCCGACGGCGGCGGATAAGTGACGACATTGACCGGGAAGGGGATGACCTTGCACGGCCATTCCTCGGGCTCGCCGAAGATCATCGAGAGGGGCACGGTGCAGCCATGATCGACGTCCATCTGGTTCATGATGGTCATGTCGAATTCGTCGAGGATCAGACTCTGGGCAATGTGCCAGGCAAGGTCCGGATGGCCCTTCACGTCAGGCACCGGGCGCGGACCCCATCCCTCGTCGGCGGGCTTGAACGTTTCCGCGCAGCCGATCGCGAAGGTCGGGATGATGTTCATGTCGAAGGCCGAGGCATGGTCGTTATAGACCAGGATCACGACGTCCGGCATGTTGCCGGGCTGCTTGATCCAGTCGCGGATCGGCTGGTAGCCCCGGAACACCGGGCCCCAGTAATCATTGTCGCTGGTGCCGGTCTGGATGGCCGCGCCGAGCGCGGGAATGTGGCTGGACGTGATGCCCGTGGTAACGCGTGCCATATCAGTAGCCTCCCTTGATCGAGCGCACACCCGCGGGCGAACGGCCGCCATCGATCATCATCTGTGCATATTCTTCCTGGGTCATGCCGGTCATCGAGCCGGCGGCGAACTGGAAGCTCTTGCCGTCGGTCGAGAACAGCTTGGACAGGAAATAGACATTCCCGCCCTCGTCGATCATCGCGTTGTAGTCGCGGGCCAGCACGGCGGCCTTGGCGGCGGGCGTGAGGTTCCACTCGTCCAGATAGGCGCTCTCGTCCGCCTTGAACCGCTCGCGGTTCTCCGCCTTCATCAGGCTCATCGCGAACTGGTTGAGGTTGTAGCCCTTGCGCGCGCGCTGGGCGGTGAACACGCGGGTGCCGGGAATGTCGTCAAACTCGGCGAGATAGGCGTGAACGTCGATTCTCTCTTTCTTCTCGGTCATATGGTCCTCTCTAGAGCCCGCGGGCCTTCAGCTTGGCGTCGAGACGCGGGAAAACGCGGCGGGTATTGCCCTCAAAGATGGCGTGGCGTTCCTGGTCGGAGATGTCGAGCGCATCGATATAGCGCTTCGTGTCGTCGAAATAATGGCCGGTGGTCGGGTCGATCCCGCGCACGGCACCGACCATCTCGCTGCCGAACAGGATGTTCTTGTTGTCGATCACGTCGGCCAGCAGGTTGATGCCCGGCTGATGGTAGACGCAGGTATCGAAGAACACGTTGTTCATGAGCAGCGTGTCGAGGCTCGGCTGCTTGAGCATGTCAGCCAGGCCCCGGAAGCGGCCCCAGTGATACGGCACCGCGCCGCCGCCATGCGGGATGATGAAGCGCAGGGTCGGGAAATCCGCGAAGAGATTGCCCTGCAGCAACTGCATGAAGGCGATGGTGTCGGCCGCCAGATAATAAGCGCCGGTGGCATGCATCGCCGGATTGCAGCTGCCCGAGACGTGGATCATCGCCGGCACGTCGAGCTCGACCATCTTCTCGTAGAAGGGATACCAGAATTTGTCCGTGAGCGGGGGGTGCTTGAAATGGCCGCCGCCAGGATCGGGATTGAGATTACAGCCGATGAAGCCCAGCTCGTTCACGCAGCGCTCCAGCTCCGCGATGGAGCTCGTCATGTCCGCTTCGGGCGACTGGGGCAGCATGCACACGCCCGCGAACGTCTCAGGGAAGAGGTCCACCACGCGGGCAATGAGATTGTTGCAGGCCTGCGCCCACGGGACCGCGACCGACTGATCGCCGACATGCGGGGCCATGGCCGAGGCGCGGGGGCTGAAGATCGTCATGTCCGCGCCGCGTTCCTTGATGAGGCGCAGCTGATTGGCCTCGATCGTCTCGCGGATCTCGTCGTCCGAAATCTCGGGATAAGGCGGCGCGGGTTGCCCGGCCTTGAAGGCGGCCTTCTGCTGCTCGCGCCATTCGTCATGCGCCTTGGGCAGCACCGTGTAATGGCCATGGCAGTCGATGATCATCGTCATTCGGTTACCTCTCGTGATCGTCTCTGTATTTCTTCATTGTCGGTCTTCCCTTCCTCGCCCCGGAACTGATCCGGCGTGTGGAAAGGGCTTTCTCAGTCCTTCATGCGGCGCTCCTGCCGGCCGGGTTCGACGTCCGTTCGGGATGCCGTTCGTCCAGCAGGGCGAGCTTGGCTTCCAGATCCTGCGGCATGTCCGCCCCGGCGAGCAATGTGCCCATCGCCCGCTGGCGCGCCACCGTGCCGCGCGTCATCAAGGGATCGATGCCCAGCTCCGTCAGCGTCGCCACGACTTCTTCCATCTCGGCCGCGCGGCGCGTGCCATGAGCCAGCATGCGATCGAGATTATAGTCCGCCTTCTGCGGCCAGTCACCGCCGAGCGAACGCAGCACGCCGTCCGTCACGCCCGCCGCGCGGGCCGCGAGCAACATCTCGGCGGTGAGCGCCTCGATGCCCTTGACCATCACCGAGCGGACCATCTTGGTCGCGCTCGCCGCGCCGATGGAGGGGCCGCAAGGCTGCACTTTCGAGAAGCCGATGCTGCGCAGCATGGCTGCACCATCATCGCCATGCGGGCCGCTCACCAGCAGGGGCGCCGTCAGCGCGGCGGGCTGCACGGGGGACATGACCGCAACATCCACATAGCGCCCGCCAGCCGCTTCCAGCACGGCGGCATTGCGCGTCTTGGTGCCAGGGGACACCGAATTGAGATCGCAGAACAGCGCCCCGGGCGGGATGTCCCGCGCTGCCGCCTGCGCGGCCGGGGCGGCCTGATCGGCCGTGACGAGGCTAAGCACGATGTCGGCGCCATCGAGCGCCTGCGCCAGCGTCTCGCAGCCGATGACGCCGTGCGCGGCATAAGCGGCGCGCATGGCAGGCGCCGTCGCGGGATCGAGCGTCTTGATATCGAACACGCGCACGGTCGCGCGCCATTCGCCGGCGGCGGCAAAGGTTCTCCCGGCTTCGCCAAAGCCGATCAGGGCAATCCTCGGACTCATGCATCCTCCTTGGCGTCTCGCGCGCGCGAGCGCAAATTTGAACGCGCCGGTGGCTATAAGGTCAGGCGAATGGTTCGGCTGCAGCCCTGTCCAGCTGCGCAATGAAATCGGCCTGCGCGGGCGAGGGGCGCCACTGGGCGCGCGTGGTGATGCCGATGGTGCGATCGAACTGGCCGGGCGGCTCGCCGAGCGAGACCAGCCAGCCGGCCTGCCGCTCCACCGAGACCTGGTCCGGCGCGAGCAGCGTGAGGAAATCGGTCTGCATCAGAATCTCGCGGATCATCATAACCGAGCCGCACTCGATCGGCACGATCGGCGGATCGAGCCCGGCGGACCGGAACATGGCCTCGAACCCCGTGCGCAGCGGCGCGCCCGAGGAGGGCACGATCCACGGATAGCGGGCGAGTGCGGCCAGCGGCGGGAGCGTCGGCGCGTCCGCATCCCCGGCCAGCGCGGCGATGGGATGGCCGGCGCGGGCGAGCGCGATCACGCCGGCATGGAAGAGCGGGCGCTGTACCAGATCGGGCCCCGGCGGCGGCTCGCGCAGCGCGCCGATCATGAAATCGATGCTCCCGTCGCGCAGCGGCTCGGTGAGTTCGCCATGCGACCCTTCCACGATGACGATCTCGACGTCCGGATGCGCGGCATGGAAGCGCGCCAGCGCCATGGGCAGCACTCGTGCGCGGGAAAGCGGCATGGCGCCGATAGTGAGACGCGCGACGCCCGGCCGGTTCTCGCCCAGCGCTTCGCTCAGGCCCGCTTCCAGCTCGCTGCGGGCGAGGCGGAAGGCGCGGGCCGTGCGCCGGCCCGGATCGGTGAGCGCGATGCCGCGCCCCCGCCGCTCGACCAGCGGACGGCGCAGGATTAGCGCAAGATCGCCCAGCGCGCGGTGCAGCGTGGGCTGGGACAGGCCGGTGCGCGCGGCCGCCGCGGCATAGCTGCCGGCATCGGCGACCGCGAGGAACGCGCGCATCTGGGCCGTGGTGACGCGGTGCGAGCCGATCAGCGCCAGCGCCCGCTCGATCCGCGCGGCGAGCGCGCGGGCGGGGGGCAGGGGCGTCATGCCGTCGGTGCGCCGCTCGAAGAGCTGCAGCTCCAGCAAGGACTCCACCCGCGCGATCGCCTGAGTGACGGCGGGCTGGGTCAGGTGGACTGTGCTGGCGGCGGCGGAAACGCTGCCCCGGCTCACGACGGCCGCGACCGCCGCGAGGTGGCGCAGATTGAAGGACCAGGGCGTCAGCATCGGGGCGGACTTAGCAGCAGCTTATGGTCCGCGCAAAGTTCGCGCTTGCCTAGCGCGCGCATGGGGGTGGATGGCGTGCGCCATGTCACTATGATGGCGGTGAGGCGTCATGAAGAGTGATGACGGTCAATCTGAGGAATGAGAGGAGCTGCCATGGGTGTCGTCGTGCAGAATATCGAGCGTGCGCCGCTGGAGGTGATCGATGGTCTCGCCGCCTGCGGTGTCGCCACGGTCCACGAGGCGCAGGGCCGCACCGGTCTGCTGGCGTCCTACATGCGCCCCATTTATCGCGGCGCACGCGTGGCCGGCAGTGCGCTCACCATCAGCGCGCCTCCGGGCGACAACTGGATGGTCCATGTCGCCATCGAGCAGCTCAAGGCTGGCGACATCCTGCTGCTGGCGCCGACCAGCCCCTGCGAGGACGGCTATTTCGGCGACCTGCTGGCGACGAGCGCGCAGGCGCGCGGTTGCCGTGGCCTCGTCATCGATGCCGGCGTGCGGGACGTGCGGGACCTGACCGAGATGAACTTCCCCGTCTGGTCCAAGGCCATCTACGCGCAGGGCACGGTCAAGAACACGCTGGGCAGCGTCAACGTGCCGGTGGTGTGCGCCAATGCGCTGGTCAATCCGGGCGACGTGATCGTGGCGGACGATGATGGCGTGTGCGTCGTGCCGCGCGCCAATGCCGAGAAGGTGCTGGAGGCCGCCCGCGCGCGCGAAGCCAATGAAGGCGACAAGCGCGAGAAGATGGCGAACGGCGTGCTCGGCCTCGACCTCTACAAGATGCGCGAGCGGCTGGAGAAGGAAGGGCTCAAATATGTCTGAGCCGGTCGTGCCGGGTGGCGTGCGCTGCATGTGGATGCGGGGCGGCACGTCCAAGGGCGGCTATTTCCTCGCGGAAGACCTGCCTGCCGACACGGCCACGCGCGACGCCTTCCTGCTGCGCGTCATGGGCTCGCCCGATCCGCGCCAGATCGATGGCATGGGCGGCGCCGACCCGCTGACCAGCAAGGTCGCGGTGGTGAAGAAGTCCGCGCGGGAGGGCGTCGATGTCGACTATCTCTTCCTGCAGGTGTTCGTCGACCAGGCGATCGTCACCGACGCGCAGAATTGCGGCAACATCCTCGCCGGCATCGGGCCCTTCGCCATCGAGCGCGGACTGGTCGCGCCGACGGGCGACGAGACCCGCGTCGCCATCTTCATGGAGAATACCGGCCAGATCGCCGTCGCCACGGTGCAGACGCCCGGCGGCACGGTGACCTATGACGGCGAGGCCGCGATCACCGGCGTGCCGGGCACGGCGGCGCCGGTCCCACTGCTGTTCCGCGACACCGCCGGCTCCTCCTGCGGCGCGCTGCTGCCCACCGGCAACGGCGTCGACGAGATCGACGGCGTCCGGGTCACGATGATCGACAATGGCATGCCCTGCGTCGTCATGCTGGCGAGCGACGTCGGCGTCACCGGCTATGAGGACCGCGACACGCTGGACGCCAATGCCGACATGAAGGCGAAGGTCGAAGCGATCCGCCTCAAGGTCGGCGCCATGATGAACCTTGGCGACGTGACGGAAAAGTCCGTCCCCAAGATGATGCTCGTCGCGCCGCCGCGCGAGGGCGGGGCCATCACCGTGCGCTCGCTCATTCCGCATCGCGTCCATGCCTCCATCGGCGTGCTGGGCGCGGTGAGCGTGGCGACGGCCTGCCTGATCGAGGGCTCGCCGGCCGCATCGGTGGCGAAGGTGCCGGATGGCGCGACCAAGACGCTGGGCGTCGAGCATCCCACCGGCGTGACCGAATGCGTCGTGACGGTGGACGCGGCAGGCCAGCCGGTGGAAGCGGGCATGCTGCGCACCGCGCGCAAGCTCATGGACGGCATCGTGTTCGGATGAGCAGCGGGCTGTTCGGATAAGGAACCGGCCGGGGCCGGGCCGCCGCGACGCGGGGCATCGGGCACCGGTCAGGGAACAAGGGACGCTCGCGGTGCCGACGGCACCGGGGGCACCGCCGAAGCGGACGATATTTTTAGGACAGGCAGACCAGCATGACGAACGACGAGCGCATCCTCTCCTGGAACGAGAAGCCCTCCAAGCCGCGCTACACGCCACCGCCGGGCGCGATCGATGCGCATTGCCACGTCTTCGGGCCGATGGCGCAGTTCCCGTTCAGCCCGAAGGCGAAATATCTGCCGCGCGATGCCGGGCCGGACATGCTGTTCGCGCTGCGCGACCATCTCGGCTTCGCGCGCAACGTCATCGTGCAGGCAAGCTGCCACGGCACGGACAATGCCGCCACACTCGACGCGATCGCCCGCGCGCAAGGCAAGGCGCGCGGCATCGCCGTGGTCGATCCCGCGATCGACGAGGCGGAGCTCGCGGCGCTGCACGAGGGCGGGATGCGCGGCATCCGCTTCAATTTCCTCAAGCGGCTGGTGGACGATGCGCCCAAGGACAAGTTCCTCGAGGTGGCGGGGCGCCTGCCGGCGGGCTGGCATGTCGTCATCTATTTCGAGGCGGACATTCTGGAGGAGCTGCGCCCCTTCATGGATGCCATTCCCGTGCCGATCGTCATCGACCATATGGGCCGCCCGGACGTGAGCCAGGGGCCTGACGGCGCGGACATGAAGGCCTTCCGCCGCCTGCTCGACAGCCGCGAGGACATCTGGTTCAAGGCGACCTGCCCGGACCGGCTGGACCCCGCCGGCCCGCCCTGGGACGACTTCGCCCGCTCGGTCGCGCCGCTGGTCGCTGACTATGCGGACAGGGTCATCTGGGGCACCGACTGGCCGCACCCGAACATGCAGGACGCCATCCCCGACGATGGGCTGGTGGTCGACATGATTCCCCGCATCGCCACCACGCCGGAGCTCCAGCACAAGATGCTCGTGACCAATCCCATGCGTCTATATTGGTCAGAAGAAATGTGATCTGAGTCATAGTCACCGCCTGGGGAAGGAGGCAGAAAGAGGGCCACAACAGACTGGAGAGAGCGATGTCATTTCCCGCGACCCCGGACTATACCGGCCTCAACAAGCCGGTAGGCCAGGAAGTCTCGATCAAGGGCCTGAAGGCGAGCGAGGGCACGATTCCCGCCGACGTGCGCGGCGCATTCTTCCGGGCGGTGCCCGATCCGCAGTTCCCCCCCTTCTTCCAGCCGGACACCGCGCTTTCCGACGACGGCATGATCAGCCGGGTGCTCTTCAACGCTGACGGCACCGTGGACTATGACATCCGCTATGTGCAGACGCCGCGCTGGAAAGCGGAGCGCGCCGCGGGCAGGCGCCTGTTCGGGCGCTACCGCAATCCCTACACCAACGATCCTTCCGCCTTCGACATCGAGGGCACCGTCTCCAACACGACGCCCGTCTGGCATGCCGGCAAGCTCATCATGACCAAGGAGGATGGCCCGGGCCATCAGGTCGATCCGCATACGCTGGAAACCATCGGCGCCTATGACTTTGGCGGCGTCCTGCGATCGAAGACGATGACGGCCCATGTCCGCGTCGATCCCGAGACGAAGGAGATGTTCGTCTATGGCTATGAGGCGGACGGGCTCTGCTCGAAGACCATGGCCTACTGGTGGACCGACCGGGACGGCAAGCTGGTGAAGGAGCAATGGTTCGAGGCGCCGTTCTGCAGCCTCGTCCACGACTTCGTCATTACCGAAAATTACGCGATCTTCCCCTTGCAGCCCACCACCTCCGACCTGGAGAGCGTGAAGGCGAAAGGCGCCCACTGGGTGCATCAGCAGGAGCTCGAATATCATGTCGGCATCATGCCCCGCTATGGCGACGTCTCGCAGATCCGCTGGTTCAAGGGGCCCAAGGGCATGTCCAGCTTCCACATGATGAATGCCTTCGAGACCGACGACGGCAAGGTCCATATGGACCATCATGTCACGGACACGATCGCTTTCCCCCACATCCAGGCGGACAGCGGCATCAATGTCCCGCCCCAGATGCTGGGCGGCGGCTTCCAGCGCTGGACCATGGACATGAAGGGCGACGGCGATGGCGTGGCAGTGACGCCGCTCGGCCCTCCGGGAGACATGCCGCGCATCGCCGATGCCGATCAGGGCCGGCCCTACCGGCGCGGCTGGTATTGCAGCATGAACCCGCAGCCCATGGGGCCTCCGGTGATGGGCGGCGTAGTCGGCGTCATGTTCTCGGCGCTGCTGCGCAAGGATTTCGAGACAGGCGAGATCGTCGGCTACAACCTGCCGCCGGCGCACGGCATGAGCGAGACCGTCCATGTGCCGGCCAGCGAACCCGGCCATGAGGGCTGGCTGATCGCGGTGGTCGATCACCAGCTCGGGCCGGATGCATTCGAACATGCGCTGTGGATCTGGAATGCGGGCGATCTGCCTGCCGGGCCGGTCGCCAAGGTGCCCGTGCCCACCCGCATGCGGCCGCAGGTCCATGGCTGGTGGGTGCCGATGGTGGATTACGAGGCGGCGCGGGCGGCCTAGGCAGCGTGGACAAATTCGCGGATTCTGACAGAGCCAAAAGCGAGCTTTTCAGCCATTTCTATTCGTCATCTCGGACTCGATCCGGGATCCCGCTGCCTTGACGATCGCCGGGTCCAGCGGGTTTTAAGAAGGAAGAAGCGGGATCCCGGATCGAGTCCGGGATGACGTCGTGAATGACGAGAGATGGTGCGCCGCCATGGCCTCGGAATTCGTCCAAGCTCCCTAGGACAATGTCGATCAGCCCTGACAGGCCCGGAGGGGCGCGGCCTGCCGCCCAGCCGGGTGGCGGGCGCGTCTACCAGCTCGCGCCGTCGATGAACCGGCGGGGCAGGTTTTCCCAGAGCGCAGGCTCGAACAGCCTCAGGTTGATGCCCATCCGGTCATAGGCCGGATCATGCGGGGTCCAATGCGTGACGACGCCGCAGGTGCCGCAATGCCACAGGGTCAGGGTCGCGTCGCCCTGCACATAGCCCACGCCGGTGCCGGTGACCTCCACCTCGCCGGGCGAGCGGTACGTCCACAGGGCGCCGGTCCGCCGGCAGATCGAGCAATTGCATTCGCCGGCATCGACGGGATCGCCGTCCATCGCCACCCGGATCGCCCCGCAATGGCAGCTGCCTTCATGCTTCATGACCGTCTCTCCCGCCTCGACAGGGCAGGCGCCCGTCGAGGACCGACCCTACCATGATCGGCGCGGAACGATAGCGGCCGTCGCGGCCGCCATCGTCCCTGCCGCATGAGGCCGCGTCGGAAGCCGCGCGCCGCCTCGCGCGTTCAAAGCGCGGAGATGGCCTTGACGGTCTCGTCGAAACGGCCCTCGCGCTCGGCGTAGCGCAGGAACTTCACGGTCTCGACCAGGATTTCCGGCGGGGTCGGCACGGTGTGGAAGAGCGCCATGACTTCCGCGACATAATCCTCCAGCGGCATGTAGTTCTCCCGGGTGGACTGGCCGGGGGTCAGCTCCGTGCGCACGGCGGGCGGGGCGAGCTCGATCACTTCGATGGTGCCGGCAAGCTGCGCGCGCAGCGAGACCGTCCAGCTGTGCAGCGCCGCCTTGCTCGCGTTGTAGCTGGGTGTGCCGATCAGCGGCACGAAGGCGAGGCCGCTGGTGGTGTTGATGATCGCCGCGTCCGGCTGGGCCGAGAGATGCGTCACCAGCGCATCGGTGAGGCGGATGGGCGCGAGCAGATTGGTGGTGATGGTCCGCTCGGCAATGCTGGTGTCGCCTTTGCGGGTCAGGTCCTCGCGCTGCATGATGCCCGCATTGTTGAACAGGATGTTCAGGGCCGGGAAGCGGGCGATGGCCTCTTCCGCCAGCGCGGCGATGCTTGCCGGATCGCTCGCGTCGAACGTGAGGGCATGCATGCCGGCGCGCCCCGCGATGGTTTCCTCGAGCGTGGCGGCGGTGCGCCCGGCGACGATGACGGTGTTGCCAAGATCATGGAAGCGCTGGGCAAGCGCGCGGCCGATGCCCGAGCCGCCGCCGGTGACGAGCATCGTGTTGCCGGTGGTTTTCATGGGAAGTCTCCTCTTTGCCAGTGGACGACACCCTATCTATGCCGATACTTTCGAATCGAAAGAAGGCACCAAAAAGATTTATACTTACTCGAAAGAGAGTATTGGTCTGAAAGAGAGTATCGGATGACAGCGAGCCCCGGAAGCGCAAGCCCCGCGCGCTATGATGAGATCGACCCCCGCGTGGAAGCGCTGGTGCAGGACCTGATCGCGCAGGTGGCGGACAAGTGGACCATGATCCTCATCGAGGTGCTGCACGACCATGGCGAGCAGCGCTTCACCCGCATCGCGCAGAAAGTGCCGGACATCAGCCAGAAGATGCTGACCCAGACGCTGCGCCGGATGGAGCGCAACGGGCTGGTGTGCCGCACCGTGCACCCGGTCGTGCCGCCGCGCGTGGACTATCGACTGACGGCGCTGGGCGAGAGCCTGGGCGAGGCCTTCTGCGGCGTGTGGGAATGGGCGCAGGCGCATCTGGACACGGTCGAGACCGCGCGGCAGGGCTTTGACGGGCGCAAGGCGGACGCCTGAGCGGACCCGGCGTGGCGGAACCGGGCGTGACGGCGCCGCGCGGGCATGACCCCCTTGCGGGCGCTCTCCCGCATCGTCAAAGAAGGGCCATGCGTATCCTGCTTCCTGCCCTCGTCGGCCTTGCCCTGCTCTCTCCCCTCCATGCCCGGCCCGCCGCGGTCTCGCCCATCCTGACCACGCCCGACGCGGTGGACAGCGAGACCTATGCGCAGCCGCGTGTCGCGCGTGTCACGCATGTCGCGCTCGATCTCGACGCCGATTTCGAGGCGCGGGTGATGCGCGGATCGGCCCGGCTGGACATTCTCGCCGCGCCGGGCGCCCGGGAGATCGTGCTGGACGACAAGGGACTCGCGATCGAGCGGATCACTGACGACAAGGGCAGGGCGCTGCGCTGGACCGTCGGCACCAGCGAGGAGAACAAGGGCGCGCCGCTGACCGTGCAGATCGGCGCCGCCCGGCAGATCACCATCCATTACAGCTCCCGGCCCGATGCGAGTGCGCTCGGCTGGCTGCCGCCCGCGCTCACCGCCGGCAAGCGCAAACCCTTCCTCTTCAGCCAGGGGCAGGCGATCGAGAATCGCAGCTGGATCCCGACGCAGGACAGCCCCGGCATCCGCCAGACCTGGGAAGCGAGCATCACGGTGCCGGACGATCTGGTCGCGGTGATGAGCGGCGAGCGGCTCACGCCCCAGGGCGAGCCGGCGGGGGCAGGGCGCAAGCGCTATCGCTTCCGCATGGCGCATCCCGTGCCACCCTATCTCATCGCGCTCGCGGTGGGGGACCTGGCGTTCCAGCCGCTCGGCCCGCGCAGCGGCGTCTATGCCGAGCCGGTCACGCTGGCGAAGGTGGCGCCCGAGCTGGACGATACCGAGCGGATGATCGACGCGGCGGAATCGCTCTACGGCGCCTATCGCTGGGGCCGCTACGACATGCTCGTGCTGCCGCCCTCCTTCCCATATGGCGGGATGGAGAACCCGACGCTCACTTTCCTTACGCCGACGATCTTCACCGGCGACAAGGCCAATGTGGACGTGGTGGCGCACGAGCTGGCGCACAGCTGGTCCGGCAATCTCGTCACCAACGCGACCTGGCCGGACGGCTGGCTGAACGAGGGCTTCACCACCTATTTCGAGAATCGCATCGACGAGATCGTCTACGGCAAGGAACGCGCGGCCGTGCTGGCCGACATCTCGTGGGACGATCTCCAGCGGGACCTGCGCGGCAGCAAGCCTAACGCGACGAAGCTCTATGTGGGGCCGGGCGAGGAAGCGGGCGAGCTGGCCTACAACAAGGGCGCCATCTTCCTGCGCACCATCGAGAAGACCGTCGGGCGGGAGCGCTGGGACGCCTATCTGCGCGCCTATTTCGATCGCCACGCGTTCCAGCCGCAGACCACGGCCGGCTGGCTCGCCGACCTGCGCGCCAACCTCATCAAGGGCGATGCGGCGCTCGAAGCGAAGCTGCAGCTCGACCGCTGGGCCTATGAGGCCGGCCTGCCGGACAATGCCGTCCATGTGCGCTCCGCCACGCTCGCGCAGGTGGATGCCGCGATCGAGCAGGTGAAGGCGGGCGGTCCGGTCGCGTCCCTACCGTTCGCGAGCTGGGGCACGCAGGAATGGCAGCGCTTCCTCAACGGCCTGCCGCGCACGCTGCCTTCCGTGCGCCTCGCCGAGCTGGACGGCGCGATGAAGCTCGGCACCTCGCCCAACGCCTATGTGCGCTCGGCCTGGCTGACACTGGCGATCGGCAATCGCTACGAGCCCGCGCTCGCCTCCGCCGGGGAATTCCTGCCGCGCGTCGGGCGGCTGCTGCTCATCCGCCCCGTCTACCGCGCGCTGGCGGCACAGGGCGACTGGGGCATGCCCGTCGCGCGCCGCATCTTCGCGCAGGCGCAAGGCGACTATCATCCGATCACGGCGGCAGTGGTGGAGAGGATCCTTGAGCCGGCGGGGTAGGGTGGATCGGCATTTCGTGCCGGCGGACTGCAAATGGCGGTTTGTCGCGCTTTCGGTGGACGACCTTGCCTTCAGCCCGGGTTTCGCGTCGCGCGGGTGACTGGATTCCCGTGTGCACGGGAATGACGAGGGAGGGGGAGGGCAGGTCTGCTGCTCCCTTACAGTTCAGTCCGGCCGCTGGCTGTTCGGGCAAGCCAATGGGCGGCGTTCCTTTTACCGCCTACTTTAGAACCGGCGCGATATCGACCAGCTTCACGTCGCGCATCTGATGGAGATAGGCTTCGTAATAGCCTTTGTGCGACGAGCCGACGATCGCCAGCATCCTTGTCCCTGGCCGTCGACCGAGCACTTCCCGGATGTTCGCGACCATCCGCAGGTTGCGGGTTTCCCAATAGGCGACGTAGCGCCTGCCAAATCCTTGCGGAGAGGGGGCGGCCAGCGCTGGTCCCCAGTCTGACTTGTAGGCCTCGATGGCGTAGGATGGATCGTTGAAGGCGCGATAGAGATTCAGAAGGCCATCGGATGAGGTGATGGCGCTTGCAAGCGCGTCGCTCTGGGCGATCCGCGCTTTCGTTGCCTCATTGTCCCAGGCGTGCGTCAGGGCCTTGCCATAGCCTTCCTCGTCCTGCAGCGCGCCCATATAGGTCGATTGATCGTCCACGCTCCACACGCGCTCCAGCCCGGCGCGCGCTGCGACACGCGCAGCGATCAGATCGGTTTCGTTCACCCGCTGCGCGCGTGCCTTCAGCAGATCGACAAGGTCGGATGTCAAAATGCCGTCCGCGATGCGCTGGCTATCCGGCAGGCGCAGCCATTGCACCAGGGCCGATGCAGGCTCTCCCGCTGCCAGGAAGGTCGCGGCCAGTGTGCGACGCATCGCAGGAGCCGGGATGTCCGGCCAGTCGGCCAGCATGGCGTCCGCCTTCGCATTGGCCGTGGGGACATCGAGCCCAGTGGCGAGCGCGGCACGGGACGGGTCGAAGCAATAGGATCGATAAGCCTCCTCATAGCGCGCTGGTTGCCGCCGCATCATATCGCAAAGAAGCCCGGAACTATCCTCCGTGGCGACCGCTGTGGGCTGCCATTTTGCAAGGCGGGACACGAGCGGCTCGACCGTCTCGGGACGGAGACGGTCACGCCATTGCGAAAGATGCGGGGTGGCGAGAACCATGACCTGGTTCGGCTCGCCCGCCGGCCGATCATCCATCGCGTCCGGGCGAAATGCGGGTGAATAGTCCTGTGCAGACACAGCTACCCCACCCATCAGGGCCACAACCGCAATCATGGAAAGCGACGCCAATGATCTCATAAGATCTCCCCCATCATGCAAGGCTTCCGCTGCCGACTTGCGAACGCGTTATTGAACGCGCGAGGATTTCCCGCAATGGCAGGATCGCTTTCCGTTCGCCCCATGATCCCAAGTCAAGTCAGATCGGCGAGGTTGATGCGGGCGCCGGCGAGGGCGGCCTTGTTGGCGGCGCGGCGTTTGCGTTCGATTTCCAGCCGCTCGGGCGGGGCTTCTTCGTTGGGGAGGGCGGCGAGGCTGGTTTCGTAGATGTCCTTGAAATCCTCGGCGAATTCCGGGTGGGTGAAGATGAGGCCGCGATTTTCGCTCACGCCGCGCAGGATCTTCTCGCCGGCTTCCAGCGGGTCCATGCCGTTGGAGAAGGCGGACGCGAAGTGGCGCAGCTCGGCTTCGTCCACCGGCGCGAAGCCGCTCTCGCCGAAGCGGGCGGGGCGCTTGAGTGCGCTGAGGCCGGCATCGGTCGCCACCAGTGCGGGACACACCAGCGAGACGCCGATGCCGTGCGGCGCCAGATTGTAGCGCAGCGATTCGGTGAGGCCGCGCACCGCGAACTTGGATGCGGTGTAGATGCCGGCCTGCGGGCCCGAGAGATAAGCAGCCATCGAGGCGACGTTCACGACATGCCCGCCTTCGCCGGTGGCCTTGATCTTCGGCAGGAACGCCACCAGCCCGTTCGCCACGCCGCCGAAATTGACGCCCATGATCCAGTCATAATCGGCGTGGCTGGCTTCGTCCGTGGGGCCGAACACGGAGACGCCCGCATTGTTGACCAGCACATGGCATTTGCCGAAATGATCGATGACTTTGTCTGCTGCATCGGCGAATGCGGGGCGATCCGTGACATCGAGCCTGATCCACAGCGGCGCCTCGCGCCCGCGCTGCGCGAACCAGGCGTCGCAGCGGGCGCGCTGCGCCTCGTCCCGGTAGGAGAGGGCCAGACGCATCCCGGCATCGCTGAAGGCCCGGGCAATGCCGAAGCCGATGCCCGTCCCCGCGCCGGTGATGAAGGCGACCTTGCCGGTCCAGTCCATGGCGTTTCCTCTCGATTCATTGGCTTTGCTTTGTTAGCCATCCTTGCAGACAAGGAGAGAGGAGTCGATAATGGCTGATGTGGAAACGCGTTTGGCTGAGCTGGAAAAGAAGGTTCAGCAACTTGAGGACGTGAACGCGATCAGGCGGCTCCAATGGGCTTATGGATATTATATAGATTATAACAGGCCGGAAGAAGTCGCCGGCCTTTTCGCGAAAGATGGCGTCGTCGTCTTTCTTTCGGGTGAATATGTCGGTTACGAAGGCGTGATGCGTCTTTACGGCACATGGTTCCAAAATCGCTTCACCGGCGGGCGACGCGGACCGGTCCATGGCCTGCTTCTCGATCATTTCCAGCTTCAGGACATCATCACCATCGCCGAGGACGGGCAGACCGCCAAGGGGCGGTTCCGCGGCATCCTCGCGGGCGGCTGGCATGACGAGGTGGTGCACGAGAAGCCGGACGAGGTCCCGCAGCAATTCTGGGAATCCGGGCTCTACGAGAATGACTATGTCAAGGAAGACGGCGTCTGGAAGATCAAGCGGCTCGACTATATGATGCAGTGGCAGGGCGATTATGAGACCGGCTGGGCGCATACGGTCGCGCATCTCCAGCCGGCACTGGTCTGCTATCCGGAAAATCCGGACGGCCCGGATCGCATCCTGCCCGAGAAGGAGGTGCGCCAGACCTGGCCGCACCGCTACGAAGTGCCCATGAGCTTTGCGCATCCGGTGCTCGGCAAGGCCTTCATGGTCGAGAATTTCACGCCGATGATGATGAAGAAGGAGAAGCCCGCATGACCCGCGCATCATGGGGTACGGGCGTCATGGCGCTCGCGCTGGGGCTGGCCGGCATCGCCGCGCCCGCGCAGGCGGCGGAAGGCCAGTGCGATCTTACCGCCCGGCAAGTGGTCGAGCGCTTCATCCCGCTGTTCTACGAGCAGAAGGACGTGCGCACCGCGTTCATGACCTGGGTGGCGGAAGATTATATCCAGCACAATCCCGTGGCGAAGGACGGGCGGGACAATGGCATCGCGGCGCTGGAGCCGTTCTTCCGCTCGATGCCCGAGCTGCGCTACACCGTGGCGCGCGTGATCGCGGAAGGCGATCTCGTCGTCGTCCACAACAAGCTCCAGATGAATGCGCAGGATCGCGGCTCGGCGGTGGTGGACATCTTCCGGGTCGAGAATTGCAAGATTGTCGAGCATTGGGACGTGATCCAGCCGATCCCCGAGAAATCGGCCAATCCGCATCCGATGTTCTGAACGCGGGCGTCGGGGCCCCTTGCCGGGCGCTCGGAGTGCGACGGTGCAGCTAAGGGGAGGAGAGGGCATGAAGGCAAGGACGTTCATGGTCGCCATGCTGGCGATGTCGGCCGCCGCGGCGCCTGCCCGGGCCGCGCCCGCTCGCGCCGTCGAGCCGGACAATTGCGGGAAGACGGCGGTCGAGATCGTCAGCGATTTCAGCCGGCTGTTCTTCGTCGAGAAGAACTGGCGCGAGGCGTTCATGACCTGGGTGGCGGAGGATTATATCCAGCATAATCCCTATGCGCAGGACGGGCGGGCCGCTGCGCTGCGCCATCTCGGCCCGATCTTCGATGCCAATCCGCAGCTCAAGGTGGATATCAAGCGCATCTTCGGGGACGAGACGCATGTCGCGGTCCATTATCATTCGGTGATGACGCCGGGCACGCGCGGTTTCGCGGCAGTGGACATGTTCCGGGTGAAGGACTGCAAGATCGTCGAGCATTGGGACGTGATCCAGCCGATGCCGGAGACATCGGCCAATCCGCATCCGATGTTCTGATTCCCGATCACCATGTCGCCGCCGGCGACGGGTTGATTTTGTCCGCTGATCCGTGCAGCCCTAGGTGCCAGGACAAGACGGGCCGGATCAGCGCGCCGGCACAAGGCCGCCCTTCCTCAAGCAGAGCAGAAGACTCCATGCCCATCGACCCCAGCAAAGTGAAAGCCATCGACGTCCACGTCCATGCGGAGGTCTCGTGCCACGATCCCGAGGACCCGGTGATGGCGCAGTTCTTCGATGCCGCGTCCGCCTATTTCAAGGCGCCGCGCGAACGGCCGAAGATTCCCGAGATCATCGATTTCTACCGGCAGCGCGAGATCGCCTTCTGCCTGTTCACGGTGGATTGCGAAAGCGCGGTCGGCGCCAAACGCGTTTCCAACTACGAGATTGCCGAGTTGGCCGCCGAGCATGACGACATCGTCATTCCCTTCGCCTCGATCGACCCGCACAAGGGGAAGATGGGCGCTCGTGAGGCGCGCGACCTGATCGAGAATTATGGGGTGAAGGGCTTCAAGTTCCACCATCTCATCCAGGGCATCCACCCCTCCGACCGGACCGGCTACCCGATCTACGAAGTGATCGCGCACTACAAGCTGCCGGCGATCTTCCACACCGGCCATTCCGGCATGGGCACGGGCATGGCCGGGGGTGGGGGCATCCGCCTCAAATATGGCCAGCCCATGCTGGTGGACGATGCGGCGTCCGACTTCCCGGACATGAAGTTCATCCTCGCGCACCCCAGCTGGCCCTGGACGGACGAGAGCCTCTCCATGGCGCTGCACAAGGACAATGTGTTCATTGACCTGTCCGGCTGGAGCCCGAAATATTTCCCGCCGCAGATCATCCGCTATGCCAACACGCAGCTGAAGCACAAGATGATGTTCGGCAGCGATTTTCCGCTCATCACGCCGGAAAAATGGATCGCCGCCGCGCAGGAGGTCGGCTTCAAGGAGGATGTGCTGCCGCTCATCCTGAAGGACAATGCCGTGCGCGTGCTGGGGCTGGGCTGAGGGGCCGACACCCGGACATCGATGCCGGAGAAAAGGGAGAGGAGCAGCAGCATGAGCGATCTGGCGGGGCGCCACATCATCGTCACCGGGGCATCGAGCGGCATCGGCCTCGCCACGGCGCGGATGCTGGCCGCGCGCGGCGCGAAAGTCTCGATGATCGCGCGGCGGATCGATGCGCTGGCAGCGCAGGCGGGCGAGATCGGCCCCGGCGCTTCCGCCTTCGCGGCCGATGTGGGCGACAAGGCGGCGCTGGAGTCCGCGCTGCAGGCGGCGGCGGACCGTTTCGGCCCTGCCTATGGCCTGTTCGCCAATGCCGGCATGGCAGGTAATTTCGCGCCCGCGCTCGATTATCCGGGCGAGCTGTTCGAGGATGTGCTGCGCGTCAATCTCACCAGCGTCTTCTGGGCGATGCAGGCCGTGCTGCCCGCGATGATCGCGGCGGGGGAAGGCAGCATCCTCGTCACCGGATCGATGGCGAGCAAGCGGGGCATGGCGATGAACCCCGCTTATGTCGCGTCCAAGCATGGCGTGCTGGGCCTCTCCCGAGCGATCGCGGTGGAAATGGCGCCGCATGGCGTGCGGTGCAATTGCGTGATCCCCGGCTTCATCGACACCCCCGCCTTCGACCTCATCCCGCCCGATCAGGCGGCGCGGATCAACCAGCGCGTGCCCCAGCGCCGCATGGGCTCGGCGGACGAACTGGCGGAAGTGGCCTGCTTCCTGCTCTCGCCCGCCGCGAGCCATGTGACCGCGCAGGGCTGGGCCGTGGACGGTGGCGTGTTGGAAACGCTGGAGGTCTGATGCGGGGCAAAGCGGATCGCCTTGCACGGCTGATTCGCGCGGTCGGCGGCGATGCCGGCGAGGCAGCGGGACTTGCTCTGCGGCGCAACCGGACGTCCGCGCACTGGCAGGGGGAAATGCGCGCAAAAGCCGCAGAAAATCATGCTGTTCCGGGCTTCCTTCTTGGTGGGCCGGAGGGGCTGTGTTATTTCGCGTAGTGAAAGAACAGGCGAGGAGAGAGGCGCTTGATCGAACGGAAGGTGAAGACCGTGCGCGCGCTGGAGCGCGGCTTGCAGGTCCTGTCGGAAATCGACCGGCGCAAAGGCGCCAATCTTCACGAACTTCATCTGGCACTCGGCCTGCCCAAGGCCACATTGCTGCGCATGGTGGTCACGCTGGGCAAGCATGGCCATATCTGGCAGCGCCTCGCCGATGGCGCCTTCCTGCCAAGCGCGCGCTTGCGGCCACCGTCGGCGGATATCTCCGCAGAGGAAGTGGCCGAGGTCTCGTCCGGTCATCTGGCGCGCCTGTCCGATCAGGTGGCATGGCCTTCCGCCGTGGCAGTGCCGCGCGCCGACCATGTCGAGATCGTGGAGACGAACAGCCCGCTCATCCGGCTCGATGCCATCATGCTGGGCCCGGTGGGGGTGCGCCTTTCCTATCTGCACACGGCGACGGGGCGGGCCTATCTCGGCGCCTGCCAGCCGGACGAGCGCGCGGCGATCCTGCGGCGGCTGCGCCCGGCGGAAGGCGACAGCGCGGGAGAACGGCTGCTGGACGACATGCTCGCCGGCATCCGCGACCGTGGCTATGCGCTGCGCGAGCCGTTTCATCCCTGGCCGGACCGGGACTGGCAGGCGGTGCGGCAGGACGGGCGGCGCTCCATGGCGGTGCCGGTCATTCTCGGCGCCTTCCCGGTCGCCTCGATCAACATCACCTGGCTTCAGCGCCGCAGCGACACGGCGACGGTGGTGCAGCGCCATCTCGGTGCGCTGCGCCGCGCGGCGGAAGGCATCGCCACGGACCTGGCGGCGGCGCGGGGCGGCGTGGCCTGACCTGACCGGGCCTTCGGGGCGGCGAGGCGGTATCGACTCTGAAAGGCATTGCATGCGGTGAAAACGCTGCGCTTGCCGGGGCTCGCGCGGGGCGGCTAGAGCCGTTCGGAAGAAGCACCGGCGAGGGATGCCTCAAGGGTTTTGAACGGCCGCTCTCGGGTCGGTCCGGCTGAACAGGCCAGCGACCGTCCGGGCGGGCCAGCGAATGAGCACAGGAGACAAGCGGATGCGTGCATGGCAACTGGCGGCGGGCGCCACCTCGATCGATGATCTGAGCCTGATCGAGATGCCCGATCCAGTGCCCGGCCCCGGCGAGGTCGCAATCCGCGTCCACGCCTGCTCCCTCAATTATCGCGATCAGGCGATCGTGCGCGGCCAGTATATGGGCGGGCCGGTGCCATCGCCCATCGTGCCGCTGTCGGACGGGGCGGGCGAGGTGGTCGCGATCGGCCCCGGCGTCTCGCGCTTCCGGGCCGGCGACCGGGTAGCCGGCACGTTCTTCCAGGACTGGGTCGACGGGCCGCCCAATCCCCACACCGGCCCCGCGCTCGGCGCGGCGGGCGGGCGGGGCATGCTCGCCGAAACCGTGCTACTGCCCGAGCAGGGCGTCGTCTCCATCGCCGCGTCGCTGAGCTATGCGGAAGCCGCGACGCTCCCCTGCGCTGGCGTGACGGCCTGGAACGCGCTGTTCGAGGGACCGCGACCGGTGCGCCCGGGCGACCGCGTACTGCTGCTCGGCACCGGCGGCGTCTCCACCATCGCGCTGCTGCTGGCCAAGGCAGCGGGCTGCGAGGTCATCGTCACATCCTCGAGCGACGCCAAGCTCGAGCGGGCGAAGGCACTCGGCGCCGACCATGGCGTCAACTACAAGGCGATCGAGGACTGGGGGCGCCATGTCGGCACGACGCTGGGCGGCGTGGACAAGGTGGTCGAGGTCGGCGGGGCCGGCACGCTGCACCAGAGCTTCGCCGCGCTGCGTCACAATGCCGAGGTGGCACTGATCGGCGTGCTCAATCCCGTCGGCGGGCCCAATCCGGCCGCGCTCATGATGACGGGCAGCATCCTGCGCGGCATCTTCGTGGGCTCGCGGCGCATGGCGGAGCGGCTGGCCGGGGCCGTGGACGCCAATGGCATCAAGCCCGTGATCGGCGCGACCTTCAGCTTCGAGGATGCGAAGGCGGCTTATGCCTATGTCGAATCCCCGGACCTGTTCGGCAAGGCGGTGATCGCATTCTCCTGAACCCGACAGGCGCCGCATGGCGAGCTTCCTGATGATCCATGGCGCCTGGCATGGCGGCTGGTGCTTCGAGCGGCTGCGCATGCCGCTGGAAGCGCGGGGACATGCCATGGCGGCGCCGGACCTGCCCGGCATGGGCGGGGACGCGCGGGCCCTGGCGGCAGCGACGCTCGACCGCTGGGCGGACTTCGCCATCGCGCAGGCAGACGCCTTGCCGGGGCCGGTGATCCTGTGCGGACACAGCCGGGGCGGGCTCGTCGTCAGCCGCGCCGCCGAGCGCGCGCCCGAGGCATTCGCGGCGCTGGTCTATGTCGCGGCGCTGCTGTGCGAGGATGGCCGCAGCCTCTACGACATGATGGGCGAGCCGCAGCATGGCGGCTTTTCCAATGGGCTCTCGCCCGTCGCGGACGGGCTGGGCGTGGCGCTCTCCGTACAAGCGGCGATCCCGCTCTTCTACAGCCGCTGCGATCCGCAGGTGCAGGCCGCGAGCGCCGCGCGCCTCGTGGCGGAACCGGTGCGTCCGCTCGGCACGCCGGTCCGCGTCACGCCGGAGCGCTTCGGCCGCGTGCCGCGCCATTATGTGGAATGCATCCATGACAGGGTCCTGCCGCTGGCGACGCAGCGCGCCATGACGGCGGCCCTTCCCTGCGCGAGCGTGACCACGCTCGACAGCGACCACAGCCCGTTCCTGTGCATACCCGACGCACTGGCGGGCGCCCTGACAACGATAGCGGAGAGGACGCAGGCATGAACAGGACAATGGGTTTCGGCGGGCAGGTCGGCACGGTCTGCCAGATGGCCTATGTCGTGAAGGACATGGACGAAGCGATCGACTGGTGGGTCAGCAAGCTCGGCATCGGCCCGTGGTTCTTCCTCCCGCGCTTCGGTGGGGAAGGGCATGTGTTCCGGGGCGCGCCCTGCACCAGCGACGTCGCCATCGCGATGAGCTTTGCGGGCTCGATGAACATCGAGCTGCTGCAGCCGCTCGATGACAATCCCTCGGTCTACAAGGAGACGATCGACCGGGTGGGCTATGGCTTTCACCATTTCGGCCTCGCCATCGACGGCGACGAGATCGAGGCGGAAGTCGAGCGCCGCATCGCGCGGGGCGAAGTGCTCGCGCATCGTGCGCCGGTGCCCACCGGCGGGTCGGTCGCCTATTTCGAAGGCGGGCCGGGCGCGCCGGGCTTCGTCGAGCTGATCCCCGCGACCCCCGGCATGGATGAGGGCTTCACGCGCTTCTGGGAGCAGACGCGGGGCTGGGACGGCAAGGATCCGGTGCGCTCCTTCCTCTGATTTTGCTGCGCAGCAACATGGTGCTGCAGGACGTCGGAGGCGACCCGCGTGCCGTGATTTCTGGGGCCGTTTCCGCCTGGTCTGAAATGGGACTCACAACCCTTCGCGGGTGCAGCAAGAATGGCGGAAATGCGCTGGATACAGCCAGTGACACAAGTTTGGACAGGGACGCCGGGGGCGCGAAATTTTCGTTTGTGTAACATACAAAACTTCGTATGTTTCCGGGCGTCCATCGATTCGACCGATTGCGTCGAACGCCGACCCGTACCTCGCGATGATCAAGGAGAGGACTTAGCTGATGTCGACACCTACCAATCTTGAACAAGTGCTTGCCGCTGGCGGCAACACCGTCGAAATGCTGCGCAACAGCCAGATCGGTGCCTATGTGTATCCGGTGGTGGCGCCGGAATTCTCCAACTGGCGCACCGAGCAGTGGGCATGGCGCAATTCGGCAGTGCTCTTCGACCAGACCCACCACATGGTCGACCTCTACATCCGTGGCAAGGACGCGCTGAAGCTGCTCTCCGACACGATGATCAACTCGCCCAAGGGCTGGGAGCCCAACAAGGCGAAGCAGTACGTTCCCGTGACGCCTTATGGCCATGTCATCGGCGACGGCATCATCTTCTACCTCGCCGAGGAAGAGTTCGTGTATGTCGGCCGCGCGCCGGCCGCCAACTGGCTGATGTATCATGCGCAGACCGGCGGCTATAACGTCGACATCGTGCATGACGACCGCTCGCCGAGCCGCCCGATGGGCAAGCCCGTGCAGCGCATCTCCTGGCGCTTCCAGATCCAGGGCCCGAAGGCCTGGGACGTGATCGAGAAGCTGCACGGCGGCACGCTCGAGAAGCTCAAGTTCTTCAATATGGCCGAGATGAACATCGCCGGCATGAAGATCCGCACCCTGCGTCACGGCATGGCCGGCGCGCCGGGTCTCGAGATCTGGGGTCCCTACGAAACCCAGGAGAAGGCCCGCAACGCGATCCTCGAGGCAGGCAAGGAATTCGGCCTCATTCCGGTCGGCTCGCGCGCCTATCCCTCGAACACGCTGGAATCCGGCTGGATCCCGAGCCCGCTGCCGGCCATCTACACCGGCGACAAGCTCAAGGCCTATCGCGAGTGGCTGCCGGCCAACAGCTATGAGGCGAGCGGCGCCATCGGCGGTTCGTTCGTGTCCAGCAACATCGAGGACTATTACGTCAATCCCTACGAGATCGGCTATGGTCCCTTCGTGAAGTTCGACCACGACTTCATCGGCCGCGACGCTCTCGAGGCGATCGACCCCGCCACGCAGCGCAAGAAGGTCACGCTGGCCTGGAACGGCGACGACATGGCGAAGATCTACGCGTCGCTGTTCGACACCGAGGCCGACGCGCACTACAAGTTCTTCGACCTGCCGCTGGCCAACTATGCCAACACCAATGCCGACGCCGTCCTCGACGCGGCCGGCAACGTGGTCGGCATGTCGATGTTCACCGGCTATTCCTACAACGAGAAGCGCGCGCTTTCGCTCGCGACGATCGACCACGAGATCCCCGTCGGCACCGAGCTGACGGTCCTGTGGGGCGAGGAAAATGGCGGCACGCGCAAGACCACGGTCGAGCCGCACAAGCAGATGGCCGTTCGCGCCGTCGTGAGCCCGGTCCCCTATTCGGTGACCGCGCGCGAGACGTACGAAGGCGGCTGGCGCAAGGCTGCCGTCACGGCCTGATCTTTGGGCATCGGGCGGCCATCTCCCTCGGGAGACGGTCGCCCGGCGCCACCCATGACGATTGCTCTGCGAAGGGCGCCGTTCGTCCCGGGGAGCCGTCGCGTCCGACGGCACGGCGAATCGAGGGCGATGCTGACGACCGGCCCCACCTTGCGCCGGCATGCAGCGCCACCCGGCCGGGACCGCCGAACGACCGGCACCCACGGCTCTCGCGCAATCGAACCTGAACCCTGAGGCGAGGAAGAGGCGAGGAACCGATGGCTACTGCAACGCTCGACAAGGCCGCCCTGTCGCGGCTGTTTACCGACTACTCGCTCGAGATCACGCCCAAGGACGTGGAAGCGCTGGAAAATGCCGCGCACATGATCCCGCCCGGCACGCTGATCTCCGTGACGTTCCTCCCCGGCGCCGAATATGAGGATCGCGCCCGCGCCGCCAAGCGCATCCAGGAGCTGGGCTTTCGGCCGGTGCCCCATCTCTCGGCCCGCCGCCTGATCGACGAGGCGGACCTGCGCACCTATCTCGACATGCTCAAGGGCGTCATCGATCTCAAGCATGTGTTCGTGATCGCCGGCGATCCCAACGAACCGCTCGGCATCTACGAGGACGCGCTGGCACTGATCGACAGCGGCATCCTCAAGGAATATGGCATCGAGCATTGCGGCATCTCGGGCTATCCGGAAGGTCATCCGGACATCACCGACGAGAAGCTCGCCAAGGCGATGCACGACAAGGTGGCCTCGCTGAAGCGGCAGGGCATCGATTATTCGATCATGACCCAGTTCGGCTTCGACGCCGAGCCGGTGCTCGAGTGGCTCAAGCAGATCCGCAGCGAAGGCATTGACGGGCCCGTCCGCATCGGCCTGGCCGGCCCGGCCTCGATCAAGACACTGCTGCGCTTCGCCGCGCGGTGCGGCGTGGGCACCTCGGCCAAGGTCGTCAAGAAATATGGCCTCTCCATCACCAGCCTGATCGGCAGCGCCGGCCCGGACCCGGTGATCGAGGACCTGACGCCGGTGCTCGGCCCGGAACATGGCCAGGTGCATCTGCACTTCTATCCCTTCGGTGGCCTGGTGAAGACCAACGAGTGGATCGTCAATTTCAAGGGGAAGCAGGGCATCTGAGCGCCCTGCCGACCGAACAGGACTTACGGCGCATCGGGCCGGGCGACCTGCCCGGTCCCGCCACGAGAAAGGACGAGGAGGACACATGGCACAAGGCTCCGATATCGAGATCGCCCGCGAAGCGAAGATGCAGAATATCGCGGAGGTCGGCGCGAAAGTCGGCATCCCGCAGGACGCGCTGCTGAACTACGGCCCCTACAAGGCCAAGCTGAGCTGGGACTTCATCAACAGCGTCCAGGGCAACCAGGACGGCAAGCTGATCCTCGTCACCGCGATCAACCCGACGCCGGCCGGCGAAGGCAAGACCACGACCACCGTGGGTTTGGCCGACGGCCTCAACCGCATCGGCAAGAAGACCGTGGCGGCACTGCGCGAGCCTTCGCTCGGCCCCTGCTTCGGCGTGAAGGGCGGCGCTGCCGGCGGCGGCTATGCGCAGGTCGTGCCGATGGAGGACATCAACCTCCACTTCACCGGCGACTTCCATGCCATCACTTCGGCGAACAACCTGCTCGCCGCGCTGATCGACAACCACATCTACTGGGGCAACAAGCTCGGCCTCGATCCGCGCCGCATCGCCTGGCGCCGCGTGCTGGACATGAACGACCGGGCGCTGCGCTCGATCGTCAATTCGCTGGGCGGCGTCTCGAACGGCTATCCGCGCGAGGACGGCTTCGACATCACCGTGGCTTCGGAAGTCATGGCGATCCTGTGCCTCTCCTCGGACCTCAAGGACCTCGAGCGGCGCCTGGGCAACATCCACGCCGGCTACACCCGCGAGCGCAAGGCCGTGCTGGCCAGCGAGCTGAATGCCTCGGGCGCCATGACCGTGCTGCTCAAGGACGCGCTGCAGCCGAACATGGTGCAGACGCTGGAGAATAATCCGGTGCTCATCCATGGCGGCCCGTTCGCGAACATCGCGCATGGCTGCAACTCGGTGCTCGCCACCAAGACCGCGCTCAAGATCGCCGATTATGTGGTGACGGAAGCCGGCTTCGGTGCCGACCTGGGCGCGGAGAAGTTCTTCGACATCAAGTGCCGCAAGGCGGGCCTCAAGCCCTCGGCCGCAGTGATCGTGGCGACGATCCGCGCGCTCAAGATGCATGGCGGCGTCGACAAGGCGGACCTGGGTGCAGCGAACCCGGAGGCGGTCCGCAAGGGCGGCGTCAATCTCGCCCGCCACATCGAGAATGTCCGCCAGTTCGGCGTACCGGTGGTGGTCGCGATCAACCAGTTCATCACGGACACCGACGAGGAAATGGCCGTGGTGAAGGAAATCGCCGCAGCCGCGGGCGCCGAGGCCGTGCTGTGCAGCCACTGGGCCAACGGATCGGCCGGCACCGAGGAGCTGGCGCACAAGGTCGTCGCGCTCGCCGAGAGCGGCTCGTCCAACTTCGCGCCGCTCTATGAAGACAGCATGCCGCTGTTCGAGAAGATCGACACGATCGCCAAGCGCATCTACCGCGCGACCGAGGCAACCGCGGACAGCAGCGTGCGCAACAAGCTCAAGGGCTGGGAAGCGGACGGCTTCGGCCATCTGCCGGTCTGCATGGCCAAGACGCAGTACAGCTTCTCGACCGACCCGGCGCTGCGCGGCGCCCCGACCGACCATGTCGTGCCCGTGCGCGACGTGATCCTCTCGGCAGGCGCAGAGTTCATCGTGGCGGTCTGCGGCGACATCATGCGCATGCCCGGCCTGCCCAAGGTCCCCTCGGCGGACTTCATCAAGCTCGACGAGCAGGGCCAGATCCAGGGCCTGTTCTGAGCCCTGGACATGCCGCGCGCGTGATGACCGGGTCATGACCGCGTAAAGCCATCGGGAAGGCCCGCCGCGCAGATGTGTGGCGGGCCTTTCGCTATGGCGGTGCGGCGCCTGCTTGCGACGCCGGGACCCGCGTGCGACGCTGGCGCCATGACCGACGCGGAGAGGGCAGATGCGGAAGGCGCAGCGGAACAGCCGCTCGCGGGTGGACGGGGGACGCGCGGCGTGGTGCGCGTTGGCGACACCGTCCGCCGCCCGCCGCGCGACAACGCCGCCTTTGCGCGCGCACTGCTGCGCCATCTGGAGGATGCGGCCCCGGGTATCGCGCCGGCCTTTCTCGGCCAGGATGCGCAGGGGCGGGACATGCTCGGCTGGATCGCGGGCGACGTCGAGCCATCGCTGCGGGACTATGACGACGCGGCGGTCATTGCGGCGGCGCGATTGCTACGCCGCCTGCACGATTCCACGCGCGGCACGGCATTGGCGGGGGAGAGCGAAGTCGCCTGCCATTTCGATTGCGGGCCCTATAATGCCATATTCCGCGACGGCCTGCCGGTGGCCTGGATCGATTTCGACATGGCCGCGCCCGGCCGGGCGATCGACGACCTGGCCTATCTGATCTGGATGTGGTCGATCTCTTCACAAGCGAACCGCGCGCCGCTCGCCGCGCAATGCCGGCAGGTCGCCCTCGCTGTCCGCCATTATGGGCTCGCGCCGGCCGAGCGGGCCGGGCTGATGGTGGCCATCATCGGGCGGATCGACGGCAATATCCGTTACTGGGAAGCCGCCCTGTGCGATTTGCAGCGCGTCACGGTGAGCGAGGAGAAGGCGCGTGTCATGCTGCGCTGGTCCCACGACGAACGCGCGCATATGCTGCGCCACAAGACGGCCTTTGCTGCAGCCCTTGAGGCTGGCTGAGAGGAGGGGGTGCCCGCAAATGCCAGTGGCTTGTCGTCACGCTCGCCTTCCGCCAGCCAGGCGGACATTTCATGCCGCGCGGCTGGAGTGGCTCCGCTGATGCTCAGGGTCTCTTTAATCGGCGCAAACGGGGACCAGCACCATCACCATGGGGCCGCCTCCGACATTGGCGATGTTTCGGTTCTCCATGCGCGTGTGCTTGCACGGCTTGCCGTCCTTACCAAGAGGCGCCTTCCGCGTTGTAGACCGAGCTGGCGTGGCGGCGCGATCCTTATTTGGAAGAGAGACTGTGCAAACGCCATCATCGACCAAGCGAGTCAGCAAGGCGCGTGTCTCGTTCCGCAACCAGGCATCGGCCTTTGCCTTCCCGTCTTCGCGTTTTCGTTTGGAATATTCCCCTTCCATCGCGGCTTTCTGGGCGGGAGGAACGAGCTCGGGCGTACATCTCGGCGGGGCAGGGCGCGCGGGAGATGTCCCCTGCGCCAATAGAGCATCCGACATTCCCGCACATATAGCCATCAGCCCTAAGGCGGTGAGGGAGAGGCGAGACATGGGAAACGTCCTTTGCCTAATGGGCTGAGTAACTTAGGCCGCTAAATCTCCCTTCGGAAGCGGGTTGCAGACCTTTCGTCCCAAGTGGAGAGCATCCTGCCCGCGGTCGGTACCAGGGGGGGCGGGTCATTTGAGCCCCGCCTTCCCCGCCGCACGGCGAGGCGCCGCTTCAGGGAAGGCGGGCTGCGCGGGCCGGGTTTTCCGGGCCGGCGCCGCGCTCGGGCAGCTGCTCATTGAAGATCTTGCGGCTGACGAACTTCCATGCGCCATCGACCTTGCGCATGGAGTCCTCATAATGGCCGTAGCTGCCGATCGCGGGGCTGTGGCCGGGGCCATTATTGGCCACCTCGAACCAGTAGATGACGCCCTTCGCGGTGTCGCCATGCACATAGATCGCCTGATTGGTGATGAAGTGGCGCAGCACGACGGGTTTGCCCGAGCCATCGTCGCCATAATATTGCTTGATGGCTTCCTTGTAGATGCCGATCTCGCGGTAGATCGCCTCGGGGCCGACGGCTGTGCCCCGCGCCCATTCGAGCCGGCCTTCGGGTGCGAACAGGGCGGCGTAGGATTCCGCATCGCCCCAGTCGAGCGCCATCAGATACTCCGCCTCGAGCTGCATGATCGCCGCGCGATCGGCGGCATAGGCATCGCCCGCATCCTGTTGCTGGCCGGTTCCGGTGATCATTCGCTGGGCCTCCCCTGTTGTCGATGCGTGCCGCCAGATGAAATGACCGGGCTTTGCGCGCGCCTTACACCATGCCCGTAAAGCACAGAAAACCGGCACCTGCAAAGTGCTGGACAAAATCAACACGACGTTGGAAACCACGGGGGCGGACGGCACCGGGGGAGAAGACCCGGCGACTGTCCGCATTCTGGGAAGAGGAGATCATATGGCAATTGCACCCGTCACGGGGCAGGGGGCGCCGAAGGAAGGTACGCAAGCGCATAGCTGGCCATCCGCGCCGGCCGCTTATTATGGCCTCACGGTCATCATCATCGCGACATTCCTGAGTTTCTTCGACAGCACGGTGTTCGGCATGCTGGCCGAGCGCATCAAGATCGACTTCGGCCTGTCCGATACGCAGCTCGGCATCCTGGGCGGGCCCGCCAGCATCATCTTCTATGTCTTCGTCGGCATTCCGCTCGCGCGCCTCGTCGATCTCTATCCGCGCCGGATCATCCTCGCGATCAGTGCCGCGGTGACGGGCGGCGTGACGATGCTGAGCGGCCTTGCGCAGAATTTCGGCCAGTTCATCGCGGCGCGCATGCTGCTCGGCGCGGGCGGATCGGCCCATGCGCCCGGCTCCTATTCCCTCATCGTCGACATGTTCCGGCCCAAGCGCATCCCCATTTCCTTCGCCTTGCTGCAGCTCGGCTTCATCGGCGGGACCACGCTGGGCGTGTTCTTCGGCGGCATGATGATCGCGGCGACATCGCATTGGGAGCCGAGCCAGGTGATGGGGCTGCGCATCTTCGGCTGGCAGTGGATCCTCATCGGCCTTGGTCTTCTGTCCTTTCCGGCGGCGCTGCTCTTCCTGTTCATCAAGGAGCCCGGCCGTCGCCTCGCGCCGGTCGAGGCGGTGGTGGTGCCGGAAGCGGTGCCGCTGGGCCGCAAGGTGCTCACTTTCATGGGCTTCGATGCGCTCAAGGGCATCCGTGCCAAGGGCGTGGTCTATTATCCGCTGTTCTTCGCGCTCGCGCTCAGCGCGACGGAAAGCCAGGGCATCGGCTTCTGGCGCGTGCCTTTCCTGGTGCGCACCTACGGGCTGGACGAGGCGCGGATCGGCCAGGTGCTCGCACCGATGCTGCTGGTCGCGCAGCTCGTGGGGCTGGTGCTCGGCGGCGTCATGGTCTCCTGGTTCGCGCGCCGGCACAAGGACGCCAATGTCCGCACGGCGGCCATCTGCTTCACGGCGGTGACGGTCTGCACGCTCGCCGCGCCGCTGATGCCGAGCGGTGAGCTGGCCATGGGCGCCATGGCGATCGCCACCATGTTCGGTCTGGCCGGCGCGCCGGCGCAGAACGCGGCGATCCAGCGGGTGGCGCCGCAGGCGATGCGCGGGCAGGTGACCGCCTTCTATCTGTTCATGTTCACCTTCTTCGGTGCGATGGGCAGCTTCGTCATCGGCGCGGTCGCGCAATATGTGGTGGGGGATGAAGCGCGGCTCTGGCAGGCCATCTTCATCACCGCGCTGGTGCTGCTCCCGCTCGCCACGATCAGCATGTGGCGGGCCTGCAAACCCTATCGCGCGGAAATCGAGCGACTGGAGGCCGCCGAGGCGGCAATTGCCGCGCAAACCACGGAAACAGCCAAGGGGAGTTGACGACTCACCATCTCTTCCCGAAAGGATCATACATGCCCTTGGGCATGTCCGGCTCCCGGAGGCCGCGGCGCGTGCTGCGGCCTCCTCGCGGAGCACGCTGAGTTCTGGAAGAGGATTGCCATGACCGCCTATCCGTCCCTTCACATGATTATCGACGGTGAGGCCGTCACTGGCGGCGACCGCCGCACGCAGACCATCGTCAACCCCGCCACGGGCGAGACGCTGGGCGAATTGCCGCTCGCCGACACCGCCGATCTCGACCGGGCGCTCGAAACGGCGCAGCGCGGCTTCCAGCGCTGGCGCAACAGCACGCCGCAGGAACGGGCCGCCGTCCTCTCCGGCGCGGCGCGGCTGCTCATGGAGCGGCAGGAGACGCTGGCGCGCATCGCCACCATGGAGCAGGGCAAGACGCTGGCGGAATCCCGCATCGAAGTGATGATGGTCGCCGGCCTGTTCAATTTCTACGCGGGCGAGGTGTTCCGCCTCTATGGGCGCGCGCTGGTGCGTCCGGCCGGCACCCGCTCGACCGTTACTTATGAGCCCGTCGGTCCCGTCGCGGCCTTCTCCCCGTGGAATTTCCCGCTCGGCAATCCGGGCCGCAAGCTCGGCGCGCCGATCGCGGCGGGCTGCTCGGTCATCATGAAGTCGGCCGAAGAGACGCCGGCGTCCGTGCTTGGCGTGCTCCAGTGCCTGCTGGATGCCGGTCTTCCCAGCGACGTGGCGCAGGCCGTGTTCGGCGTGCCGGACGAAGTGTCGCGCTATCTGCTGGCCTCGCCCGTCATCCGCAAGCTCAGCTTCACCGGATCGACGGTGGTCGGCAAGCATCTCGCGAAGCTCGCCGCCGACGACCTCAAGCGCACGACGATGGAGCTTGGCGGCCACGGCCCGGTGCTCGTCTTCAACGATGTCGACGTCGACCGCGTCCTCGATGTGATGGTCGGGCACAAGTATCGCAATGCCGGGCAGGTCTGCGTTTCCCCCACGCGCTTCATCGTGCAGGAGGATGTCTACGAGACCTTCCGCGACGGCTTTGCCGAGCGCGCGAAGGCGCTGCGGGTCGGCAACGGCCTCGAGGACGGCATCCAGATGGGCCCGATGGCCAATGCCCGCCGCCCGGACGCGATGGAGCGGCTGATCGGCAGCGCCGTCGATGCCGGGGCGACGCTCAATGCCGGTGGCGAGCGGATCGGCAACCAGGGCTTCTTCTACGCGCCCTCCGTGCTGAGCGAGGTTCCGCTGGACGCCGAGATCATGAACGAGGAGCCCTTCGGCCCCGTCGCGCTCATCAATCCCTACCGCACGGCCGACGAGATGATCGCGGAAGCCAATCGCCTGCCTTACGGCCTTGCCGCCTATAGCTGGACCAACGACGTGAAGATGCAGCGCCGCATCGCCCGCGAGGTCGAGACCGGCATGCTCGGCATCAACAGCGTTGCCATCGGCGGCGCGGATTCGCCCTTCGGCGGCGTCAAATGGTCGGGTCACGGCCATGAGGACGGCCCGGAAGGCGTGCAGGCCTGCCTCGTCACCAAGGCGGTGCACGAGGGCTGAGGCCCGGCTTTCCATTCAGGAAACGCTGTCCGGGCCGGAGAGGCCAGGCCGCCTTGCAGGGGCAGGGCCGGCTCCGCCCGGGCAGACCAGTGAACTCAGGGGTTGCAGGAGAAAGACATGACCCACGCACTCAACACCGGTGGCGACCGGGGATATCTCAGGATCGCTACGGAGGAAGCCTTCGCCACGCCCGCGCAGCTCGACGCTTATCTCAAGCTCGTGCGCGAGGGACGGGCCGACAAGGCGACGACGTCGCTCTGGGGCTTTTACGGCACGTCGCCCTCCGAACGCTCGCAGTGGATCCGCGACCGGCTGGTCGATCTCGACGACCTGCGCCTGCAGGCGATGGACGAGACCGGCATCGACGTCGCCATTCTCTCCATGACCTCGCCCGGCGGCCAGGTGTTCGAGGCGGACGAGGCCAAGGCACTCGTGAGCGAAGCCAATGACGTGCTCAAGGATGCGTGCGAGCGCTACCCCACGCGCTATTATGGCATGATCTCGATCGTGCCGCAGGACCCGGCATGGTCCGTGGCGGAAATCCGTCGCGGCAAGGAGGAGCTGGGCTTCCGGGGTGTGATGGTCAACAGCCACACCAAGGGCCAGTATCTGGACGAGCCGCAGTTCGACCCCATCCTGCGCGCCTGCGCCGAACAGGACCTGCCGCTCTACATCCACCCGCAGTCCCCGCCGGACGGCATGATTGCCGGCATGGTGGAAGCCGGGCTCGATGGCGCCATCTTCGGCTTCGGCGTGGAGACGGGCTATCATCTGCTGCGCCTGCTCACCACCGGCGTGTTCGACCGCTATCCGAACCTGCAGGTGGTCGTCGGTCATGGCGGCGAGGCCATCCCGAACTGGCTGTTCCGCGTGGACTATATGCACAAGGCCGGCGTGCGCTCGCAGCGCTACGAGCGCCTGAAGCCGCTGCAGCACGACATGTTCCACTACATGCGCAACAATGTGCTCGTCACCACCAGCGGCATGGCCAGCGAGCCCACCATCAAGCTGTGCATGGAACAGCTCGGCGAGGACCGGGTGATGTACGCCATGGACTATCCCTATGAATATGTGGCGGACGAGGTGCGCGTGCACGACAATCTCGCCATCCCCTTCGCCCAGAAGAAGAAGCTGATGCAGACGAACGCCGAGCGAGTGTTCAAACTGTGAGCGACGCGCCCGCGGCGGCCCGGGTAACCGGGACGGCCTGGTATGCGCTGGCGCTGGTCGGCCTGACCAACGCCCTGTCGCTCCTGGATCGCAATATCCTTGCGATCCTGGCGCCGCGCATCAAGGCGGACCTGGCGATCGGCGACGCGGAGATGGGACTGCTTTACGGCACCGTCTTCGCATTGTTCTACGCCTTGTTCTCACTACCGCTCGGGCGCCTCGCGGACGGCTGGATCCGCACGCGGATCCTTGCCGTCGCCATTGCCTTCTGGTCCGTGGCGAGCGGCATGGCCGCTTTCGCCAACGGCTTTGCCATGCTGGCGATTTCCCGCCTCGGGGTCGGCATCGGCGAAGGGGCAACGGCGCCGGCCGGCACCTCGCTGCTGTTCGACTATTTCCCGCCCCGCCGGCGCGGTCTCGTCATGGGCGTCATCGCCTCGGCGATCGCGGTCGGCCTCGGCCTGTCCAACGTGCTGGGCGGCGTGGCGGCCGAATGGTGGGACAATCGCTATGCCGGCGGCGCCGCGCCGCTCGGCTTTTCCGGCTGGCAGTTCGCCTTCATGGTCGCGGCGGTGCCCGGCCTGATCCTTGCGATCCTGCTCTGGGGACTGCGGGAGCCGCAGCGCGGCGCGATGGACGGCATCGTCTCGCGGCCTGATCCAGCGCCGTTCCGGGCGAGCTTCGCGCTGCTCGGCTCGGTGACGCCGGGGCCGCATCTTCTTGCCCTCGGCACGCGCCGCGCCCCGGCCCGGCACTGGTCGGCGAACCTCGTCTTCATCGTCGGCGTCATCCTGCTCATGACGCTGATCGTGCAGGTGACCTCGGCCTTTTCGCCGCGCCCGTCGCTCAACTTCGGCGGCGCCGCGATCAATCCCCATGTCCTCCAGTGGGGCGTGATGGGCTTCGGCATGATCGTGATCTTCAATCTGCTGCAGGGCTTCGCGCTGGTCGATCCGCCAACCTACAAGCTCACCGTGGGGTCGCCCTCGCTGCTCATCGCCATCGCGGTCGGCACGATGCAGACGATCATCAATTACGGCGTGATGGGCTTCACGCCCACCTTCATCATGCAGACCTACGGCACGTCGCCGGCCGAGACCGGCGTCACCTTCGGCATGCTCTCGCTGGTCGTAGGGATCGTTGGCCCCATGCTGGCGGGGCCGCTGGCCGACTGGTTCGACAAGTCGATGCCTGCCACCGGGCGGGTCTATCTGACGCTGTTCGCGCTCGGCGTCTCGCCGCTGGTCGGCATCTGGACCTATCATGCGGCCGACACCACGGGCTTCTACACCCGCTTCGTGCTCTACAGCGTGATCCTCACCTGCTGGATGCCGCCGCTCTATTCATTGCTCTACGGTCTTGTGCTGCCCCGCATGCGCGGCATCACGGCCAGCACCTATCTCATCATCTCGACCATCTTCGGCCTCGGCATGGGGCCCTATCTGGTAGGCATGGTGTCCGATGCCACCGGCGGTAACCTGCGCACCGCGATCCTCAGCGTGAACTGGGTCGCGATCCCGATCGTCATCCTGCTGCTGGTGCTGGTGTTCCGGATTCGCAAGGACGAGGGGCTGAAGCTCGAGCGGGCGCGGGCGGGCGGCGAACCCGTCTGACCCGGCCCGGCCGGCCTGCGCGATCCTCTGGTTGACTTTGTTCGAAAAAGACCGCCTTGTAGCGGCCGATGGAGTCAATGCAGCGCACAGCCAAATCGTGCGCGCGGGGTGAGAGGAAAGACAGGCCAATGGTTGATGTCAGAACGGTCGACTATGTGATTGTCGGGGCCGGAAGCGCGGGCTGCGTGCTCGCCAACCGGCTCTCGGCGGATCGGCACACCGAAGTGGTCGTGCTCGAGGCGGGCGGCGACGATCGCCCCACGCGCGAGCTGAGCCAGTTCCGCTCCAACCTGATGATCCACATCCCGATCGGCTTCGGCAAGACACTCAACGATCCCAAGGTCAACTGGCTCTACGAAACCGAAGTGGACGAGGGCTCGGGCGGGCGCCCGCACAAATGGCCCAAGGGCAAGGTGCTGGGCGGCTCGTCCTCGCTGAACGGCCTGCTCTACGTGCGCGGCCAGTCCGCCGACTATGACGGCTGGCGCCAGATGGGCAATGAAGGCTGGGCCTGGGACGATGTGCTGCCCTATTTCAAGAAGAGCGAGGACCAGCAGCGCGGCGCCATCGAGGGGCACGGCACCGGCGGCGGCCTCTCCGTTTCCGATTTCCCCGAGCAGCACCCGGTCAGCAAGGCGCTGATCGATGCCTGCGTCCAGGCGGGCTATGGCTACAAGGACGACCTCAACGACGGCGACCAGGAAGGCACGAGCTGGTTCCAGATGACGGCCCGCAACGGCCGGCGCTGCTCGGCGGCGGTGGGCTTCCTCCATCCGGTGATGGATCGCCCAAACCTGACGGTCGAGCTCCGCGCCATGACCACGCGCATCCTGTTCGAAGGCAAGCGCGCCGTGGGCATCGAGTTCCGCCAGCACGACCGGGTGCGCCGGGTGATGGTCCGGCGGGAAGTGATCCTCTCGGCGGGCGCGGTGGAAAGCCCCAAGCTGCTCGAGATCTCGGGCGTGGGGCAGGGGGCGCTCGTCCAGTCGCTGGGCGTGCCGCTCGTCCATGAGCTGCCGGGCGTCGGCGAGAACCTGCAGGACCATTATATGATCGGTTGCCAGGCGCGTCTGAAGCCGGGCACGCCGTCGGTCAATTCCATGGCGAGCGGGCTGCCGCTGGTCGGCCAGATCCTCAAATATGGCTTCACGCGCAAGGGCCTGCTGTCCTACGCCGTGGCCCATGGCTGCACGTTCCTGCGCTCGCGCGAGGGGCTGGAGACGCCGGACATCCAGATCCACACCATGGCGGCCTCGATGGACCTCGAAGTGCTCAACGCGAAGCAGCAGCTCGCGCTGGAGAAGGAGCCGGGGCTCGCGTCCAATCCCTGCCAGCTTCGCCCGGAATCGCGCGGCTCGATCCATGCCCGCACGCCCGACGGCCTGGATGCGCCGAAGATCACGCCCAATTATCTCGCGGACCCGATCGACCAGCAGATGGCAGTGACGCAGCTCAAGATCATCCGGCACATCTGGCAGCAGCCGGCGATCAACAAATATCTGGCCGGGCCCGACCCCTTCGGCGAGACGGACGACCAGATGTTCCATTATGCGCAGGTCGCGGGCGGCACGCTCTATCATGCCGTGGGCACGTGCCGCATGGGCTCCGACCCCAAGGCGGTCGTGGATGCGCGCCTGCGCGTCCACGGCATCGAGGGCCTGCGCGTTATCGATGCCTCGGTCATGCCGAAGATCGTCTCCGGCAATACCAATGCCGCCTCGATCATGATCGGGGAGAAGGGATCGGAGATGATCCTGCAGGACGCGAAGGAACTGGCACCCGCCTGACCGGAGCCATGGACGGGGCGGGGACCGGCGTGTGTCGCCGGCCTTCCTGCCCCGCCGGTGCGTGCCGAACTCAGGCCGGCGCGGTCGTCTGCCCCGCCTCGACCGCGCGGAAGGCGTCGGCGATGAGCGCCACGGACTTCAGCCGGGCGTCGGGATCGAAAGCAGGGCTGTGGACGATCACTTCATCCACCTGCGTGCGCGCAATGAAGCGGGCGATGCCGCGCGCGACATCCTCCACCGACCCAAAGGCGCTGCATTGCAGGACATGGCCCAGCATCGCGCTCGCCGAGGGCGGCAGGCTGGCGACATAATTCTCGACCGGCGGCGGCAGCTTGCCCGGCCGGCCGGTGCGCAGCGCCACGAAATTCTGCATCATCGAACTGGCGATATATTCGGCCTCGGCCGTGGTGTCGGCCGCGACCGCGCTCAGCGCCGCGGCGGCATAAGGCTCACGCAGCCGGGCGGAGGGGCGGAAGTCCCGCCGGTAGATCATCAGCGCTTCATCGAGCTGGTCGGGCGCGAAATGGGACGCGAAGGCATAAGGCATGCCGAGCGCGGCGGCGAGCTGCGCGCCGAACAGGCTGGAGCCGAGAATCCACATCTCGATGTCCGCGCCACGTCCCGGCACCGCCAGGACGCCAAGATCCGGGTCGCCGGTGAAGTGCGCGCGCAACTCCACGACATTGCGGGGAAACTCCTCCGCCTCGGTCATGAAGTCGCGCCGCAGCGCGCGAGCGACGCGACTGTCCGCGCCGGGCGCGCGGCCAAGGCCGAGATCGACCCGGCCCGGAAAGAGCGCGTCGAGCGTGCCGAACTGCTCGGCAATGACGAGCGGGGAATGATTGGGAAGCATGATGCCGCCCGAGCCGATGCGCATGCGGCTGGTCGCGCGGCCTGCCTCGGCAATGATGAGCGAGGTGGCGGCGGCGGCCACGCCTTCCATCCCGTGATGCTCGGCGATCCAGTAGCGATGATAGCCATGCGCCTCGGCATGGGCAGCGAGCGGGCCGACGCGGCGGATGGCATCGGCACTGGTTTCGCCCTCGACGACATTGACGAGGTCCAGGAAGGAAAGCTTGGTCATTGGAGGAAGATGGGCGCTTCGGTAGCGCTTTGCAACGGGCTGGGCGCCGTGACGGGCAGCGGGCGGGATTGCGCGTATGCCATCCCCCCCGGACCGGCGCCCGGCCCCGTCAGGTCACGCGCCAGACCCAGAGCTTGATGCCCGCCTTGTAGCGCGCGCCGGAGCACAGAAAGATGCTGCGGTTCATCCAGTCATATTTGCCGATCGGTGCGATGAACTCGGGCACGGTGCGGAAATAATAGTCCGCCGGGTCGACATCCTCGCCGGCGCCCAGCCGCGCCATCACCTCGGGCGGGCCATGGCGCAGGCCGCGGTTGCGGATCTGGATGACGACATCGTCATCGGTGTGGAGCGCATAAATCGCGTCCGCCACCGTCACGCCGTCGCCGCGGGTGAGCTGCCAGTCCGACGCGCCGCCGACCAGCCGGCCGCGGATCAGCGGTCCTTCCACACGGCCGCCGGCGCGGATCGGGATGATCCGCCGGGTGCCGTCGACGGTCTCGCCGATGGGAATGGGCGGATCGAGATCGCCCTCGGCTTCATAGACGAACTCGAGGCCGGGAATGACGGCGCCTGCTGGAATCATGGCTTCTCTCCCTTGATCGACTTTATGGCCGCGCGGACGTCAGGCGCCCGCGCGGCGGTTGTTCGGTTTCGATGCCCGGAGGTCAGGCCGCGAGGCCGATCTCCTCGGCATTCGCCCAGTTGCCGTGCAGGCCGAAGCGCAGCGCGAAGGGCAGGTGAACCGTCGCGACCGGGCCTTTCTCGATGTCCAGCGCCTCGAAGATCAGCAGGTCGCTCTTGTGGTCGGCCAGGCGATTGCAGACCTGCACGATCCAGCCATCGCCTTCCGGCGCGTCCTTGCTGCGCGGGATGAATGCGGGCTCCTGCAGCGAGGAGGTCGGGCCGCACCACCAATGCTGCTCGGCGCCGGTCTGGTGATCCTTGAGGAACAGGCAGTTCATCAGGAAGCCGCCCGCGCTCCCGCCCTTGAGCTCCACCGGGCGCTTCATGTCCATTTCCAGCATCCAGCCGTAGCGATAGGGCAGGCCGGTCATCCGGTCATCGATGCGCGGGAACTCGCCCGCCGTCTCGGTGAGGCGCGTGACGCTGTCGAACTCGTCGCTGTTGGATGCCATGTCCACCGTCCAGCGGGTGAGCCGGCTCATCGCCTGCTGCGGATTGAACGGCGCGCCGTGGACGTCCGGGAAGAAGGGGAACATGTTGTTCTCCGCCTCGGGCACGTCGACATGGACTTTCGTGCCTTCCTGGAAGGCGTTCATCACATGGCTGGCGAAGCAGTTCTCCCGCTTGAACCAGCGGATGTCCTCCTGCTTGAGGTCCGCGCGGCGCGGAATGATGCCGAGATAGACCGGCAGGGTGGTGTCGAAGCCGAAGTGCGGCAGGCCCTTCTCCAGCCGGTCCCAGCTGCCGATGCTCGGGACGATGTGCAGGACCAGATAGTCCTTCGTTACGCCGAAATCATGCATCATGCAGTAATAGGGGACCTTGAACCACGCCTCGTAGATCAGCTCGCCGTCCGGGGAGATTTCATAGAGGCATACATCGTCCGTGCACAGGCCGCTGGCCGCATAGCCGATGGCGACCATGTTGCCGGTGAGCGGATCGACCTTGGGATGGGCCGTGAAGGTCTGGCCGGTCATCTTGCCGCCGAACTTCTCGAAGCCGAAGGTCTCCATCGTCGCCGGGTCCATGGTCAGCGAGGGGCTGTCCTCCTTCATCGCCCAGAGCTTGCCGGCGAAGACGAAGGCATTGGTGTTCGCGGTGGAGCGATACTCGCCCTTGACCGACTCGTCATCGGTCAGCGGATTGCGATAGGAGCCGAACAGGGCCTTGCCGGCGGCATTCTCCAGCTTCCACTTGTTGGTCTTCGCCCAGCGCTGCTTGATGTCGCACTGTCCATCGTGGATGTGGAAGCGCGTGATCATGCCGTCGCCGTTGAAGCTGATGTCGTCGCCCAGCCGCGGCGGGAATTGCGGGTCCGGCTGGACGCGGAAGAAGGCGCCGTTCAGCTCCGGCGGGATCGTGCCCTCATGCACCAGGTTCGGAATGTCGCACTCGATGCGCGAAGGGGCGTTGAAGCCGGTGAAGGCAGGGGTGTCGGGAAAATGTGCCATGGCTTGCTCCTCTCGCCAGTAATTGTATGCTACGCTTACGAAATCGACAAATTTCGGCTTCGGGTCAAGGAGGCTGCGGCGAGTCTTGGGGGAAAGAGAGTTGGAAGCAAGAGATAGACAGCATCTGGTTCAGGCCGCCGGCCTTGAATGCGCGGACGAAGCGCAGGCTCGTCCCGCGCGCGCCGCGGCGATCGAGGACCAGGGCGTCGGCGCGATCGACGACATCATCGGCTTCCATATCCGCCTCGCGCACGGCGCGACCTACCGTCACTTCACGGAAACCTTCAGCGAACTGGGGCTCACCCAGAAGATGGTGTCGGTCCTCTGGCTGATCGACGATCATCCGCACATCGCCCAGGCCGACATCGGGCGGCGCCTGCAGATGGACCGCGCAACCACCATGGCGATCGTGAATCGGCTGGAAGCGCGGGGCCTGCTGGTGCGCGGTGCCTCGACGCTCGACCGGCGCCGGCAGACGCTGACGCTGACCGATGACGGTCACGCGGCGCTCCTCGAGGCGCGCCGCTGCATCGACGCGCACGAATATTGGCTGAAATCCCGCTTCACCAAGCGCGAAGCAACGTTGCTCATTGAGCTGTTGCGCCGTATCCACGAATAGATTCGGGGCGTTGGTTGCCCGGAAACGAGGCAGCGCGCTCGGGGAGGGGATGAAGGGGTATGTCCGCAACGGATCCACGTGAGATCATCAACGAGTCGCCCATGTCGATCCGGCAGTGGATCGTCGTGGTGCTCATGATCTTGCTCAACGCGCTGGACGGCTTCGACGTCCTGTCGAGCGCGTTCGCGGCACCCGGCATCTCTCAGGAATGGGGCATCCCGCGCTCGGAACTGGGCGTCGTGCTTTCCGCCGAGCTGGTGGGCATGGGCTTCGGCTCGGTGCTGCTGGGCGGGCTGGCCGACAAGGCGGGCCGCAAGCTGGCCATGCTGCTTTGCCTCTTCGTCATGGCGATCGGCATGTACATGGCGCATGGGGCGGGCGATGTGTGGACGCTGACGATCTGGCGCTTCATCACCGGCCTCGGCATTGGCGGCATGCTGGCCGCGACCAACGCGGTCGTCGCCGAATCGACCAGCAAGGCATCGCGCAGCGTGGCGATGGCGCTCTATGTCATCGGTTATCCGCTCGGCGGCGTGATCGGCGGCTTCGCGGCGCAGAGCTGGCTGCTGGTCGATTATGACTGGCGCGCGGTCTTCATGTTCGGCGCGGTGGTCACGGCCGTGATGATCCCGCTCGTCTTCCTGCTGGTGCCCGAGACGCCGGCCTTCTACGCGGCCCGCAGGCCGGAAGGCGCTGTCGAGAAGATCAATCGCTCGCTGCGCACGCTGCGCCAGCGCACCATCGAGGCATTGCCGCCGCTGAAGCTGGAAGGCCCGCAGCCCAAGGTGACGGACATCCTGTCCCGCCCCGGCCTGCGCTCGGTGACCTGGCTGCTCGCGTTCGGCTACATGTTCCACACGCTGACTTTCTATTACATCCTGAAATTCGCCGTGCAGATCGTTGCGGATTCCGGCTTCACCCAGGCGCAGGCCGCCAGCACGCTCACCTGGGCGAATGTCGGTGGTGCCATCGGCGGTGCGCTGTTCGGCTTCCTGCTCAAGAAGTGGGACATCAAGGGCCCGACCATCGCGATGCTGCTGCTGGGCGTCTGCGCGGTCGCCTGGTTCGGCAGCGGGCATGGCGATCTTGCCGCGTGGCGCTTTGCCGGCTTCCTGTCGATGTTCTTCCTCAACGCCGCGATCGTGGGCTATTACGCCGCCTTCGCGCGGGGCTTCCCGGCTTATGCACGCGCGACCGGCACCGGCTTCGTGCTGGGCATCGGCCGGGCGGGCGCGGCAGGATCGCCGATCATCGCCGGCTTCCTGTTCGATGCGCTGGGCAAGGAGCAATTGCTGACGGTGTCGGTCATCATGAGCCTGGGTTCGGTCATGGCCGTCTTCATGCTGCTGTTCCTGCCGATGCGGGATGGCGACGCCGCGGCGGCTGTTACGGCTGCCGGCAAGAAGTAACACGCCTGTTCGGCGCTGCCGGTCGTCGGAGATTTTCGGGCGGCGGCAGTGCCTGGCACTCGTCCCGGATGGAATGGCGATCAGTGCCCCGTGGTGACGCGCAGCACTTCGTCCGGCCGGGCCAGCGCATAGAGGCTGAGGCCCGCCGCCTGTGCCCGTGCTGCCGCCATGCTGGTCGGCACGGAGATGGTGACGAGCATGGTCGCGCTGGCGCGCACGCTTTTCTCGACGATCTCGTAACTGCACCGCGCGGTGGACAGGATGAAGCCCTTCGCCATCGACTGGCCCGCGCGCGCCATGGCGCCGACCAGCTTGTCGAGCGCATTGTGCCGCCCGACATCCTCGCGCGCCGCCACGATTGCGCCGTCCGGCGCCACGAAGGCAGCGGCATGCATGCCGCCCGTCGCGCGATTGCCGGGCTGATGATCGCGCAGTGCCTCCAGCGCGCGGAAGATGGCGGCCGGGGCGATCGGCGCATGTGGCGGCACCGGGGGCAGGGGCTTGGCGATCGCTTCGAGATTGTCGATGCCGCACAGGCCGCAGCTTGATTCGGCGACGCGCGAGCGCACGCGGGCCTGCAGCGTCTCCAGAGCCAGCGAAGTGATGGTGGCGCGCGCGATCCAGCCCTTGTCCGTCTCGGCAAGGTCGATGCCGGTGACGTCCGTAGCGGTGGGGGCCAGTCCTTCGGTCAGCGCGAAGCCGGTGACGAAATCCTCCAGATCGCTGGGGCTCGCCATCATCACGGCATAGGAAAGGCCGTTATATTCGAGCGCGACCGGAATCTCCGGCGCGAACGGCCGTTCTACGGGGCGGCTGGACCCGTCCGGCCGAAGGGCGACGAGGTCAGCCGGCGTCGTTATAGCCAGGATCGTTCTCATCCGCGCTCGCGAATTCGGTGGCCCGCGTCATGTGCGGCACCGGCCCGTCCACCATGGCGATGGCACGCGCGGCGAGCGGCGACAGGTCGGCCGGGTCGACAGCCTTGATGCCCGCGAGCATCCGCGGGTCCCAATACATCTTGATATGATCGGCAGTGGCCATGGCCGCCTGATCGTGGCCCAACGCTTCAAAGTTCCGCGCGATCTGGTTCGCCATGTAGATGAGGCGGCCGGGTTCCATCTCGCCTTACTCCGCTGCTTCAGCCGTGAGGCTGGCCACGATCCGCCGTGAGCGCTCGGACCAGCTGTTGTAATCCTCCTGCCAGTCGGTCGGGCCGTTGGACGGGGTGATCTGCACGGCCGTCACCTTGTATTCGGGGCAGTTGGTGGCCCAGTCCGAATATTCGGTGGTGACGACATTGGCCTGCGTCGCAGGGTGGTGGAAGGTGGTGTAAACCACGCCCGGTGCAACGCGCTCCGTGATCGTCGCCCGCAGGGTCGTCTCGCCGGTGCGGCTGGAGAGCTTCACCCAGTCGCCATCCTTGAGGCCGCGATTCTCGGCGTCGGTCGGATGGATTTCCAGCAGATCCTCCGGGTGCCAGGCCGTGTTGCCGGTGCGCCGGGTCTGCGCGCCGACATTATACTGGCTGAGGATGCGCCCGGTGGTGAGCAGCAGCGGGAAGCGCGGGCCGGTCTTCTCGTCGGTCGGCACATAGTCAGTCACGACGAACTTGCCCTTGCCGCGTACAAAGCCATCGACGTGCATGATCGGCGAGCCTTCATGCGTGTCGTCCTTGACCGGCCATTGCAGCGATCCCTCGCGCTCCAGACGCGCCCAGGACACGCCCGCGAAGGACGGGGTAAGACGCGCGATCTCGGCCAGGATCTGGCTCGGGTGCGTGTAGGTCCAGCCCAGATCGAGCGCATTGGCGAGCAACTGCGTGACTTCCCAGTCGGCATAGCCGTTGGCGGGCTCCATCACCTTGCGGACCGGCTGAATGCGCCGCTCGGCATTGGTGAAGGTGCCATCCTTCTCGAGGAAGGTGGAGCCGGGCAGGAAGATGTGCGCGTAGTTCGCCGTTTCGTTCAGGAAGAGGTCCTGGACGATCACGCACTCCATGGCCTTGAGGCCAGCCGCGACATGCACGGTGTTGGGATCGGACTGAAGAATATCCTCGCCCTGAATGTAAATCGCGCGGAACGAGCCGTCGAGCGCGGCATCCAGCATGTTGGGGATGCGCAGGCCCGGCTCGGAATCGAGCGTGACGCCCCAATCCGCCTCGAAGAGCTTGCGCGTCTCTTCATCGCTGATGTGGCGATAGCCGGAGAGTTCGTGCGGGAAGCTGCCCATGTCGCAGGCGCCCTGCACGTTGTTCTGGCCGCGCAGCGGGTTCACGCCCACGCCCCGGCGGCCGATATTGCCGGTCACCATGGCGAGGTTGGCAATGGCCATGACGGTCGAGCTGCCCTGGCTGTGCTCCGTGACGCCAAGGCCATAATAGATGGCGCCGTTGCCGCCGGTCGCGAACAGGCGGGCCGCGCCGCGCAGTTCCTCGGCGGGCACGCGGGTGACCGGCTCCAGAACCTCGGGGCTGTTGCGCTCCTGCGAAACAAAGGCCGCCCAGTCCTGATACTCGTCCCAGTCGCAACGCTCGCGGATGAACGCTTCGTCGGCCAGGCCTTCGGTCACGATGACATGCGCCATGGCGGTGAGCACGGCGACGTTGGTGCCGGGCTGCAGCGCGAGATGATGCTGCGCCTCGATATGCGGCGACTTGACCATGTCGGTGCGGCGCGGATCGATGACGATCAGCCTGGCGCCCTGGCGCAGGCGGCGCTTCATGCGGCTCGCGAACACCGGGTGCCCGTCCGTCGGGTTGGCACCGATGATGAGGATCACGTCGCTGTCCATCACGCTGTCGAAATCCTGCGTGCCGGCCGAGGTGCCGAAGGTGGTCTTCAGGCCGTAACCGGTCGGCGAGTGGCAGACGCGCGCGCAGGTATCCACATTGTTCGCGCCGAAGCCGGCACGGATCAGCTTCTGGACGAGGAAGGTCTCCTCATTGGTGCAGCGCGAGGAGGTGATGCCACCCAGCGCGCGGGCGCCATGCTCCGCCTTGATGCGCTTCAGTTCGGAGGCGGCATAGCCGATCGCTTCCTCCCAGCTCACCACTTGCCAGGGATCGTCCACGGACTTGCGGATCATCGGCTCGGTGATGCGGTCCTGATGGTTGGCATAGCCCCAGGCGAAGCGGCCCTTGACGCAGCTGTGGCCGCGATTGGCCTTGCCGTCCTTCCAGGGAACCATGCGCACGAGCTGTTCGCCGCGCATTTCCGCGCGGAACGTGCAGCCCACGCCGCAATAAGCGCAGGTGGTGACGACGGCGCGCTCGGGCTTGCCGATCTCGCGCATCGTCTTTTCCTGCAGCGTGCCGGTGGGGCAAGCCTGCACGCAGGCGCCGCAGGAGACGCACTCGGAGGAGAGGAAATCGTCGCTGGCAACGCCGGCGGACACCATGGAGCCGAAGCCCCGGCCCTCGATGGTCAGGGCGAACGTGCCCTGCACTTCGTCACAGGCGCGCACGCAGCGCGAGCAGACGATGCACTTGGACGGATCGAAATCGAAATAGGGATTGGACTCGTCGGTCGCGAGGCCGAGATGGCTCTCGCCCTCATAGCCGTACCGCACGTCGCGCAGGCCCACGGCGGCGGCATTGTCCTGCAGCTCGCAATCGCCATTGTCCGAGCAGGTGAGGCAATCGAGCGGGTGATCGGAAATATAGAGTTCCATCACGCCCTTGCGCAGCTTCTGCAAGCGCGGGGTCTGCGTGTGGACGTTCATCCCTTCCATGGCGGGCGTGGTGCAGCTTGCCGGGGTGCCGCGCATGCCGTCCACTTCCACCAGGCACAGGCGGCAGGAGCCGAAGCTCTTCACATTGTCCGTGGCGCACAGCTTGGGGATGGAGCCGCCGCATTCGGCGGCCGCGCGCATCACGCTCGTGCCCTCGGGCACGGTGACCGAGCGCCCGTCAATGGTCAGGGTGACCAGCTTTTCCGATGTGGAGGCGGGAGTTCCGAAGTCGGCTTGCGGTTCATAGCCCATGGCGTTCAACTCTCTCGAGGTCAGCAGCGGTGTTTATGTTAACAGGTTCGCGCGCCAGTTGCACGGCACGCGCTCCAATGCGGGATGCGAAGGCCTTCATGGAATGGGTTCCGTTCCCGTCCAGTATCGCGAGCGCGTCGGCGGCCGCCGCGGCGGGCCAGAGGCCGATGACCGGCAGGCTCTCCACATAAGCTGGGTAAGGGAACAGGCGCTTCAAGAGGTCTTGCGGCAAGTCGATGGCATCGCACGGCACGCTCAGCACGGCCGGCAAGCCACGCGCCTGTGCTTCGAGCAGCGCGGCGGCGAGGCCACCGAGCGGGCCCATGCCGGCGGCGGGCTGGTCCGGAACGGTGGACATTCCGTCATGCGTGCGGCCGCAGACGATGACCTGTCCGCAATGAGTGGCGAGATTGTCCAGGGCATGATCGATGAGCGGGCGGCCATGAAAGCGGGCGAGCGCCTTGTCGCTGCCGAAGCGCGTCGACCTGCCGCCAGCGATCACGGCGCCGAGCACGGCGCTGCGATCGATACCGAGCAGGCCGGCGCAGCAGCTCATTCGGCCGCTTCCGCCATGCGGGTCACGCCGAAATCCTCCGGCCAGTGCCGCAGTGCGCTGAGCACCGGATAAGGCGTGAAGCCGCCCAGCGCGCAGAGCGAGCCGAACTTCATCGTCTCGCACAGATCCTCGAGCAGCGTGATCTCGTCTTCCAGCGCGCGGGCGCTGCGCGGCGCATTGTGCATCTGGGGAAGAGCCTCGACGGTATCGCGTCCGCGCGGCGCACGGGCGAGGATGCGGTCGATCAGCTCCTTGCCGCGCGTCGAGCCGATGCGGCAGGGCGTGCACTTGCCGCAGCTTTCCACTGCGCAGAATTCCATGGCGAAGCGGGCCATTCCAGCCAGATCGGCGGTATCGTCGAACACGCAGATGCCGCCATGGCCGATCAGCGCGTCGACAGCGGCATAAGCTTCATAATCGAAGGGAATGTCGAACTGGTCGGGGTGGATATAGGCGCCGAGCGGGCCGCCGACCTGCACGGCCTTCACCGGGCGTCCGCTGGCCGTGCCGCCGCCGATCTCGTTGACGAGCGTGCCGAGCGAGATGCCGAAGGCCGTCTCGAACAGGCCGCCATGCTTCACATTGCCCGCGAGCTGAATCGGCATGGTCCCGCGCGAGCGGCCGAGCCCGTAATCCGCATAGAATGTCGCGCCGTCGGCCAGGATGTGCGTCACCGCGCAGAGCGACAGGAGATTGTTGACCACGGTGGGCTTGCCGAACAGGCCCTCCAGAGCGGGCAGCGGCGGCTTGGCGCGCACTTCGCCGCGCTTGCCTTCCAGGCTGTTGAGCAGCGAGGTCTCCTCGCCGCAGACATAGGCGCCGGCGCCCTCGCGCACTTCCAGATGGAACGGGGCGATGATGTGGGCGCTCTTGTGGATCGCCTGCTCAAGCTTGGCGATGGCGTGCGGATATTCGGAACGGACGTAGATATAGCCCTTGCTCGCACCCACCGCGAAGCCGGCGATCGCCATGCCCTCGATGAGCTGATAGGGGTCGCCCTCCATGATCATGCGGTCGGCGAATGTCGCGCTGTCGCCTTCGTCGGCATTGCAGACGATATATTTCTGATCCGCCCTGGCAGCGGCGACGGTGCGCCACTTGATGCCGGTGGGGAAGCCGGCGCCGCCGCGACCGCGCAGGCCGGACGCCACCACTTCCTCGATCGTCGCTTCCGGGCCCAGCTCACGTGCGCGGCCCAGGCCTTTCCAGCCGTCGGTCGCTTCATAGTCATCGAGGCTGAGCGGGCGCGTCTTGCCGGCGCGCGCGAAGGTCAGGCGCTGCTGCGCGACAATGAAGGGATGCGCCGCGACCGGCCCGATGCAGAGCGCGTCCGCGCCGCCATCAAGGATGGCCTGCACGTCGGCCGGCGTCACGGGGCCGAAGCCGACGCCGTTCACTTCCACCAGCGGTTCCAGCCAGTGCATGCCCCAGCTCGACACGCGCTCCACGGCGGCGCCGGCTTTCTCGAATGCAGCGGCGACGTCGTCCGCGCCGCAGGCAAGCGCCAGCGCGTCATCGGAAATGCGCACGGTCATCATCACGCCATCTCCCCGATCAGCGCCGTCAGCTTCGCGCTGTCCAGCCGGGCATGGACGGTCTTGCCGACCATCGCATTGGGCCCCACAGTGCACAGGCCGAGGCAATAAACGGTTTCCACCGCCACGCGATCGCCCGCTACAGCTTCCGCCGCGCCCACGAGCGCCTCGACGCCGCGCGACTTGCAGGCTTCCGCCCGGCAGAGCTTGAGCACCGGCTTGCCTGCCGGCTCGCTGCGGAAATCATGATAGAAGCTCACCACGCCATGCACTTCGGCGCGGCTGAGATTCAGCGCGCCGGCGATCCGCCGCTTGGCTTCCTCGCTGACATGGCCGAACTCGGCCTGGATGTCGTGCAGGATGGGAAGGAGAGGGCCTTCGCGGCGGCTATGGCTCGCGATGATCTCGTCCAGCCGGTCGGCCTTGCCGTCATTCACGCGCGCATCTCCCAGACTTTCTCTCGTAAAATTCGTTTGTCTTACTGCCTATTTTTTGCGCCGCTGGCAAGGGCAAAGCGCAGCATTGCGCCGGGATGTTGCTGCGCGAAACGCTGCGGAATCGGGGCGACGGAAGGCGTGCTCAGCCGGTGCGGCGGCCGAAGGTGCGCGGGGCGGTGCCGAAGGTTACGGGCCGCGTTCCGGCCAAGCCGGGCATCGGGGGGCGCGGGGTGCCCGAGGGCGGGGCTGCGGACTCGAGAAGCGCCAGCGTCTCGTTGAAGCAGCCGCGCAGCATGGCGACTTCGCCGCCCACTTCGCTCGGCGCGAGCCGCTGCTCGACGCAGCGACGGGCCGTCTGCTCGATCGATTCGGCAATGCCGCCCAGGCGTCGCGCGCCGAACTGGAGCGATTCGCCCTTCAGCGTGTGCGCCGGAATCACCATCGCGGCAGCATTGCCCTGCGTGAAGGCCTCCTCGATGGCGCGGATGGACCGCGCGCCATCCTCGCGGAAATAGCCCAGGATGCGCGCCATGCCCGCACCCATGACGGCACGCGCCTGCGCCAGCTCGGACTGGTCTACCAGTGGTGTCTCATAATGAAAGGACATGGCCTGCATCCTATCCCAAGGCATCCCGGAGGGGGCTTCATTATGGCCAGGGCGGAGTAAAGGGCGGCTTAACGCTGCGGGTCAGGTGCGCGGACGGCCGATCCGGAACTCGGCATGGCCGGGCAGCTCGCGGACGTCGAGGCTCCAGCCATGGGCCTGCGCCAGGGCGGGCACGTCTATCAGGGCCACCGGATCGTCGGCGAGCAGCAGGATCGCTTCGTGCTGGCGCATCTCACGCGCGGCGCGCAGCACTGGCCAGGGGCATTTCAGGCCGCGCGTGTCGATCCGGGCCGGGCCGGCGACCTCGTCGGTCTCCGGCTCAGTTCTTCTTGTTGTCAAAGGGATTGCGCGCGCTGCGCAGGTTGAGGCGGATGGGCACGCCCGAGAAGTCCAGTTCCCGCCGGATGCCATTGACGAGATAGCGCCGGTAGCTTTCCGGCAGCTCATCGAGCCGGGTGCCGAACAGCACGAACGTGGGCGGGCGGATGCGGGCCTGCGTGATGTAGCGCAGCTTGATGCGCCGGCCGCCCGGCGCCGGCGGCGGATTGGCTTCCAGCGCGGAGTCGAACCAGCGGTTGAGCAGGCTGGTCGGCACGCGCTGCGACCAGCGGCTGCGCGTGTCGAACGCCGCGCCGAGCAAGTCATCGAGACCCTTTCCGGTCGCGCCGGACACGGTGAGCAGGGGCACGCCGCGTACCTGCGCCAGTCCTTCATCCAGCGCCTTGCGCACGCCCTGGTAAAGCGAGGAGCCGTTCTCGGCGACGTCCCATTTGTTGAGCGCGATGACGAGCGCGCGGCCCTCGCTCAGCACCTTGTCGGCGATCCTGAGATCCTGCGCTTCCAGCCCTTTGGTGGCGTCGAGCAGCAGCACGACCACCTCGGCGAAGTCGACGGCGCGCAGGGCATCGGAGACGGAAAGTTTCTCCAGCTTGTCCTGCACCTTGGCGCGCTTGCGCATGCCGGCGGTGTCGATCAGCCGCACCGGCCGCACGCGCCCGTCAGGCGCATGCCAAGTCCAGTCGACGGCAATGCTGTCCCGCGTGATGCCCGCCTCCGGGCCGGTGATCAGTCGGTCCTCGCCCAGGATGCGATTGATGAGCGTGGACTTGCCCGCATTGGGACGGCCGACGATGGCGAGCTGGAGCGGCGCATTATCGTCCGCTTCCTCATCGTCGCCCGCTTCTTCCTCCTCGTCCTCGTCCCGCTCGACATGGGGGCGAATGGCCTCGAACAGGTCCGCGAGGCCAAGCCCATGCTCGGCGGAGAATGCGATCGGTTCTCCGAAGCCAAGCGCATAGGCTTCCATCAGCCCGGCGTCGGCAGCGGAGCCTTCCGCCTTATTGGCCATCAGGACGACGGGCGTGTCACCGGCGCGCAGCCAGCGGGCGATATGCTCGTCGAGCGGCGTGACGCCCGCGCGCGCGTCGATCATCAGCAGGGCGACGGAGGCCCCACGCACCGCCATTTCCGTCTGTGCCCGCATGCGGCCCGGCAAGGTCTGCGGATCGTCTTCCTCGAAACCGGCCGTGTCGACGATGCGGAACTTGAGGCCCAGCAGCTCGGCATCGCCTTCCCGCCGGTCACGCGTCACGCCCGGCTGATCGTCGACAAGCGCGATCCTCTTGCCCACGAGGCGGTTGAACAGGGTCGACTTGCCGACATTCGGCCGGCCGACAATGGCGACGACGGGGAGCATGGGGCAGTGTCCTGACAGAGGGTTCATCGATTGCGCCTGCATCGGCAGGAGCCCGGGCCGGCGAAGATCGCCGCAGTCATCCCGGGTTCCCGCGCCTGCAGGAACGATTGCTGGTTACATGGCGTCGCCGCCGACCTCAAGTGCCGGCCGCCCTGCACCTGCCGGAGCCGCGTGCCTTAGCGGTCTTCCAGAAGGCGCGGCCCGGGCGATCAGCGATAGGCGAGGATGCGGCCGTCGTCGGCGAGCAGATAGAGCATGTTGCCCGCCACGACCGGCGAAAGCGAAACGCCCCGATTGAGATCCTGCTCGGACAGGATGGCGCCGGTCGTCGGATTGGCAAAGACGAGCGCGCCTTCCGTCGACACCAGGATCAGCTTGTTGCCGGCCACGACCGGACCGCGCCAGCGGATCGGACCTTCCTTCTTCTTCGGTTTGCGCCAGGCGGGAAGGTCGCTGATCCAGCGCACCTTGCCGGTCGAGCGGGTGATGCAGAAGAGCTTGGCCTTGTCGGTGACCACGAACACCCAGTCGCCCACCACCAGCGGCGTCGACACGCCGCCGATATTGAGTTCCCACAGGCGCTGGCCGCTGACCAGCTCATAGGATGCCATGCGCCCGCCCTCGCCGATGGCGAAGACGCGGCCCCGATCGATCACCGGGTCGGCATCGATGTCCGTGAGAGTGGAGACGGAGGTCGAGATGCTGGTCTTGCTCAGCGCATCGCCCCAGAGCGCCCGGCCGTTCTCGTAGCGATATGCGGTCAGCTCGCCCGAGCTGTAGCCCGCGATCACCGAACCCTGGGCGGCGGAAGGGGCCGCCACGCCGAACACGCCCGTCGATTCGAGCGTGCCGGAATCGGACCAGATGACAGCGCCATCCGTCTCGTTGAGCGCGAAGAGCTGGTTGTCCTGGCTCATCACATAGACATTGCCGTTGGAAAGCGTCGGTGATCCGCGCAACGGGCCGCCGGGCCGGACCTTCCAGATGATGGTGCCGTCGGCGGCATTGAGGGCGGCCACGTCGCCGATGCCGGTCGTCGCGTACACACGCTCGCCATCGACGCTCACGCCGCCGCCGAACTGGACGCTGCCGCGATCATCCTTGGCGCGGACGCTGGATGTCCACAGGCGGGCGCCGGTTTGGGCATCGAAAGCGTAGACCACGGCCTCGGTGTCGATCACGTAGAGCTTGCCCAGCGCGATCACGGGCGGGGAGGCGAGGCGGGCGCGATTGCTGCCGCCGGTGATCGAGGCCGTCCAGACCTGCTGCGTGCCCTCGCCAAGCGCCACATGGCCGATGGCCTTGGACGCCCGGCCGCCGGACTGCGGCCAATCCGCGTTGGAGGCCGGGGGCGGCAGGGTAACCTCCAGCGCGGCCACGCTTTCATCCGGATTCACCACCTCGGTGCCGCTCAGGATGGAGGTGCGCTCGCCATGGACGGGCGTCTTGGGGCCGCTCTTGCGTCCCCCGCAGCCGGTCAGCACCAATGCGACAGGCAGGACCATCAGGGCGGCACGAAAGCTCATGCGACGATTCATCATCATATTCTTGTCTTTCAGCGGGCCGGGGTGCCGGGTTGCGCGGCGGCGGACGGGAGCGCCGAGCCGAGCATGCTTGCCATCTGTCCTGCCCGGAGCCTGATCGACTCCGGAACGCTCTGGTCGCCGGCGAGGCTTGCAAAGAGAGCGCCGGCCTGTTCGCGGCGGCCGGCCTTGAGATGCGCGATCGCGGTCAGTTCGCCCGCGCTGCCGAAAAAGGCGCTGTCGGGCGTGCTCAGTCTGCTGAGCGCGGCGACCACGTCATCGGGCTTTGCCTTGTCGAACTGCAGGGCCGTCTTGCGCAGCAGCGCGGCATCCTTGAGCGGCTGCAGTGCCTCGGGATCCTTGAGGACCTCGTCATAAGTGGCGATGGCGGCGGCATCATCCTCGCGTCCGGCGGCGAGGGCTGCCTTCACGAGCTGCGCTTCCGTCTTGTAGATCGCGCCGCCTTCGGTCACGAGCGTGTCGTAGATCTTCTGGTCGAGCGAGCCGCCCTGCGCGGACTTGAGGAGATTGCCGAACGCGACGCTGTTCGCCTCGGCCACCTGGGTCTTGTGGTGCTGCCAGTAGAGCCAGCCACCGAATGCCGAGAGGCCAATCACCACCGCGACCGCAATGGCGATGCCATAACGTTCCCAGAACGACTCGAGATCATCCTTGCGGACGGCATCGTCCACTTCGCGAAGCAGGGCATCTGTCTGATATGGCGTCAGGGCCAAATCTGGTCTCCGGTGGATTGAACAGGTTGGGGGCGTTTGCGGCGGCGGACCTTAGCCGTGGCTGAACCTCAAGCAAATCACTTTTTGGCGCGGTAGAGCTGGTCCTCGCCCGGGAAGGTCCGCGCGCGGACCTCCGCGGCGTAAGTCGCGGCGGCTTCGCCGATCGTGGCGGCTATGTCCGCATAGCGTTTCACGAAGCGCGGCGTGCGCTCGAACAGGCCCAGCAGATCCTCGGTGACCAGCACTTGCCCATCGCACAGGGGCGAGGCGCCGATGCCGATGGTGGGGCAGGGCACGGCAGCGGTGATGGCGGCGGCGAGCGGCTCGACCACGCCCTCGATCACCATGGCGAAACAGCCGGCCTGCGCGACGGCCTTCGCGTCCGCCATGATCTTGTCCGCTTCGGTCGCGTCGCGCCCGCGCGGGCCATAGCCGCCCAGCACATTGACCGCCTGCGGGGTGAGGCCGACATGCGCGCAGACCGGGATGCCGCGCGCGACGAGAAAGGCGATCGTCCCGGCCATGGCCGCGCCGCCTTCAAGCTTCACGCCCGCCGCACCGGTCTCCTTGAGCAGGCGCGCGGCGCTTTCGAAGGCTTGCGCGGGCGATGCCTCATAGCTGCCGAACGGCATGTCGATGATGACGACGCTGTGATAGCTGCCGCGCACCACGGCCGCGCCATGAGCGGCCATCAGGTCCAGCGTCACGGGCACGCTGGAAGGCAGGCCATAAATGACCTGGCCAAGCGAATCCCCGACCAGCAGCATGTCGCAATGCGGATCGAGCAGCTGCGCCTGCCGCGCGGTGTAGGCGGTGAGCACGACGAGCGGCTCGGCCGTCTCGCCGTCCGCCTTGCGGGCCCGCAGCGCGGGAATGGTGAGCCGCTTCATCGGGGCGGGCGTCGGGTTGGCCCGGCTCGTCGATGTGTCGAGCGTGAAGGTCGTGGACATGCGCGCGCTTTAGCTCATGCGTCCCGCGCGGAACAGCCCCTGCCGGGAAGGGACGAACATGCCCGGTCCGGCGACCGAACTTCTCCTCAGGCCCACTCCGCGAGCCGGGTGCGCAGCTTGTCCAGCGCGGCCTTCTTGATCTGGCATACGCGCGCCGCGCCGATGTCCAGTGTCAGGCCGATTTCCTCGAGGTTCATTTCCTCGACGAAATAGAGCTGCAGGACCATGGCTTCCCGTTGCGGCAGATCCGCGATGCACGCGGCAATCGCTTTCTTCAGCGATTCGCGCTCCAGCATCTCGTCGGCCCGCTCGGCGACATCCGCGAACCACATCGACTGGTCCGAATAGACCTCGTCCATGCTCTGATGCTGCGCCATGTCGGTGCCGTCCGCGAATTCGCGCCAGGCGGCCGGATCAAGGCCGAGATGCGCGGCGATCTCGGCGTCGCTTGCCGCGCGGCCGGTCCGGTGCTCGATGCTGCGGCGCGCTTCCTGCAAGGTCTTCCGGCGCGCCATGGCGGAGCGGCACAGCGTCGCATGCCGGCGCAGATGATCGATCATCGCGCCGCGCACGCGCATCTGGGCATAGGTCGCGAAGCCGTGGCCGCGATCCTCGAAGCTGTTCGCCGCTTCCACCAGCGCGACCATGCCGATCTGCAGGAGATCCTCGATATCGATCGCCGAGGAGACCCGGCCATGGACATGCCAGGCGATCTTGCGCACCAGCGGCATATATTGCCGGGCGAGCTGGTCGGGCGTGGAACTGGTCCTGCGCCCATATGTGTAGCCGGCGACCTCGAGCTTTGCGCTTTGCATAAGAGTGGCTTAGTCCAAAAGGCTTAACTTAGATTTTCCGACGCGTTTGCTGCGCGTTAAACGTCATTTTTGTGCGCAGCATGGCGGTGCAGTATCGTTCGTGGTGACCTGGCCGCGGGCGCGGGGCGCTGCAGCCGGGGCCGCCGTCTTCAGCCCTGTCCTCATGCCGCCTGCAGCCTTTCCACACGGTTGATGCGGCTCTCGCTGCCGACCACGGCGACGACCTCCACCGGCTTGCCGTCCGGGATTTCGAGGAAGGACAGCACCGGCGTCTCGGGCAAATGCGGCTTGAACAGCCGGGCGAGCGCGCGCCGCGCCACGGGTGATGTCACGATGGCGAAATTGCGTGCCTGCGCGAGCAGCGGTTGCGCGGCCTCGCCGACCTGCTCGATGAGGCGCTGGGCCAGCGCGGGCTCGATCGGGTGTTGGGCATCGCCGGCGACTCGCATGGCCTGCGCGAGCAGCCCTTCCAGCTCGCCATCGAGCGTGACGACCGGCAGCGGCATCTTCACGGGCACGATGGTCTGGATGATGAGCGAACCGATCTTCTGGCGCACGGCCTCGGCCAGCGCCTCGGTGCCAATGTCCGGCCGCGCGACCACGATCATGGCTTCGGCGATGCGGCGGAAATCCTTGAGCGGCACGCCCTCGGACAACAAAGCGCGGCAAAGCGCGGTGATCTGGGCGAGGCTCAGCGGATTGGGAGACAGGCCATCGGCGAGTTGCGGGGCGACCTCCTTGAGCGTGTCGAGCAGCTTGCGCGCTTCGTCCATTCCGAACAGCTCGGCGGCATTGTGCGCGACGAGGTGATTGAGATGCGTGGCGACGACCGTGGAGGGATCGACCACCGTATAGCCGGCGATCACGGCCTCGCTGCGGCGATCGGGCGTGATCCATACCGCATCCAGGCCGAAGGTCGGATCCCGGGCGGCGCGTCCGTCAACGGTCTGCGTCAGGTCGCCGCTGTCCAGCGCGAGCAGGTCGTCGGGCCAGATCTCGTCCTCGCCGACCACCACGCCGGCCACCGTGATGCGATACTGGTTGGGGCCGAGCGCGAGATTGTCCTTCACCCGGATCATGGGGATGACGAAGCCGAGTTCCCGCGAGAGCTGGCGGCGTATGCCGGTGATCCGGCCCATGAGGGGCGCTTCCTTGCGCTCGTCGACAAGGGAAATGAGGCCATAGCCGATCTCCAGGCCGAGGACCGCGCCGTCGGACACGTCGGTCCACTCGATATGCGCCGGGTTCTCCGGAATGGGCTCTTCCGCCGGCGCCTCGGGCGCGGCGCTGGCGGCCTTGCGCAGGCGCCATGTGACGAACCATGCAAGGGCGGCCGCGGGCAGGATGATGAAATGCGGCATGCCCGGCAGCACGCCGAGGAAGGTGAGGATCGCGGCGACCGGGAGCCAGGCCTTGCCGACGCCGAACTGAGCCGAGATCTGGCCGGAAAGATCATGATCGGAGGTGACGCGCGTGACGATCGCCGCGGCCGCGATGGACAGGAGCAGGGCAGGCACCTGCGCGACCAGCGCATCGCCGATGGCGAGCAGGACATAGGTCTGCGCCGCTTCGCCAAAGCCCAGATCATGGCTCACCACGCCGAGAATGATGCCGCCCACGATGTTGATGACGAGAATGAGGATGCCGGCGACTGCATCGCCCTTCACGAACTTGGAGGCACCGTCCATGGAACCGTAGAAGTCCGCTTCCGTCGCAACCTCCTGACGGCGCCGCTTGGCTTCCTCGGGCGTGAGCAGGCCGGCATTGAGATCGGCATCGATGGCCATCTGCTTGCCGGGCAGGGCGTCCAGCGTGAAGCGGGCCGAGACTTCCGAGACGCGGCCGGCGCCCTTGGTGATGACCACCAGGTTGATGATCATGAGGATGGCGAAGACGAAGATGCCGACGACATAATCGCCGCCGATGAGGAAATTGCCGAACGCCTCGATCACATGACCGGGCCGCGTCCGATCCGGTGTGGCCGTTCACCAGCACGACGCGGGTGGACGCGACGTTGAGCGCGAGCCGCAGCAGGGTCGCGAACAGCAGCACGGTCGGGAAGCTGGAGAAATCGAGCGGCTTGGCTGCGTTGAGCGCGATCATCAGCACGACGAGGCTGATCATGATGTTCGCGATGAAGCCCATGTCCAGCATGATCGCCGGCACCGGCACGACCATGAACATGACGAGGAGCAGGATGGCGAAGGGCAGGACCGCGCCTTTCGCGGCATTGCTCCAGATGCGGCCATTGACGTCGCTGCGTGTCATGGTGCGGGATTACCTTCCGAAGGTGGCGAGCATGAGATAGGCGAGCCGCGCGGTTTCGGCGCGCGGGGCGGAAGCGGGATAGGGCTGGGCTTCGGCGAGCTTCTGCTGGCTCGCGAGCTGATCCTGCCCGGAAAGATTTTCGCGCGCGATGCGGACATAGTCGGACGGCTGGACGGTCCGCGCATTGGCGGGAAGGCCGCCGTCGACCGCGCCGGCGTTCTGCATGCCGTTCATCTGCGCGCCGGCCTGGAGCTTGCGGGCGAAATTGTCGCGGATGTCGGCAAGGCTGCGCGCATTGCCCTGCCGGTCGTAGAAGATGGCGCTGTTGGCGCGCGCAGCGGCGGGAAACAGGCTGGCACCGCTCGCATTGGGCGACTGGGCCATGGTCGTCAGGAATTTCGCGGCGCCTCCGGCACCCAGGAAATGCGCGAGATAGAGATCCACCGAGTCCGCCGGGCGACCGATGCGCGCTTCCAGGAAATCACGATTGTCGGACGCGAGCTCCGCCGCCATGACCGACGCCGTTTCGGGATGATTGCGCAGATCGAGAATTTGCTGGCGCAGGGCCGGATCGGCAACGAAATAGCGACCGTTTCCGGTGCGCTGGATGGCCTCGGATGCCCAGCCCATGCCATGCTTGGCGCCATGATCGTTGACGATGGCGAGCCAGCTCTGATCGATGAACTGGTATAGGCCGGTAGCGCTCGACGTGCGCGCCCGGGCCGAGGGATCGAGGCTGCTCTCGACCTGTGCCTGGCCCAGAAGATAATTGAAATCGACCCCGGTCCGCCGGCTCGCCGAGGCGATGGCCTGCGTCACCCGGCCCGGCTGGCCCGACGTTTCCTTGATGTTCAGTCCGTTGAACAAGGACATGGCGTGCGTTCGATCCCGCGTTGATACGGGTATCAAAAAGCAAAAACCATGCCAGTTTCAGTGATTTGGACTGGGCCAGATAAGGCGCGTGTCGGGAGATGGCGCGCGGAGAGCCGCCGCTCAGGACCGCGCGGAGCGGGCGTCAAAAATGGGGAGGGGAAGAAAATTAGCGCCGATAGAGAGGCTGCGGCGCATCCGGCGTGCGGGCGGCAGCGGCGGCATGCGCCTGGCCGGCCATGTCGCCCAGCAGGAGGGCAAGGCCGCGCGAAGCGTCGAGCTCGCTCATCAGTTCGGCGATTTTCGCCTTGATCTGCGGTTCGCTGCGCCAGGCGCCATTGGCCTGGACCGCCTCGATGGAGGAGCGGAAGCCGTCCAGCCCCTTCTCGATGTCGGCGAGGTCGGCACGCTGCATGGCATCGCGCAATTGCGACGCTGCGACGGACAGATCATCGATCAGGGCAAGCGACATCGAAGTAGGTCTTTCAGTGCTGGCGAAGGGGAAGGTCCAGATCCAGCATCTTCTCGGCGATCTTGCCAGGATCGACCGGATAATTGCCGGATGCGATGGCCTGCTTGATGCTGGCGATGCGCGCGCTGTCGATGGGGGCGCCTTGCCCGGCCATGCGCGAGGCTGGCGTGGATGCCGGGGCAGGGCTCTCGGCATCGTTCTCGGCGACGACCCTTGATGCTGACCGCGACGACGCGGTCTCGCGCAGCCGGGCTGCCTCAACTGCGGCGTTCATGAACTGGCCAACAGGCTTGATCATCGTTTCATCCTTTCTGTCCGACCCTTCTATATACGGATCGGTTCACGAAAGTTTAAATCCCCGGAATGCGAACGATGCCGAGCGCTTCCACGCGCGCCATCACCGGCATGGCCTTGGGGTCCTGCCGCACGCGGATGAGCGCGCCGACCGCGCCATCCTCATCGGCGATCACCAGCCGCGAAACCGAGAAAAAGTCATTGCCGGCAACCAGTTGCACCGGATCGCCCTTCTTGACGACGATCGCCGGGCTGCTGTGAGCGGCGACCGGAGCGACGGGAGCCGCCACGGTGTTGCTCACTGCCGCGAGCGGCACGCGAAGGCGCCATCCGGCACTGGGGCAGGAGACGATGGCGGCACTCATGCGCGTTTCCTCGACAAGAGGCGTCTGCGGGCAGGGCGCAAGGCGCAAGCGGCGATCGATGGGCGCGATCGGTCCGCCGGGCTCGCCCAGCGCGGCCCCGACGCTCATCGCAACCAGCGTGTCGAGCCGGTCCAGATTCTCGAAAGTGGCGGCTCTTGCAGGCGAGACAAGGCCGATGAGCAGCAGGCCGATCAGGGTCGTCATCACGGCGGAAACGGCACGGATGGGCAGCACAATGCGGTCAGTCATGGCAATCGGCTCCGAAGATGTTCTGCCGGATCGGAGCAAGGACCGTGCCAGAGGCGCTCACTCGGCTGGCGGCTTCTCGACGAGGCGGATGACCTGCCGCCCCGAAGCGGCGGCATCCGCTTCCTCCGCCAGCCCCGCGACGCGCAGCCGCTCCGGCGGAATGCCTGCCGCAACCAGCGCGCGCGCGACCGCGCCAAGCCGCGCGGCGGCGAGATCCCATTCGTCGAAACGATGTTCGCCGCGTTCAAGGCCAATCGACTGAATACGAACGATATTTCCTGAGGCGCGCAAGGGGGCAGCGGCGCGGGCAAGTGCGGCGTGCCCGGCTTCGCTGAGCAGCGCTTCGCCCGGCTGGAAGAGGGCGGCCGCGGGGAGATCGATCTTCCTGGGTGCTTCGAGCGCGCCGAAATAGCTGCCGATGCCGGCCAGCGCCTGATCGCGCGCCGACTGATTGGCCTGCAGCAGCACGAAGAAACCGAGCAGCAGGAGGCAGAGATCCGCGAAGCTGACCGCCCACCGGCCGCGCCGCATGCCGGCACTGGCGCGCATCAGGCCGCCTCGCGCGCGGTCTTGCGCAGCATGCCGGGCTCGCGGCTCGCAATCGCTTCCAGCCGCCGGGCGAAGGCGCCTTGCCAGGCCAACTCCCGCGCGGAAAGATCGGCGAGGCGGTTCGCGATGGGGCCCGCCACGGCATTGGCGAGGATCATGCCGTGCAGCGTCGTCATGAGGGCCAGCGCCATGGCCGGCCCGATCGTCGAAGGGTCGCGCATGCTCGCGAACATGCCGACCAGACCGATGATCGTGCCCACCATGCCCATGGCGGGCGCAGCATCGGCAATCGCGTTCCAGAAGCCGATCACGCTCGCATGGCGATCGCGCCGGTCCTCGAGGACCTGATCGATCCGCAACGAAAAATGCTCGACATCGGGGGCGTTCGCGAGACTGTTGAGCGCGCCGGCGATGAAGGGATGGCCCGCCCGGATGCGATCCGTGCGCATCAGCCCCCTGAGCTCGGCGACGGCTTCCACCTTGAACAGCAGCGCCCGCGCGACATCCCGCTCGTCATCCGGGCGCGCCATGAGCAGCGGCCCGAGCGCGCGAAGGGATCGCGCCGCCGTGACAGGGCCGAACTGGCCAAGCGCGATGAGGGCAGTGCCGAGCGATACCAGCAGGATGGGGAGCGGGGCGAAGAGCTGACCCAGAATATCCCACATCGCCGCGCCGACCCCGAATGTTTGACCGGAGACGGGCGGCAAAGAAATGCCGCCGACCGGCAAAAACTTGCCGGCCACGCCGTCCCTGCGCCGGAAAGGCGCGGAATTCCTTGCTCTCACGTCCCTGCCGGACCGGCAGCGCGCCTGTTGGCACGGCCTTTGCAGATATTCCCTGTGGACAGGGGTGATGTCTCGCAACCGGACCGGCTCTTGCGGTGAGAACGACCCCCACGAAGCGTTATTTAGGGAAGGCACGAAAAAATGTCGCTGGAAGACAGTTTGTTCGGCGTCCATGGCAAGGCCCTCGCGCTGCGATCGCAGCGGCTGGAGCTCATTGCCTCGAATATCGCCAATGCATCGACGCCCGGCTACAAGGCGCGGGACATCGATTTCGACAAGGCGCTCGCCGCCGCGACCAGCCAGCAGGGCAGTGTCGCCGGAGCGCTCGAAACCGCGATGGGCTATCGCACCCCGCTCCAGCCGAGCAGCGACGGCAACACCGTCGAGATGTCGACCGAGCAGACCCTGTTTGCCGAGAATGCGGTCAAGTACCGCACGACGCTCTCCTTCCTCGAAGGGCGCCTCAACACCATCACGCGCGCGCTGCGGGGAGAATGAGCATGGACAAGCCCATGAACATCTTCGACATCGCCGGTCGCGCCATGTCGGCCCAGCTCGTCCGGCTGAATGCCACCGCATCCAACCTCGCCAACGCGGGATCGGTCTCGGGCAACGAGAACCAGGCCTATCGCGCGATCCGGCCCGTCTTCTCGACCATCGTGGAGAAGCCCGGCGTCGCGACGGTGAAGGTCGACAAGGTGGTGACCTCTGACACGCCCGCCACGCGGCGCCACGACCCCGGCCATCCGCTCGCGGACGCCAATGGCGATGTCTGGGAAGCCGGCGTCGACAGCAGCGCGGAGCTTGTCGAAATGGTCGAGAGCGCGCGCATGTACCAGAATAATGTGCAGGTCATCCAGACCGCCAAGTCCCTCCTCCTCGAAACGATCAGGCTCGGCAAATGACGACAACCAGCGCTTCCCAGACGTCCAGCCCCTGGACGGTCGATCCGACGACGTCCTTCACCAACCAGAACCTGGCGGAGACGAAGAAGGCGTCGAACCAAACGATCGACATGAGCGGCTTCCTGACGCTGCTGACGGCGCAGATGCAGTTCCAGGACCCGTTCGAGCCGACGGACAACAGCCAGATGGTCGCCCAGATGGCCCAGTTCTCCTCGCTTTCGGCGCAGGCGGAATCCAACAGCCTGCTCGGGAACATCGCGGACTCCGTCTCCGGCGCGCGGCTTTCCGATGCGGCGAGCTGGATCGGCAAATCGATGCTGGTGAAGAGCAACATCGCAACGCCCGACCGCACCGGCGCCTATGCCGGCGAGATCACGCTCGGCGCGGCCGCGGACGGCGTGGCCATCGATCTCGTGAATGCCAATGGCCAGGTCGTGAAGACGCTGGAATTCGGCGCCCTGGGGGCCGGCGCAAGCTCCTTCTTCTGGGACGGCATGGATGAGGCCGGCAATTTCATCGGCGGCGAGGCGCTTCAGGTGAAGGTGCGCGGCGCGAACCCGACGCAGGTCGCCACCTGGGCCAGCATCGCGGCCGTCCAGTCCCCCGCGAGCGGCACGGGCTCCCAGCTCATCACCCCGCTCGGCAATTTCTCGCCGACCGACGCAATCCGTCTCGGCTGACATCAGGAACCATCAGAGGAGTCTGCAACCATGTCCTTCTACATTTCCCTCACCGGTCTCAAGGGCGCCCAGACCGACCTGTCGGTGGTCGCCAACAATGTGGCGAACGTCTCGTCGATCGCGTTCAAGAAGAGCAAGGCCGCATTCGGCGACATCTTCGCTTCCAGCGGCGGGCCGCTCGGCGGCAACGGCGTGCGCCTCATCGACGTCAACCAGCAGTTCACGCAGGGCACGCTCGAAACGACCGACAAGACGCTCGATCTCGCCATCACCGGCGAGGGCTTCTTCACCGTGAAGGGCCTCGGCACCAACGGCTCCGTCAGCTACACGCGCAACGGCTCCTTCAGCGTCGACAAGAACCGCAACGTGGTGGACACGACCGGCTCGCGCCTGCAGGTGCTGCCGACCGATCCGACGGGCGACGGCACGCCGACGAGCACGGATCCCGCGGGGCTCATCGACCTCGTCATCCCGACCGTCCATCCCGACGATGCGACCATCCAGCTTTCGAGCATTTCCATCGACGAGACCGGGCTGGTCTCGGCAACGTTCGCGGATGGATCGGTCCGCAATCTCGGCGTGGTGGCGATGGCGAGCTTCCCGAGCCAGGATGCGCTGCGTCAGGAAGGCGATGCCCACTGGTCCGCGACCGGCGCGAGCGGCGAAGCGGTCTATGGCGCGGGCAACAACGGTCTTTTCGGAGCCGTGCGGTCCGGCACGCTGGAGCGCTCCAACGTCGACATCACCGAAGAGCTGGTCGCGCTCATTTCCGCCCAGCGCAATTTCCAGGCGAACTCGAAGGCGATCGAGACTGCGAACAACATGACGCAGACAATCATCGCCCTGCGCGCCTGACGCCGAAGGCCGATCGGAGCTCTAGTCCATGGATCGTCTCATCAATGTGGCCCGCACGGCGATGCGCGGCTCGATGGCCCGGCAGACGGCGATTGCCAACAATCTCGCAAACGCCAACACCACGGGCTTTCGCGCCGAGATCGCCAATGCCTCCACGCGCTGGATCGGCGGCGGCACCTTCCAGAGCCGCGCCGAGCAGGTGGGGCAGGTCATCGCTGCGGACCTGAAGCCGGGAACCGTCGTCCAGACCGGCAATCCGCTGGACATCGCGGTCGATGGCGAGGGCCTCATCGCGGTCCAGGCGAGCGACGGTTCGGAAGGCTATACGCGGCGGGGCGACCTCAAGCTCAACGAGAGTGGCCTTCTCACCACCGGGGACGGCCATCCCGTCATCGGTGGCGCGGGGCCGATCACCCTGCCGCCGGCCGACAGCATCAAGATCGCTCAGGACGGCGGCATATGGATCGTGCCCCAGGGCGGGCAGATCGACCAGCCGCAACTCGTCGACACGATCAAGATCGCCAACGCCAATGGCTCCGTCATCGCCAAGGGCACGGACAATCTGTTCCGCGAAGTGAATGGTGGCGCGCTGCCGGAAGATCCGGCGGCCTCCGTCACCTCCGGGGCGCTCGAGGGCTCCAATGTCGATGCGACACTGGCGCTCGTGCAGATGATCGAGGCCAGCCGCGCCTGGGAAACCCAGATCAAGATGATCGATACCGCCAAGGACATCGACAATGGCGGCTCCAGCCTGATGCGGCTCGACGCGTAATCAACGGAAGAGGACCAGACTCATGACCACCAGCGCCCTTCATGTGGCCCGGACCGGGCTTGATGCCCAGGACGTCAAGATGCGGGTCATCGCCAACAATCTGGCGAATGTGAACACCGTGGGCTTCAAGCGCGACCGCGCGAATTTCGAAGCGCTGGCCTATCAGCAGGTCATCGCGGCGGGCAGCCAGGCCGACAGCCAGAACAAGCTCGCCATCGGCCTCAATCTCGGCACCGGCGTCCAGCTCACCGGCACCGAGCGGATTGACACGCAGGGTACGCTGAACACCACGGACAACTCGCTCGACCTCGCGATCGAGGGCAATGGCTTCTTCCAGGTGCAGCGGACGGACGGCACGATCGCCTATACCCGCGCCGGCAATTTCAAGACCAATGCGGAAGGCATCCTCGTGACGCCGGGCGGCCTGCCGCTCATTCCGCAGATCCAGCTCCCCGAGGGCGTTTCCTCCATCACCATCGGCAATGACGGCACGGTCTCCGCGACAGTGGACGGCCAGACCGAGCCGACCCAGCTCGGCCAGATCGAGACGGCGCGGTTCGTCAATCCCGCCGGCCTGCAGGCGGTGGGCAGCAATCTGCTGATCGAGACGGCCGCATCCGGCGCGCCGCAGACGGGCGCGGCCGGCCTCGAGGGACGCGGCACCATCCGGCAGGGCGCGCTCGAGCAATCGAACGTCAACACAGTGGAGGAGCTGGTCGACATGATCGAGACGCAGCGCGCCTACGAGATCGCCTCGAAGATGATCAAGGCGACCGACGAAATGCTCCAGTACGTCAACCAGCAGCTCTGATCATGAAGCATCATCTCATCGCAGCCTCCGCCATCGCGGCCATCGCCTTCTCTGCGCCGGCATCGGCGGGTCTCTTCGGCAAGAAGGCCGACCCGATGGCCGATCCCGCTTTCCAGGCGACGCTCGCCCCGGCCGAAATGACCGCGCCGGAGCGACCAAACGGCGCCATCTTCCAGGCCAGCGCAGGCTATTCCCCGCTCGTCAACGGCGCGCGCGCCGCGAATGTGGGCGACATCATCACCATCCTGCTCGTGGAGCGCACCCAGGCGAGCAAGAGCAACAGCGCCAATACCGACCGCTCGGGCAGCATCGGCCTGAACCCGCCCACCACCGGGCCGTTCAGCAAGATCTTCAGCGCGAGCGACGTTGGCGCGAGCGGCACGCAGGGCTTCAAGGGCAAGGGCGATGCCGCGCAATCCAATGCGCTGTCCGGCGAAATCACCGTCACGGTTTCAAAGGTCTACAGTAATGGAACCATGCTGGTTCGCGGACAGAAGCAGCTCACGCTCAACCGGGGAGACGAATATGTCCAGGTGTCCGGCCTCGTACGACAGGCCGATGTGGGCCCCGACAACCGCGTCCTTTCCACCCGCGTCGCCGACGCGCGGATCACTTACAGCGGCAAGGGCGAGATCGCGCGGGCCAGCCGGCAGGGCTGGCTGCAGCGCTTCTTCTCCATGGTCAGCCCTTTCTGACGGAGCATTCCTCAGCATGATTTCCCGGATTACGCCTGTGCTCGGCCGTCTCGCCGGCTGGATCGTCGCCATCGCCGTCGTCGCCGGCCTGCAGCTTGTCGCGCCGCAGGCCCATGCCGAGCGCATCAAGGATTTGGGGGCCTTCGAGGGCCTGCGGTCCAACCAGCTCGTCGGCTATGGCGTCGTCGTCGGCCTTGCCGGCACGGGCGACGACAGCCTCGATTATGCCACGCAGGGCATAAAGGGGGTGATCTCGCGGTTCGGTCTCACCTTGCCGCCGGGGATCAATCCCGCGCTCAAGAACGCCGCCGCCGTGATGGTGACGGCCGAGCTTCCCGCCTTCGCGAAGCCCGGCCAGCGGCTGGACGTCACCGTCTCCGCACTCGGCAAGGCGAAGTCGCTTCGCGGCGGCACGCTGGTGCTGACCCCGCTGCGCGGTGCCGACGGCGAGATCTATGGCATGGCACAGGGCAATCTGGCCGTTGGCGGCCTCGGCGTTTCCGGCGCGGATGGCTCGCAGCTTTCGGTCAACGTGCCGTCCGCCGGCCGCATTCCGAGCGGGGCCTCGGTGGAGCGCGCCGTCGAAACGGGCTTCGATACCAGTCCGGCCCTGACCTTCAATCTGGCCGACGCCGACCTCACCACGGCGCTGCGGGTGGCAGACGCGATCAACCTCGCCTTCGGCGACCAGCGCGCCAAGGCGCTCGACGGCGTGTCGATCGCCGTGGCTGCGCCGCAGGGCGCCGAAAGCCGCATCATGATGATGGGCCTCATCGAGAATATCGAGGTTCGGCCCGCCGATCCGCCGGCCCGCGTGATCGTCAATGCCCGTTCGGGCACGGTCGTGATCAACGGCAGCGTGCGGATCAGCCCCGCCGCCGTCAGCCACGGCAAGCTCACCGTTTCGGTCAACGAAGCGCCGCGCGTCGTGCAGCCGGCACCCTTCTCGCGAGGGGAGACCGCGGTCGAGCAATCCAGCGCGATCAGCGCGGCGGAAGAGCGCAATCCCATGTTCCTTTTTAAAGGTGGCGCCTCTCTGGCCGATATTGTGAAGGCGGTGAACGCAGTCGGCGCTTCACCTTCGGACCTGGTGGAAATTCTCGGTGCCCTCAAACAGGCCGGGGCAATGAAGGCGGAGCTGGAAGTGATATGACGCAGATTGCCGCCCTTTCCGCCGCCAGCCGGCCGACCGCCGCCGCGCCGGCGAGCAGTGAACGCGAGCAACTCGCACAGGCCGCCCGCGCGTTCGAGGCGGTCTTCATGCGGCAGCTTCTGGGGACCATGCGCTCCGCCAGCCTGGGCGAGGACGTCGCCGGGAGCGCGGCGGTCGACCAGTTCCGGGAGCTTGCCGACGCCAGACTGTCCGACAGCATGTCCCAGCAGGGTAATCTCGGCATTGCCGAGCTCATCCTCCAGCAACTGGACAGGAAGCCATGACGGTCAGCGATCTTTTCCAGATCGGCGTGTCCGGCGCGCGCTCCTATCAGGCGGCGATGGGCGCGGTGTCCAACAACATCGCCAATACCGACACGCCCGGCTACAGCCGCCGCACGATCGAGGTCAAGGAATCGCCATCCGGCGCGGGGACGACCATCTGGTATCGGTCCGGCATCGCTTATGGCGGCGCCATGATCGGACAGGTGCTGCGGGCCAGCGATCCCTATCTGGATTCCGCCGCACGCCACACCGGCAACGCGCTGGGCAGCGTGGACCAGCGCGCGCGCTGGATGAACGACATCCAGACCGCGCTCAACGACGGAACGCTCGGCGTGGGCCAGCGCATGACGGCGATGTTCTCGGCCGTCGAGCGGCTGGCGTCGAACCCCACCGACACGACGCTGCGCGCCGACGTGCTCTTCTCCTTCGAGCAGATCAACACGGCCTTCAAGCAGAGCCATGGCGATCTGGTCGCGATCCGCGATTCGATCGGACAAGCCGCGACGAGCGACGTCGCCGCGCTCAACGATGCGCTCCAGCAGCTCGCCACGGCCAATGAAGGCCTGCGGCGATCGCAGGAAGGGACATCCGCGCATGTGAGCCTGCTCGATTCGCGCGATCAGGCGCTCTTCGAGATCACGAAGCGGCTGAACGTGACGATCGAATTCGGCGCCAATGACGTCGCCAACGTCAAATATGGCTCGGAGACGCTCGTCGAGAATGTCAGCGCCACGCAGATCTTCGTTACCCAGGATGCGGACGGGCTGCTGCATTTCCAGGCCGGGGATGCCGGTCCGACCGGCACCCCGATCGCAGACCCGGCCGGCGGCTCGCTGGGCGGGCTCACCAGCAGCGCGAAGATCACCAAGGAGCGGATTGAGGCGGTCAACGATCTCGCCGCCGAATATGTCGAGGTCATCAACGACTGGCACATGCAGGGCCAGACCGCTGACGGAACGCCCGGTGCCGCGATGCTCTCGATCGGTGCCGATGCGGCCTCGCTCCAGGTCCTGATCACCGATCCGGCCGGAGTCGCCGGCGCTTCCGCACCGGGCGCGATCAACGGCAATCTGCTCGCGATCACGGCCATCCGGGGCTCGGGCTCGGTCGAGGACAAGTGGCTTTCGCTCATCTCGACACATGGCAATCTGGTCAGCGCCACCTTCGCCGAGCAGACGGCGGCATCCAATCGCGACCAGATGGCGCAGGCCGCGCGCGCCGACGTGAGCGGGGTCAATCTCGATCGGGAAGCGGCCGATCTCCTCCGGCTGCAACAGGCCTATCAGGCCTGCGCCCGCGTCATTCAGGTGGCGCGGGAGATCACTGACTCCCTCTTCGCAATCTTCTGATCCCCCGTCGAAAAAGGCGTGCCCCCATGGTCTTCATCACGACACAGTCCATCAATGCCGAGATCCTGCGTCAGCAGAGGATGGCCAAGGAAATCGCCAACGAGCAGGCCAAGGTTTCGAGCGGCCAGAAGATCAACCAGCCTTCCGACAATCCGCAGGACTGGGTGCAGATCTCGCTGGTGGGCCGCCAGCAGTCCATCAATCAGGCATGGCAGAGCAACCTGACCTTCGCGGAATCCCGCGCGACCAAGGCCAGCACCAATCTGAACGACATCAACAACCTGATGACCCGCGTGACCGACCTGCTGGTGACCTCTACCTCGACCGGGGATGGTTCGCCCGGGCGAGAGGCCGTTGCGCAGGAGCTGGAGGGGATCCGGGCCACGATCAACGAACTGCTCAACCAGAAGGATTATCAGGGGCAGCCGGTGTTCGACGAGACGACGACGGTGAACGTCCCCGTCGGCATGGGAATCTCGGTGGAATCGGTCCCGACGCGCCAGAGCATCGCGGAGAACGCGGTGGGCACCAAATCCCTCGAGGATGTGCTCGCCGATGCCATTGCCGCCGTGAAGACGGGCACGGCGGACGACCGGTCCGCGGCGCTGAACGATGCGCGCACCGCGCTCGACCATGTCATCGTCGCCCAGTCCCTGCAGGGCGTCCGTTCGCAGCGCCTCGAGAATATCGGCGATCGCCTTTCGAGCCAGTCGCTCGCGCTCACCGAGCGGCGCTCGGGCCTGGCCGACACCGACCTGACCGAGACGATCACGACGCTTCAGAACAAGCTCATCACGCTTGAGGCGGCGCAGGCGGCGTTCGCGCGGATCAACCGCCAGTCGCTGTTCGACCTTATCTCCTGACGAGCCGGCCCGGCGCGCGCGGCGGTCGCTGCCCGGGCACTTCTTTCACGGACTTAAGCCGGCGCTAACTCTGAGGCTAAACCCTGTTTCAGTGGAGCCGTTCTAAGCAGTGAATATGTGAGCGGCAGCCATCCGCCGCTCGCCAATCACAAAGCGCGCGGGGATCAGAATGTTCGCAGGTGTCGGTCTCGTTGTTCTCCTGGTCATGGTGTTCGGTGGCTTCATGCTCACCGGCGGCAATATCGGACCGGTGCTGCATGCACTCCCGCATGAAATGCTCATCATCGGCGGCGCCGCGGTCGGCGCGCTTATCATCGGCAACTCCGGCGCGGACCTCAAAGCGCTGCTCGGCGGGCTGATGAAGGTCTTCAAGGGCCCGAAATACAAGAAGCAGGACTATCTCGACTGCATCTTCCTCGTCAGCAAGCTGATGAAGACCCTGCGGGTGGAGGGGCCGGTGGCGCTCGAGCCGCACATCGAGGACCCCAAGAACTCCGCCATTTTCGCCGAATATCCCCGCCTGCTGACGGATTCCGCGCTGATCCACCTGATCTGCGACACGCTGCGTCTGGTCGTGGTGTCCTCAGGCACGCTCGATCCCCATGCGGTCGAGGACGTGATGGACAATGCGCTCAAGACCCACCATCACGAAGCGATCCGGCCCGCCGACAATCTGCAGGGCCTTGCCGACGCGCTGCCGGCGCTGGGCATCGTCGCGGCCGTGCTCGGCGTGGTCAAGACGATGGGCTCGATCGACAAGCCGCCGGAAATCCTGGGCGCGATGATCGGCTCGGCGCTCGTCGGTACCTTCCTGGGCGTGCTGCTCGCCTATGGCATGGTCGGCCCCTTCGCGAGCCGTTGCCGCCAGGTGATCGAGGCCGACGCGTCGATCTACCAGGTGGTCAAGCAGATCATCATCGCCTCGCTCCACGGCCACCCGCAGCCGCTCGTCATCGAGGCTGCGCGCTCGAACCTCAGCCATGCGAACCAGCCGGCCTTCGCCGAAGTGTTCGACGGCATGCGCGGCCGCTAAGCGCCGGAGAGGACAGACATGGCCCAGCCCGCCAAGAAGCCCGCGAACGAGCCTGAACCCAGGCCCATCATCGTCAAGAAGATCATCGCCGATGGCCATGGCGGGCATCATGGCGGCGCGTGGAAAGTCGCCTATGCCGACTTCGTGACGGCGATGATGGCCTTCTTCCTGCTGATGTGGCTGCTCGGCGCGACCACCGAGAAGCAGCGCAAGGGGCTGGCCGATTATTTCACGCCCACGCTCGTCCAGATGAAGATGGACAGCACCGGCTCCAACGGCCTGTTCGGGGGCGACAGCCTCGTGGCCAAGGAGAACCATCCCACCACGGGCGGGCAGGGCAATCTGGCGATCACCATCCCGCGCGACGCGACCGGCGTGCGCGACGTGGGCGGCGACGACCTCAAGGACCGCGACCGGCAGAAGTTCGAGCAGCTCAAGCGGGTGATCGAGAAGAAGATCGCGGAAGCAAAAGCGCTCCAGCACCTCAAGCGGCACGTCAAGTTCACCGAGACCCGGGAAGGGCTGCGGATCGACCTAATCGACGAGGCCGATTTCGCGATGTTCGCCATGGGTACCGACAAGCTGGTCCCTCAGGCGCGCGAGCTGCTCGCGCAGGTGGCCCGTGTCGTGGCGGGCGTGCCTAACGGCGTCATCGTGCGCGGCCATACCGACAGCCTGCCTTATGCATCGGGCCGGAACATGAACAACTGGCTGCTCTCATCCTCGCGGGCCGAGGCGACCAGAGCCGTGCTGGCGCAGAACGGCATCGACAACGATCGCTTCCAGCGCATCGAGGGCGTCGCCGACCGGGAGCCCTTCGTGTCCGACGACCGCTATGATCCGCGCAACCGGCGGATGTCGGTGGTCCTGGCATGGAGCCAGAGCGATTCCGGCAGGAAAGCGGCGGCGGCTGCGCAGGGCGACTATCCCGTGGACCCGGTGCAGGCGCAGCGTCGGGGCCTGTTGCGGGACGACCGGGTGGCGCGCGCCGAGGCGGAAGTGCGCGGGATGGACCTGGGTGGCACGGCCCTGCCGAAGGGCGCGCTGGTCATGAACGAGGAGGCCCTGCCCAAGCGCAGCGCCACGACCCCGCCCGGCATGAGTGACGTGACCGCCCGACAGAAGGCGGCCTCGGGAGGTTCGGCGGAATGATCGCCGGCGCCTGAAACGCCGCGCTTCATCGCGGCGAGGCGGGAAATGCTCAGCGGGTCAGCGGCAGGATCAGTTCCGCGCGCAGCCCGCCTTCCGGACGGTTCGTCAGGTTCAGGCGACCTCCTTCGGCGGACGCGACCGCGCGGACGATCGCGAGGCCAAGACCGGTGCCTCCGGTGTCCCGGCTGCGCGACTCCTCCATGCGCGTGAAGGGCTGCAGCATTTCCTGGATCCGCTCCTCGGGGATGCCCGGTCCTTCGTCCGTGACGGCGAGCACGGCCCGGCCGCGCTCGACATGCACGGAGACATGGGCGCGCCCGCCATATTTGACGGCATTCTCGATGAGGTTGGTCAGGGCGCGGCGGATCGCGCGCGGATGGACCGTGGCGACGGCGCGCAACATCTCCCCACGCGTGACAGGCGCGCCGGTATCCTCGAAATCATCAAGCGCGGCATCCGCCAGTGCGGCCAGATCGACGCGCTGAGGCGGCTCCCGATCCCGGCCGACCCGTGCCAGCGACAGGATGTCATCCAGCATCTTCTGCATTTCCTCGATGGTCGCGACCATGCGGTCGCGGTCCGGCCCCTCGGCCGCCGTCTCCACCCGCACGCGCAGGGCTGTGAGCGGCGTGCGCAGATCATGGCCGATCGCGCCCAGCATGTGATCCTTCTCCTCCAGCATGGAGCGGATGCGATCCTGCATCGCGTTGAAGGAGGCCGCGAGGCCACGGACATCGTCCGGACCGATTTCCGGGACCGGCGGCGCTCCTTCCGGCGTGCCCACCCGCGCCGTCGCCGAGGTGAGCGCCCGCAGCGGCGCGGCCAGCCTGCGCGTGAACCACACCAGCGGAATGAGGACGATGCCGTAGACGAAGAGCGTCTGCACGACGATCCGCTGAAGGATCGGCTGATCGATGGGCGCCGCGCGCGTGAAGACGGTGACCCAGCGATTGGGCTGGAGCTGGACGCTGAGCTGCACCTGCAGCCGGGCACGGCCGCCGCGCCGGTCTCCCGGCAGGATCTCGGCGAGGCGATTGCGCCGCCGCGGTTCATCAATGGCGGCGCGCACTTCCAGCGGCGCGAGGCCGGCGGAGCGGAACAGCTCGGAGGCGCGCTGCGCGACTTCGGGGGCATCCTCCCCCCGGCGCGGCGGCGGCTGGGCGCTGAGCAGCAGGCCGCGCGCGGCGCGAATGCGCTGCCAGGGCTCGGTCCGCTCGCTCGAATCCAGTGCTTCCAGAATGCGGATGACCCCGGGGGCCGCAGCAACCGTGATCCACTGATTGCGCTGGGTCGCGTAATAAATGAGGAAGCCGATGAGCTGCACCATGAACAGCGACGCGGCGACCACCAGGATCGTCTGGCCCGCGAGCGTGCGTGGTCGAAACCAGCCCAGGGAAAGGCGCTGTCTCCAGCTCATTCGCGGATCACGTCCGCGCTGAACATATATCCGCCGCCCCACACCGTCTTGATGAGCACGGGAGAGCGGGCGTCATCCTCCAGTTTCCGGCGCAGGCGGCTGATCTGGTTGTCGATCGAGCGATCGAAGGCATGGGCTTCGCGGCCCTGCGTGAGATCGAGGAGCTGGTCGCGGCTCAGCACTTGCCGGGGATGCGTGACGAAGGCGTGCAGCAACCGGAAATCGGCGGTGCTGAGCGGAATGACGACCTCGTCCGGTCCGGTCAGCGTCCAGTCGTCCGCTCGCAGGGTCCAGCCCTCGAAGCGATAGAGCGCGGCGCTGTTCTGGCTCTCCCGCGCGCTGGCGCCGGCGCCGGCGGCCCGGCGCAGGATCGTCTTGATGCGGGCCACCAGCTCGCGAGGCGAGAAGGGCTTGAGCACATAGTCGTCCGCGCCCATTTCCAGCCCGACGATGCGATCCGTCTCCTCGGTTCGCGCGGTTAGCAGGATGACCGGCAATTCGCCCTGCTCGCGGATGGACCGGCACAGGCTGAGGCCATCCTCGCCCGGCATCATGATGTCCAGCACGACAAGCTCGATGGCGCTGCTCGCGAGGATCCGGCGCGCCTCGGCGGCGTTCGGTGCTTCCGAAACCCGAAAGCCCGCGCGCTGGAGATAGGCGCCCAGCGGTTCGCGAATGGCGGCTTCGTCATCGACGAGAAGGAGATGGGGGCGGGGAGACATGACGGACGGTCCTGCGCAATGGATCGATCGGCTTGTGCCGCGATTGCGGAGCGGCGTCCATCCCGCAACGCGCGGCGGGAACAACGGAGGACGGCGGGGAAGCCGAGGGCTTCCCCGCCGTGAGTGCGGCCGGCTCGGTGAAAAAGTGGGACTTCGCCGGGCCGGTCGCGCGCCTCATTGTCCCGGGGGCGGGGACATGGGCTTCCGGGCCGCCGTGGGGCGGTCGCGCATTGCCTCGCGGGCGGCTTTGTGCTCGGCAGGAGAAATCTTGCCGTCGCGATCCGTGTCGACGCGGTCGAACATGCCGAGCCCCAGTTCCACGAACTGGCTCCGGGTGAGCGACTTGTCTTTATAGGCGGCCAGTTGGTGGTGCATGGGCATGCCGGACATCGCGCCCGGATGGCGGCGCATCTTCCCGGCCTCGCCGGGGTCCTTGCGGTGCTGGCCCTTGGCAGCAGCGAACTCGTCCTTGCTGATGCTGCCATTCTTGTCCGCATCGAGGCGAGCGAACATGTGGGCGCGCATCGTCTCGCGCATCTGGGTGCGGCCGGCCTTGCGTTCCTCCGGCGTCACGGTGCCGTCCTTGTTGAGGTCGAGCGCGTCGAAATGCTTTTCGAGCCGGGCCTGAACTTGGCTGCGATCCATGGGCGCGTGGCGGGCGCCGGCACGATCGCCGGGTGGCTGGGCATTGGCGGCCGCGCCGAGGGAGAGCAGGCCGGCGCCGATGAGAAGAAGAGTGGGACGAAGAGACATGGCTGTTTCCTGACTTGGTGGCGCCGTGGGAGCGAGCGCCTTCCCCTGCCTTGTAGGTGGAGGATGTCAGGAGATTTTGTCGCAATCGCGCGACTTTGTATCAAATTGTCGGTTGGCCTTAGCTATGTGTCCGCTCCTCGAGCGTGCGGTGTGCATGGCCATGATGCGAAGGGCATTGACCCGAAGCGCCGCGCTGTGGCAAGCGGCCGCTCTCGGCGCGGGTATAGCTCAATGGTAGAGCACTAGCCTTCCAACCTGCTGAGTTTCGCAGTTTTCCGCGCTTTTCGCTGTAAACTGGCGAGGAAATCACCCCATTTATATCAATAGCTTATGCCGCCGCTGTAAACCGCGCTGCCCGCCTTATGGTGCGCGCGGGGATGGCTCGGCTGCGCGCAGGTTGGACGATGAACAGGCCTTATTCGGAAAATGCGCTTCCCCGTCTCTGAGTTGTGGGGAGGGCGCGGGAAAAATCTTACCTGCCTTACAACGGCAGAAAACAGCCAAATTTTGCCTTACATTTTTCTTACCAAAATCTCACATGGTAAGGTCCATCTAGTCTTACTTTCCAATGAAAAATTATCGTTCAAAAACAAAGAAGTAAGGAAATCCCATCGGAAATGTAAGATGAGGTAAGGAGCCCGATCTTACATTTTTATCCATATAGTTCATGATGTTAGTTTACCTTTGGCCGATGCGTAAGGCAGGTAAGATTTTTCCCGCGCCGTCCCCGTCGCTCTGATCCGATCATTTCGAAGCGGAGCGGAGCACGATCGCATCGACCGCGCCGCCTTCTGCGTCTGTCGTGGCGGTCAACTTTGGTGCTCCGCTTACCGCATTTCTCAGGTGCGTCGGGCATCGGCAGTTGCGTCTATTCCGGTAGGAAAAGCGAGCAGGCGAGGGGGGGAGCCAAGCGCGGCGCGCGGGGCTCCAGTCCCCAGGGCAACCGACGCTGAGGTCATGACGCCCCGTTGTTGAGGGGCGGCGATGGCGCGATGATAGTTTAAGTGCTGATTCTTAACGGTGGGGCTATCAGCGGGGGGAGGGCGCTCCGAGGGCTCACACCCTACGGATATGTCGCACGCATCTGGACAGAAGATCTGGGCCGATTCAGAATCGATCCGTACCGCCACTCCTCGGGACTAGAGACCTAACCGCGGTGGGGCAGCCGTTCTAGAAAGTGCTGAATGCCGTACGCATTGCGCGTGTCGAGCGGGGGGGGGGGCCAATTAATATTGCCGTCGAGAGGTGGATGAAGGATCCGTCGAAAAGGCAGATCCGTTGCCAAACTGGTAGATGTCGCTGAACGCAGTATCAAAATTTGGATGAAAGCGGAGCCATAGCGGAAAGTTACATTCATATTATAGTGCTTCTCCCCGTTCTCACTGAGCACAGGTTTCCCGGCGGCATCTAAAATGTAACCCTGCCTCTCTTTGTTGAACATTCCGACCATCGGATTAGCGGGGCCGGGATAGTGCAGGAGGGCTACCTCAATTTCATCTGGTACCTTGCGAGTTTCGTAAAATTCGCGTCGTTCCTTCTGAAGAAAGGCATGAGGCGCCATATTTTGGTCTGCAGTCATAGCCTTCATCGTGAAGTACTGTGCCAACAGCCGCTTTCCGATATCGGTGATCGTGACATCCTCATGCTTTAGCATTGGCTCGAGCCAAGGTCTAACCGCCTCTTCAAGTTGGCTCATCCATCCACCATTGCACTTCTGGCAGACTGTGCGGATGGTTATAGTCTTGACACCACCTTGAGCTTCCTTGTGAGATAGGAGCTCAGTCGGCGAGAGCGCTTTGCCCGCAAAGGCAGTCCTGTAATGGCTCGCATCATCCGGTAAGAGTTGAGCAGCCCACCTTGGCCAAATATGTTCTTTGGTCGCGGTTCCATTTCCGCAAAAGCTGCACAATTTTCGGTGCTGCGTATTACCCTTGGTTCTCGCCATACTGCCAAGCTCTTTCATTGCTCCCAAATACGATGGGAATTTATTTCTCAGTCTCTCCAGTCAGATGAGGGTGGATGGATCAACTTAATATTGCATTTATCGAGCGGCGGTGTCCGGTGTGACACTTGAAATCGAAGACCAAGGAACCGCCGTTCCGTTTTCTGGCTGCGATGGAGGAGCAAGGACAACGCCGACTTCGTCGACAGCCCGCATAATGTATAGTGTGCGTTGTTCCTCATGGTGAAGGGTTACCCAGACCGGGGCAGCATTGATACGCTTTCGAAGCCATTCTTGGAGATATTCAAGCATCAATGGCTCCTCTTTCGGAGGATTCTTATCAGACGAGGGCGATTCTTGTAAGTGCCATGTTGCCAGGCGTTTCATCAGCTTCCTCGATCAGCCAATCAGTTAGAGAATCCTGGCGATCCAGGGACTGCTCCTCCCGTTCTCAGGAAGCGGGAGAGGGCTGCGCCGGCGCGGCCGGCTGATAGTCGTCATAGGCGATGATTTCCTCGCCCGCCCAGTCGTTCAGCTCCAGCGTGCGGGTCTGCAGCGGCACGATCTCGTTGTCGAAAAAGACGTCCGTCGCGGTGCGCACGTCGCCAAAGCCGCCGTTGTTCTGGGGGATCACGCCGAGCAGCTGGGGCGGCACGCGATGGGCGGCGAGGATGTCATCGCGCGTAGTGCCCTTGATGCCGAGGAACTCGTCCTTCGCAGCGACCTCGCTGATCGGGATGATCTGGACGCCGTCCTTCTTGCCGTTCGGGGCATTGATGAAGAGATTGCGGAAGTTGCCCGGCCCCTTCGATTTGCGCAGCGCCTCGCGGATGTCGTCCACGTCCTGATTGTCGATGGTGGCCTCGGAAAGGTAAAATACGAAGCCAGCGTGGCTTCCGTTGAGATAATAGCGCCGGCGGAACAGCGTCGCGCCTTCGTTCAGAAAGGCGCTCTGCATGGCAGAGAGATATTCGGGCAGACCATAGATCTCCTGCGCGACGTCCGGTTCGGAGAGCTGGAACATGCTGCCCCGGGCGAACTCATGGACCTGCCCCAAGCGCCCCCAATTGCCTTTGGGGAGGAAGTAGAATTGCCCATCATCGCGCCCGCGCCGCGTGTAGAGGGACAGGCTATGCTTGAGCGCCATGGGGCGGCCCGCGAGGTTATCGACGCGCTCGAGATAGGCGTTGCCCATAACGAGGAAGTCCAGCGCCCACTTTCCGAAATCGCCGCGCCCCAGCAGCCTGTGCGGGCGGAAATGGCGTAACAGCAGGTTGCGCTTGACGATGATGGCGCTCGAATGGTGCGGGCTCACCCGGTAGCAGCGCGCCAGCGCCCGCAGCGGCACCGGCGGTTCGAACCATTTGCCGTTCCAGAGGCTCTCGACATGGTCCAGCAGTTCCCGCCGGTCCAGGACGCTCTCCGCGTCGCCGAAGGTGAAGAGCTTCGCGCCGCCCGCCGTCTCGATCAGGTCGTTCATAGGATCTCCATTCTGCCTTGTCCGCGAGGGGCCGAGCCGTCCATCGGCTCGCAATAAAGTGCGTGGAGCAGCGCCCAGGCGAGATCGCCGTGCCCGGTCGCCTCGCTGCGCCGCGCCACATAAGTGAGCTGTTTCTGGCCCTTGGTGAGCTGGGGATGGATGGACATCAGCGCCGCCGCCAGGTCAGTCCAACCGGCATCGAACTCGATGCGGCGCTTGGCGAAGACGTTCTTGGCCTTCAGCACCATCTGCGTCTTGACCAGCGGGGAATAATCGATCCGCCTCGCCATGGGGAAGAACTTGACCACGAGCTGATGCACCGCGGTGCCCATGCCCGTGCTGTCGATCGCGATTTCCGTGACGCGATAGCGCTTGGTCAGGCGCCGGATCTGTTCGGCCTGTGCCTCGAAGTCCATGCCCTTCCACTGGAATTTCTCCAGCACGCGGAATTTGCCCCTGGCGCCTGCCGGCGGCGCGACCACCACGCAGCTCGCATTGTCGCCATCCTCGCTCTCGGCCGGATCATAGCCGATCCAGACCTCGCCCTGGCCGAAGGGCATGAGATCATAGGGATGGAAGTCTTTCCAGACATCCCAGCTGTCGATCATGCAGGGGCGCAGCAGCGAGAGGGGGAAACTGGACTGGCTGTCGTCGACGAACTCGCAGCCGAACAGGTTGTTGAATTCGTCGACCGAATATTCCAGCTCCAGCTCGTCCCGGTCGATCAGGTCGAACCCGCCGGCGATGGCATCGTCCAGCGTGACGATGTGGCGCCAGATCTGGTCGGGGCCGGTGCCGCCGGTCGCCAGCGCGCTGTGGCTCACGTCGATCTTGATCTGGCTCGCCCGGTCGCGCTTGCGGTTGAAGCGCTCGCCTGTCCACATGGGATAGGCCTCGTGCGCGATCGTCGATGGCGTCGAGAAATAGGTCTTGTGATAGCGCTTGTGCGTGGCGATCGCCGAGGCGACCTTGTTGATCGCTTCGAAGCCGTAGATCCAGAAGCACTCGTCTATGTAGACGTCGCCATGATAGCCTTGGGCGGTGCGATAGTTCGTGCCGAGAAAATAGAGGGTTACCGGCTGTGCCTGTGTGGCGTCCTCATCTTCCCAGCCCCGATGCAGCACGAGCGGATCGCCCTTGAGCATCTTGCCCGTCTGCTCGAAGACGAACTCGACGATATACTGCCGGAAGATGTTGGCCTGCGCGCGGCTCGCGGAAATGAAGATCTGGTTGTTGCCGGTCTCCAGCGCCCGGATGAGGGCCTCGCGCGCGAAGTAGAAGGTCGCGCCGATCTGGCGGCTCTTGAGCAGGAAGCGGGTGCGCCGGCTGATATTCGCCCACCACGTCTCCTGATGCGCGAACAGGCCGCCCAGGAAGGCGCTCTTGAGCTTTTCATAATCCTCGCGGGTGAGCAGGTTCTGCGGATCCCGCTGTTTCTTCGGCCCCGCGTTTCGGTTCGCCACCTTGGGGTTGAGGTCGCCCTCGTGGCCGCCCGGCTCGCCATAGCGCCGCACCCGCGCCATGCGCTCGATCTGCCGGCTGAGCAGGTCGATTTCCTTGAAGTCCCGCCCGGTCTTCTCTTCCTTGAAGATGAGCTGGTTGAGGCGGATTTCGAGGCTGTCCTCGACCCGGCGGATGACCGGATCGTCATCCCACCCGTCCCGGTCCTTCCAGCTCTGCACGGTGGTGCGCTTGAGCCCCAGCTCCTGGGCGATCTGCCGGACGCCCCAGCCCCGCCAGTAATAGGCGCGCGCGATCCGCCGCGCGTCATAGGGGATGACGGCGGCCGGATGAGGGACAGGCGGTTCTTCCGGCTCGGCCATGGCCGCGTGACGATGCGCCAGTGACCGGCGCGCGGGTGCCCTGCGCATTTGTGGAGTGCGCTCTCACAAGCGCGCGCGGTTGTTTTAGCGCGGGTGGGAAGCGCGAATAGCGGGCAAATTCAGCCGATCATCAAGGAGCCCCGGCATGGCCAAGACCCCGTTTTTCCGCGTCGCTGTCGAAGGCACGACGGTCGATGGCCGCGAAATCACGCGTGCCATGATCCAGCAGATGGCGGACAGTTACGATCCGGCGACTTACACGGCCCGGATCAACTGCGAGCATCTGCGCGGATATTCGCCGGAGGGGCCTTTCAACTCGTGGGGTTCGGTGACGGCGGTCAAGGCCGAGCAGATAGATCTCTCGATCGGCGGCAAGACCGAAAAGCGCCTGGCGCTCTTCGCGCAGTTCGACGTCACGGACGATGCGCGCCGCTACAATCAGGCCGGCCAGAAGCTGTTCAGCAGCATCGAGGTCCATCCCGACTTCGTAAAGACCGGCAAGGCTTACCTGATGGGTCTCGCCTTCACCGATTCCCCGGCATCGCTGGGCACCGAAGTGCTGAAATTCAGCCGTGACGACAAGCGGAAGGACAATCTCGTCCAGCTCGGCGAGATCGAGCTGGCCTATGAGGCGGAAGATGCCGGCGCGGCCGAGGCCGCCACCGGCGCTTTCGCGAGCATGAAGCGCTTTTTCGACAGTTTCGGCAAGCAGCCCGAGCCGGCTCAGCCCGCCGCATCGCCGGCCGGCAAGGAGCCTGCCGATCCCGTTGCCGCCTTCGCGCAGTTCGCCGGCCAGTTCGGCGCGCAGATGGAGACGCTGAACGCTGGCCTCACCAAGTCCTTCACCGCGATCGAGACCCGCATGGCGAAGATGGCCGAGGATCATGAGGCGTTGCGCAAGTCGGTCGAGACCACGCCCTCCCGCACCTACACCTCGCGTCCGCCGGCATCCGGCGGAACCGGCGCAGTCCGGGCCGAGTGCTGATCCGCCGACCCTCACCCATCCGCAAGCGCCACACTTTCACCGGAGCCCCCCATGCGTAACGAAACCCGCGAGCGCTTCAACGCCTTCTGCGAGAATATCGCAGCCCTGAACGGCGTCGCCGACGCCGGCACGAAATTTTCCGTCGATCCCTCGATCCAGCAAAAGCTGGTCGACAAGAAGCAGGAATCGAGCGCCTTCCTGTCCCGCATCAACATCGTCCCCGTGCTGGAATTGAAGGGCGATATTCTCGGCCTGGGCGCCCCGGGGCCGAACAGCTCGCGCACGAACACCAGCGGCACCGGCCGGCGCCAGACCCGCCAGCTCACCGGCCTGGACGATTTCGGTTACGAGTGCTTCCAGACCAACTATGACACGCATCTGCGCTATGCGACGCTGGACATGTGGGCGAAGTTCGCGGACTTCGAGGTCCGCATCCAGAACCAGATCGTCAAGGGTCAGGCGCTCGACAACATCCGCATCGGCTTCAATGGCACGAGCGCGGCGGCCACGACGGATCTGGAAGCCAACCCCAACCTCGAAGACGTCAACATCGGGTGGCTCGAGAAGCTGCGGGTGCAGAAGCCCGCCCATGTCATGGATGCCGGCGCTGAACCCGGCGAGGTCACTTACGGGTCCCATGCGGATGCCGATTATGCCACGCTCGACGCGCTGGTTTACGATGCCGTTCGCCAGCTGCTGCCCAGCTGGGCGGCCGAGGATACCGAGCTGGTGGCGATCGTCAGCCGGGACCTGCTGCACGACAAATATTTCCCGATGGTCAACGAGGCGATCGACCCGACCGAGCAGATCGCGCGGGACATCATCATGTCGACCAAGCGCCTGGGCGGCCTGCCGGCGGCGACCGTGCCGTTCTTCCCGGCGGGCACGATCTTCATCACGCGCTACGACAATCTCTCGATCTACGAGCAGGAGGGCAAGCGGCGCCGTCATATCAAGGACACGCCGGAAGCCGACCGGGTCGAGGACTACCAGTCGTCCAACGACAGCTATGTGATCGAGGATCACGATTATGCCTGCCTGATCGAGAATATCGAGCTGAAGGCCGCCTGATAACCGCGCGCAGTGAACCGCGAGAGGGGAGGGCGGCGGCGTCGTTCTCCCCGCCACTGAAAGGAACATCCGCATGTTGAGCCCCGCCGCCCGCCACAAGCAGAGAGTCCTCGCCCGGCTAGCCGCCGAAAAGGCGCCTGCCGGGGGCATGGCCGCCGCCCGGCCCAAGGCGGGCCCGGAGGCGAGCGCCTATGAGCTGCTGCTGGCGCAGCTCGGCAGTCATCTCGCGCAGCTCAAGGATATCCAGTCTGTCGAGGGCAAGATCGCACGCAAAACGGTGCTGATCGACGCTTATGACGCGCATGTGGACGCCACCCTCGCTGCCGGCGTGCAGACCGGCAAGGCGGTGCAGGACGAGATCGTCTCGACCATGATGCTGTGGCGGTTCGACATCGGCGATTTCGAGCGTGGCCTCGATCTGGCCGAGCATGTGCTGCGTTTTGCGCTCGCCATGCCGCAGAACATCCAGCGCACCGCGCCGACCGTGGTGGCTGAAGAGATCGCGGAGGCGGCGCTGGCAGCCGATCGGGACGGGAAGGAATTTCCGCTCGCCCTCATCGATCGCGCGGCGCAGCTGGTGGAAGGTTTCGACATGCCGGATCAGGTCCGCGCGAAGCTGTTCAAGGCGCGGGGCCGGTCCCTGCTGCACGTTCATGCGCGGTTGACCGCGCATCCCGAGACCTCGCCCGCCGGCGGGCCGGTGGCGGCGCTGAGCGAAGCGCTGGCGGCTTTCCGTCGCGCCCTCGCGCTGGACCGGAATGCCGGCGTCAAGAAGGACATCGAGCGTCTCGCGGCCAGGGTGCCGGCAGACGCTCCGGCCGGCGAGACCGGCGACTGAGCTTGCGCCCCCGGCGCCTGGGGGCGGTGAAGGGCAGGATGCGCGCGTAGCGTTCCTCCGGCCCCGATCCCCACCCCCAGCTCGAACAATGGAGGATCGATTGAGCGGCTTCATTGCATCGCCCCCGGCGCCGGCGAGCCCGCCCGGATCGACAGTTGCAGCGGGCGATTTCTGGCCGGAGATCGACGTCAACCTGTTCCGCGACGCGATGCGGATCGGCAACCAGGCCATTCCGCATGCGCGCGTGAGCGAGGCTCTGATCGGCGGAATCGTCGTGGCGGCAGACAATCTGGCGGAATGGCGCGCAGAGCAGGAGGCGGCGGGGCATGCGAGCCTTGCAGCCGTGCCGGCGCAGACCTTCGCCCACGGCACCGGCAACGGCACGGTGACGGAAAGCCGGCTCGTCATTCTGTTTCGCCGGGCGGTTTACGCCTTCGCGGCGGCCGATCTCATCGAGACGCACCGGGACATCACGGCGTCCCCGGTGGGCGAAGCGCAGGCCTGGCGCCAGGCGCTCACGCCCGACGATCATCGTCGCAACGCCATCCATGCCATCCGCGCCATCCTTGGCCGGCCGCGCACGGCGGTGGAGCTGATCTGATGGCCACCATGACCGCGACGGCGCAGCAGGGCGAGACGCTCGACCTGCTGGCCTGGCGCGTCCTGGGGGCCGGCGCTGGCGTGGTCGAGCAGGCTTATGAGCTGAACCGGGATCTGGCGGAGATCGGCGCGGTGCTGCCGGAGGGGAAGAGCGTCCTGCTGCCGGTGGTCGAGCCGCAGGCGGCCGGGGAAACCCAAATAATCAAGCTCTGGGACTGATCATGACCACGCCGAAGCACGAACATCTCCGCGCCTGCCTCGTGGATGCCCTGCCGGAACTGGCCCGCAATCCGGACAAGCTCAGCATCTACATGACCGGCGGCCGGCTCATCGCGCGCTATGGCCCCAATCTGGGGTTTCAGTATGACGCCACGCTGCAGATCGACGTGATCGGCTTCAGCGGACAGCCCGCCGCCTTCTTCCTGCCCCTCATTCTCTGGCTGCGGAGATATGAGCCGGCCGCGCTGCTCAATCACGACACGGCCGAACAGCGCCTGCGATTCGAGATCGACATGGTCGACAATGGCGCGGTGGACATCACCATCGGTCTCCCCATGAGCGAGGCCGTGGACGTGCTGCCGCAGTCGGACGGCAGCTATGTCATGAAGTTGCGGGAAGAGCCGGCGATCGTCGATGAGGAACCGCTGATCGACCCGCCCGCGCTGCTCCGGCGCATCTTTCATGAGGGCGAGCTGCTGGTTGGTTATCCGCTCGACGATCCGGCGCCCTGATGGTGGATATTGGCGCTGACGATCTGGGAGAGCTGGAGCGCTTCGCCGGCGGCATATTGGCGTCCATGCAGCCGGCCGAGCGCCGCAGCCTGTTTCGCAAGGTCGCGCGCACGTTGCGGACAGGGCAGCAGAAGCGGATTGCCCGGCAGGAAAATCCGGACGGGAGCCGGTTCGCGCCCCGCAGGCGCGGCAAGGATCCTGTGCCCGGCGGCTATGCCGTGAAATTTCTCTATCCCTCGGGCGGATCTGGGGAGCCGCGCCTCGTGCTCATGCATAGCTGGGTGCGGCAGGGGGCGTTGCTGACCGGCTATGATGTCAGGGCTGGCGGCCTGCGATCGTTCGAATGGCGCAAGGTCGTTCGGTGGCTCCCGGTCGGCGAGGGCGAGCAGAACAAGGGGGCGGGCAGGATTCGCCGGCCGACCATTCGCCAGCGCGCCATGTTTCGCAGGATCCGGCGCAGCGGCGTCATGCTCGCCAATGCCAGCGATCAGGAAGCCTGGGTGGGGTTTGCCGGCCGCGTGGCGGCGGTGGCGCGCATCCACCAGCTCGGCCTGTTCGACAAGCCGTCCGCCAACGCGGCCGAAATCCGCTACGCCATGCGCGAGCTGCTGGGCTTCAGCGCGCAGGACCGGGCGATGGTCCTCGAGGCGACCATCGATCATATCCTCGCCGGGGCTGACGACGCTTGACCGACTCGTGCAGAATGTTCTTATAATGTTCTCATGCATCGTATACACAGGGAAACACTGGGCGCAGAACTTGGCGTGAAGCTCGGCGCTGCATTGCGGCGCCATCGCAAGGCCTTCGGCTCTCGCAATCCGGTCGAGCGCGAGGCGGCCGAGGTTCTGGTGATCGAGGATCTGCTCGACGCGATTTGCACGGGGAACACATGCGTGGTGCGGGCCGACCCGAGGAGGTCAGGCGGGCTCGCCATGTTTCCGGGCCAGTTCGGGACAAGCGAGCCATGGCCGGAAGATCGATAGCCGGGTTGAGGCTTTATCGATCGCCGGCAATAAGGCATGATGCCGGTCTCACTGTGGGAGGTGAATTGTAATGAAGAAGATGTTTCTGGCGGCCCTGCTGGCCGGTTTCGCGATGCCTGCGCATGCTGCAGAAATTGCGTGGGGTATCAGCTTCGATGCGACCGAATATATTGGCACCGTGCCGGGCGCACCGTTGCAGGAGATCTACCACGAGAATGTCGGGATTTTGATCGGCGGCGATTGTGATGCCGCCATGGCGAGTTGCTTTTTGACTTCAAATATTCCTGGCTTCTGGTGCGATAATTGTTCCTACATCGAGTATTACACCGATGACCGGATTTACATGATCTTCCACGCTCCCGGTGGGACATTGTCTCTGAACATGAAGTTCAGGTTCGACCATCACGGCCGGATTTCGAAAGCCTGGGGGCTCACTGAAGGATCGATCTCCATACAGCCGGAAGGCACCGGCTACGCCACGCACTATTGGTGGGGCGATTTCGACACGATCAATCGCGGCGTCCCCGAGCCCGCCACATGGGCCATGATGATCGGCGGTTTCGCGCTGGCGGGCGGGGCGCTGCGCCGGCGACGGGGGATGGCGGCGCGCGTTCAGCGCGTTCAGTTCGCCTGATCGTTCCAGGTCCGCGCTTCGGCGCGGGCCGTCTCATAGGCATTCACGGCGCCGGCGTGGCGCAGTGCGCACTGGCCGAGCAGCCTGGCCGTCTCTGCGAGCTTGAGCGTCAGCGTGGCGATGTCATTGCGCGCCAGCGGCGGCGGCATCGGGCAGGGTGCAGACAAGGCCGCCGGCAGGGCGGGGGGCACAGGCGACAGCCGCGAGGGCGCGGTTGAGTTCGGCGCGCACGCCGTCAGTAATGCCGGCAGCAGGGTCGGAAAAGCGTGTCTCACGGGTCAGCTCCCTGATGAGCGTGGGCTGGATGATGGTGGCGTGGCGCGCATCGAGCGCGTCGATCTGCCCGGTCACGCGCGTGCCGATCGCGCCGATGCTGCCGGCAAGCCGCTGCTCGCTGCGGCGCAGCTCCGCGCGGAGCTGGTTCTCGCTCATGATCCGCGCGGTCTCGATCTGGGCGCGGGTCCGCGTGGCGGCATTGCGGTCGATCCAGAGCATGGCGCCCAGCAGGGCGGCGAGCGCGATCCCATGCGGCAGCAGGCGCAGGAGCCAGGCAGGCATCACAGGCCCCGGCGTCACAGATTGGTGAGGCACAGCTTGCGCTCCGCCTCCCGCCGGTTGACGAGCCCCTGCATGCGCTGGCCGCCCGCATTCACCCACATCAGGAAGGCGTCGCAGCCGCCTTTCCAGTCGCCGGCATTGAAGCGTCGCGCCACGCTCGAGCGGGCGAAGGCGGCCGGGCCGATATTGTAGGTGAGGCTGATCGCGGCGGCGAACTGATGCGGCCGCTCGCGCAGGGCGGGGACGGCGGCAAGCACGGCCGGAGCGAATTCCGCCGAGAGCGTGCCGTCCAGCATCGCCTCGCATTCGGCGGCGGTGTAGCGGCGCATCGCCACGCGCGTTTCGCCGGTGCAGACGGTCCATATGCCGACCACGTCGCGATAGGGCTCGGTGCGGGTGCCTTCCCAGCGCTCGATGAGCGGGGACGCGATCAGGATCGCCAGCGCCACGAAGGCACTGCCGATCGCGCCGCCGGTGGCCTTGGACTGCGCGCTCATTTCGGCAGTCCTGCCTTGATCGCTGCCACAAGGCCGAGCGCGACCGTGATCAGCCCGACCAGCCATTTGACGAAGCGGAGCGATGTCTTGGCGGCCCCCCAGGCATCGACGACTTCACGGGTCGATGTGACCCCGGTTTCGACCAGCGCCACCCGTTCCTTCAGCGCATCGAGCTGTTTGTTTGTTTCGCTGCGCATGAGTTGCGTCTCGCCCTGCAGCCCATCAACCTTGCCGATGAGCTGGTCGAGCTTAGCGTTCAATGTAGGATCGGTCATGCTGCGGGCTCCCAGGCATCATGGGCCGCTTTCAGTGCGGCGACGAAGGATAAGGCTTCGGCCAGGTCCATGCCCGGCTTTGCGACGATGATGGCCTTGCCGTGCTTCATGTTGCTCTCGCCGGAGGAAACTCCGCCAATGCGGACCTCCCGGGGAAATGATCCGGTGCCGCCCACATAGAGATTGCCCGCCACATGATTGACGGCTTCGGTGCCGTGGCCGGCATGAGGCCGGCCTTCCGCGTCCCGAAAGGCCCAGTAGACCTCGGCGCCCGCCGGCATCGCGTCGTGGCATCGCATCGCGACATCGAAGCCGCCCGATACGCCATTGATGGTTCCTGACGTGTCGACCCAGCGGGCGCGCATCTGGTTGCTGCCGGTTCGCTCGAAGATGACGCCATTTGTGACGTTTCCGAACCGCGCGATCGTCCGCGTGGAACTCGCATTGTGCACATGCTTGTCGAGGATCATCGCGACCAGCAGGGGATCGGTCTTGTAGATCGGTCGTGCCGTGGCGGTGTCGAGGTTCTGGTATCGACCCGTTCCGGATGCGGTCCACATGCCCGTCGCCGGATCATAGGTGAAGGGTGTGCCGGCGAGGGCCAGCGGGCCGCCGACCAGCGAGGCGATGGCGGCCGTGTCCTCGCTGAGCGATGGATCCCAGACCCACTCGGCGGCGCCGGGATACCAGAGCGACGCGCCGCCGCCGAGGCGGATGCGCAGCGTTCCGCTGTCGGAGGTGTAGCTGTCCCAGGCTTGATAGCTGATCGTGCGCGTCACCATCTCGCCCCAGCCTGCCGAGACCCTGGCCGGGTCGACATAGATGCCGTCCTCGCCCACGGAAAAGGCGCCATCATTGTTGCCGCCGGTGATCCGGTAATCGAGCAGAGGATCCGGCAGATCGCCGATCTTCGTGGATGTCGCTGGTTCGACCGGCAGATCGGGAAGGTCGATGCGGGTCGGGACGGAGACCGGAACATGCATCGCGGCCAGGCCGTCCATTGCGCAGAACGCCTGATAACGTGGATCGTCGGTCGCGAAGTAGCTGTCCGCCAGGTCGAACCGGCCACGCACCGCACCGACGTCGACGAAATGGCAGGCACTGGAGAGATAGGGCGCCTGCTCATATTTCAGCTCATGGAAGAGCCTCAGGCCGGCTTCGCTATGCGCGAACTGGCCTGCCCGGGCATTCATGCGCTGGGAGGGATATTTCTTCCAGTTGAAGTCGTAATTGTCCTCATAGCCCACAACCTTGATTCCGAAGGGCGTGCAGAGCTTGTGGATTTCGAAGATCTTCGAGCGGCAGTTGTTGCGGTTGTTGTCCGCGAGACGGACGTACCAGTCGTCATCGCTCTCCGCCATGTAGACGGTTTCCGTTCCGCCGACCGAGATCGTGGACCTTGCAAGCCACAGGCCCTGCATGACGGCCGCCACTTCATAGGTGCCGTCCGCGAGCCCCGTGATCGCAGGCGCCTCGGCATAGCTGTCGCTCTCCCTGTTCGGGATCGTGATGATGCGCTGCGCCAGAAAGCCATCGCCCGTGCCCGCAAGCACGTCCTCTATGGAGAAGTCCGAGCCGGCCGCGAAAACACAGAAGGGCACGTCGATGGAGCTGCTGCCGCCGGCCGGGTGGCCATACCAGGCACCGGGGATGATCTGGCCGGGAGAGAGCCGCATGCGGACGTCCCACGCCATGGTCTGAATATAGTTGGCGACCGCGACTTCGTCGCACGCGTCGCGCACCCCCGGGACATTGAAATAGGCCTGGGTCTCACTCTTGTTGGCGATCCAGCTCCCCAGGATATGGACGACGCGCTCGCGCCCCATGATGGCGTCGAAGCGATTCCAGATGTTGAGGCTCTGGTTCGCGTGATGATATTTGTAGCCGATGATCTTGCCGGGCTCGTCGACCATCACGAACATCGCCGTGTCGTTGGCGCGCGCTTCGGCCGGCATCGCGTAGACGGAACCGCCGCCCGCGCGACGGAAGCGGAAATGATCCGCATCGATCACGTCGACTTCCATGATCCCGCCGCCGGACGAGAGCGGATAAGCCAGACCGTCGAGGATCGCCACGCGCTCGCCGGTGGTCATCCCGTGCGCGGGCCGGAACATGCGGTTCTCCGATCCCACGCGCTGCGCCGTCAGCCGGGTATGCGTGTAATATTCGAACCAGATATGGCGGCTCAGGAATGCGCTGCCGGTTCCCCAGGTTTCGTTGTTGTTCTCCGGGCCGAGCTGGAGGGCAGGATCGAGCTGGTCGCGCGCCAGCGTGGCGAGCTGGTCGATGAAGTCGTCCGTCGCGCGGTGGGGGATGTTGAGCCAGCAGAACATCTGCAGCCGGTTGCAGAGGTCGAAGCAATATTCATACGGCACCATCGCTTGCGCGAAGAAGATGTCGGATGGCAAGGAACGCTGGGACCATTGGGAGATGGTCGTCTCGTTGGTGCGCAGCCAGTCCATGAAGCGCAGCCGCCTGGCGCCCGTGCCGGCGACGAAGGCGAGAAACTGCGGATCCCAGACCTCCCCGTTCTGGAAATTTTCCAGCAGCGCGCTGCGGAACATGGCCGGCTTGCCGTTGACCTTCGTGACGCCGCCCTTGTTCTTCAGGAAAACGCCGCCGATGCCGTCATGTTCGAAGGTGATCCATGTGGCAGTCGACCAGGCGGTCTGATTGCCGCTGAAGTAGACTTTGAACCAGTTGTTGTCCGGGTTGTAGAGCGTGATCTGCCCGGCCGGCACGCCCTTCGAGTAGCCCACGCCATTGGTCACCGGCGCAATGACGGTGAAGGAAAACTCATCCTCGGGATTTGAAGGGCTGAGTTCGCCACGGGACTGGGTGTAGGGGGAGACCGTGAGGCTGTTTTCGGGCGACCAGCTCGATCCGGCATGCAGCAACAGGTTGATGAACGGCTTGGGGTTCAGCCAGTTGCGGATCCCGCCCAGTCCAAGCCCCAGCTCCATGCCATCGCCGACCGGAGGGGGGAGCGAGTCCTCGAGGACCTCGATCTCCACGATCTCGCTGAGATCGCTTTCGAGGCCGAGCGCGTTCACTGTCGACAGCGCAAGATAATAGGTGCCGGGGTCCAGCGCGTCCTCATAAGGCGAGTCCGTGAGGATATCGCCGATATGGGCCAGCGAACCGGCCGTCGCGCCCATGAAGAGCCGGTGGTGCAGGATCGGCGCACCGCCTTCGGCGTCGGTCCAGGCGGCCACGAAACTCTGGACGCCGCCGCTGGCCGTGAACATCGGCGCAGGCGGCCTGCCCCATGTTCTTGCATCGGCGATCTCGCTTGGCGCGGTGAGCCCGCCTGTGGTCAGCGCGACGCCATATCCCTCATAGTCCGCGCCCTGATCGAGACCTCCGATGGCGAATGGCGGGTCGACCTCGCCGGCAACAAAGATGTGGTCGGCATAGGCGCCGGTCCCGACCTTGCGCAGGAAGACGGTGCGCTCGATCACGTCATGTTCGTTGAGAGGGCCGTCCGTCCAGTCCACCCTCAGCCCCGTGAGGGTAGGCGAGAACGCGATGCTCGGCCGTTCCGCTGCTGGCAATACGGTCAGCGCGAGGTCTGATCGCCGCGGCGAGTTGACCGCGCCGGGCAATGTTTCCAGAAGGGAGATGGCCAGTGTGCCTGCCTCTTCCGCCAGTCCGGTGATCTCGCGCGCGCCCGAGTTGATCGAGAGCCCCGCCGGCAGGTTGCCACTGATGGTCGATCCGGCCGTCGCGCCCAGTATCTCGATTGTCGATTCCGCGCCGAAGGTGACAGTGTCGGGCGAGATGGTGAGGGCGGACAGCACAGGCGCGCCGGTGATGTTGACCGCATATTCGATGGCCTCGTCCCCCAACACTTCGCGAACGATCGCCTTCTGGGTGACGCCCTCACCGAGCGGCGCCGTGGCTTCGATGCCATCGCCGTCGAGAGAAAGATTGGCATGGCCGGACGCCGTGAGACTGAGCGTCGATGCGCCGCCCAGCAGGCGCCTGATCGTGTAGACAAGCCCTGTCGTGCCAGCGGCCACGCGCACATTGCGGGACCGGACGGAGGGGCCGCTCCTGCGGCTCGCGGTCATCAGGCCAAGCATGGCTCAGTCAACCGGTCGCGCGATGACGGAGATGCGCTCGCCCTGATGCAGCCAGCGATATTCCTTGTCCCCGTCCAGCCAGAGTTCGGCATCGGCGTCGGCGATCGCGGCGGGACCGATCTTGATCATGCAATCCGCGCCGCTGACCACGATGCGATACAGGCCGGCGGCGGCTGCGGGGGCCGTGTGATTTTCCTCTTCGGCGATCGCGATCCGAACGCCGGCCGAGCCCTGTCCGCCGATAGCCCCGACTGTTTGCCCATTGGAGAGCCGGGCCCAGTGCCGGGCCGATACGCTGTGCGGGGTGATGTAGACGGACATTTGGCGGTCCTCTGTCGGCTGATCCGAGCCGACACTGGCCACCCCCCTCGCGCGGCGCCAATTTGCGCACTTGTGAGAGCGCACTCCACAAGCGCGCGCGGATGCAAATCGCGGGGGGCGTGTCTTTGCTCGGGGCATGACGGATGCAGCGACCCTCTCGGGCATCGATCTCTCGCGCCTTCCCGCGCCGGACCTGATCGAGCCGCTCAGCTACGAGGTGATCCTCGCCGAGATGGTCGCCCGGCTGAAGACATTCATCCCGGATTTCGATGACAGTCTGGAATCGGATCCCGTCGTGCGGATCCTGCAGGTCGCGGCTTATTATCGGATGCTGGATCGCCAGCGGGTCAACGATGCCGCCCGGGCGCTGCTGGTGGCCTATGCGAGCGGCGCGGATCTCGATCATCTGGGGATCCTGTTCGGTGTCGAGCGCCTTGAACTCGCGCCGGCCGACGAAGAGGCAGGCACGAGGGCGGTCATGGAAGCGGACGACGATTTCCGCCGCCGCATCGTGCTCGCGCCGGAGAGCTTTTCCGTTGCCGGTCCTTCCGGCGCCTACATCGCCCATGCGCTCGCTGCGGACGGGGACGTGCTGGATGCATCCGCCGTGTCGCCGGATCCGGCCGAGGTCATCGTCTATATCCTCTCGCGCACCGGCACGGGCGCGGCATCGCCGGCGCTGATCGACGCTGTCGCGGCAGCTCTGTCCGATGAGCGGGTGCGCCCGGTGGCCGACCGGCTCACGGTCTCGAGCGCGACGATCGTGACCTATGCCATCACGGCGCAGATCAAGACTTATCCGGGGCCGGACGCTTCGGTGGTCATCGCGCAGGCGCAGGCGCGCGCCCAGGCCTTCGCGCAGGAGCATAAGCGCCTGGGCAGGGACATCACGCGCTCCGGCATCTTTGCTGCGCTGCATGTGGCCGGCGTCCAGAATGTGCTGTTGACGGCGCCGGCCGCCGATCTGGTCGTCAGTGCCAGCCAGGCGCCCCATTGCACCGCGATCACACTGACCAGCGGCGGCGTGGACGAATGAGCCTGCTGCCGCCCAATGCGAGCGCGCTGGAAAAGGGCGTGGAGGCTGCGCTTGCCGTGCCGGACCTCGCCGTCCCGCTGCGCACGCTGGCGCTGCCGGCGGATTGCCTGGCCCAGTTGCTGCCCTGGCTCGCCTGGCAGCTCTCCGTCGATGACTGGCGCGCGGACTGGCCGCTCGCGGTTCGCCGCAAGGTGGTGGCCGGCGCGATCGGGGTCCACCGGCGCAAGGGCACGCTTGCCGCAGTCCGGCAGGCGGTGGCCGCCCTGGGCGGCAGCATCTCCATTCGGGAATGGTTCGAGACGGGCGGAGAGCGCGGCACATTCTCGCTCGTGCTGGCCATGGGCGAGGTCGCCGGCGAAGCGCCCACGTCCGCGTTCATCGACGACGCGATCCGGCAAGTGACCCTCGCCAAGCCGCTCTCGCGACCCTTCGATTTCACGCTCGCGGTGAGCGCGGCCGGCGCGATCGGCGTCGTCGCGGTCGCCCGTCCCGTCGTGTGCGCCCGGCTCGACATGGCCGCCTGAGAAAAGAGGAACCCCATGGCCCTGCAGCTCATCGTCACCAATGCCGGCCGCGCCGCGATCGTCAACGCACAGAACACCGGGACAGCGCCCGTGACGGTGGCCCAGATCGGCCTTTCAGCGACGGCTGTGACGCCGCTCGCCACGCTCACGGCGCTGGCCGGCGAGTTCAAGCGCCTCGCCGCGCTCGCCGGCGACACGGTGGCAGACGACACGATCCACATGATCGGGCGGGACGAAGGCGGCGATGCCTACACGGTGCGATCCTTCGCGCTCTATCTCGCGGACGGCACCTTGTTCGCGATCTATGGGCAGGCCAGTCCGATCGTCGAGAAAGTCTCGGCATCGATCATGATGCTCACGCTGGACGTCCGGTTCGCCGACATCGCGGCATCCGCGCTGACCTTCGGGAACGCGAACTTCCTCAATCCGCCCGCGACGGAAACGGTGAAGGGGGTCGCCGAGCTGGCAACGCAGGCCGAGAGCGACGCGGGGCTGGACGATGAGCGCATCGTCACGCCGAAGAAGAACCGGGCCAGCTTCCTCGCATGGGCTGTGGCACTGTTCAGCGACGTCTGGCGGGCCAGCAATGACGGCGCAGGCTCCGGTCTCGATGCCGACCTGCTCGATGGCCAGCAGGGCAGCTTCTACACCAACATCCCCGCGCGCCTGGGCTACACCCCGCTGAACGAGGCAAGCTACACGGCGGCGGACGTCAGGGCCAAGCTGGTGACCGTGGACGGGGCGGGTTCCGGCATCGATGCCGACCTGCTCGACGGACTGGAGAGCAGCTTCTACACCAACATTCCGGGGCGGCTCGGCTATACGCCAGCCAACAAGGCAGGGGACAACTTCACCGGAACGATCTCTGTTTCGGACGGAGCCGGGCAAGTCACCCTCAACAAGGAAGGCAGTGTGTGGTCCCGCCGAAGCGATGGGACCGGCATATACTATCTGGGGTCCTCGCTGGATCGCTTCCTCTATTATGATGGCACGATCTATCGCTTGAATGGCGCGGAGCTTTACCTGGGTGCCGCCGGCAGCCTTGTCTGGAACGCCGGGAATGACGGCGCCGGTTCCGGTCTCGATGCCGACCTGCTCGATGGCCAGCAGGGCAGCTTCTACACCAACATCCCCGCGCGCCTGGGCTACACCCCGCTGAACGAGGCAAGCTACACGGCAGCGGACGTCAGGGCCAAGCTGGTGACCGTCGACGGCGCCGGCTCCGGCATCGATGCCGACCTGCTCGACGGACTGGATAGCGGCCACTTCACGAACATCCCGGCGCGCTTGGGCTACACGCCAGCAAACAGGGCGGGAGATACGTTCACCGGCTCGATCCGGCGCGATGCCAACTTCTACATGGACCTTGTCGGTGGCAACGCGCTCTTCAATTTCGACGCCTTCGACTATATTCAATATAGTCGCGCCAACGACGCGTTTTCGCTCATTGTCAACGGCGAAAGCCGCATCGTTGCACGCGCGTCCGGCAATCTGGACCTGTCCGCATCGGCCGGGAGCATCTACTTCAACACCCTGCCAATCTGGCACAGCGGCAACGACGGCGCGGGCTCCGGGCTCGACGCCGATCTGCTCGACGGACAGGATAGCAGCTTCTACGCCAACATTCCCGCGCGCTTGGGCTACACGCCGCTGAACGCGGCGAGCTACACGGCGGCGGACGTCAAGGCTAAGCTGGTGACGGTGGACGGCGCCGGCTCCGGCATCGATGCCGACCTGCTCGACGGACATGAGGCGGCTGCGTTCGATCGCATCGTGGAGCAGGCGCTCGTCTCGAACGGCGGTTACATCGTCTATGCGTCCGGCCGCAAGGAATGCTGGGGCATGATCACGGTGAACGCCGACAGCTACGGCACGATCGTGCTGCCCACCGCGCATTCTCAATGGGTGCATCCGGTCCTGTCGCCCGACGTCAATGGCGGCGAGGCCAACGCCTCCCAGAACACCGGCGTCACGAGCATCAACGGCAACCCGCCGACCACCATCACTGTCTGGAGCGCGGCCAACAGCGTGACGCGCCTGTGGTGGCGGACGATCGGCGTCTGAAAAGGAGAAGACCATGGCGGACATTAAGCACAAGATCGGCGCATTCAACCCTGAGACGGGGACCGTGCCGGTCACCTTCACCGAAGGGAACATCAAGCACAGCCGGTCGGTCAACGCAGTGCTCAAGGCTGGCGGTAGCTATGACCGGCTCGCGACCAAGGCCCGCGTCGACGATGTCGCGCGCGGCGTCAGCGCGAAGATTGCCGCCGGCGTCATCAAGCCGGACTGACGCGCTGCGCCGCCCGCTTGTGAGAGCGCACTCCACAAGCGGGCCCGGTGGCGGCGGGGGCGCTTGCGCCGGATGCAGGGCGCCATGGTTCAGGATGATCCCCACGGCCTCATTGGCGACATGGTGCGGCTCGGCGTCATCGATGCGGTCGATCTCGCCGCCGCGTCCTGCATCGTCGCCGTGGGGGATGTCCGCTCGCCGCCTTTGCCCTGGCTCGAGCTTGCCGGCGGTTTCCGCACATGGGTGCCGCCGACGGTGGGAGAGCAGGTCCTGCTGATCTGCCCCGAGGGCGATATCGCGCATGGCGTTGCGCTGCGCGGCCTCTATTCCGACGCCTTCCCTTCGCCGGCCGGCGATGCCACGGCCCGCATCCTGATGCCGGACGGCACCACGATCGATTATGATCCCGAAGCTCACCGGCTCACGATCAGCATTGCTGGCGGCGGCCTGACCATCGACGCGCCGGAGGGGGTGACGATCGCCGGAGACGTGGACGTCACGGGCACGGTGACCGCCAGCGACGATGTGGTCGGCGGCGGCATCAGCCTCAAGACGCACCGGCACGGCAATGTCCAGTCCGGCAGCTCGCAGACGGGATCGCCGGTATGAGCGGCATGAACCGCCTCACCGGCAAGCGCCTGGCGGGCGTCGACCATATCGCGCAGTCGATTGCGGATATCCTCACCACGCCGATCGGCACGCGGGTGATGCGCCGGCATTACGGCTCTCGCCTCTTCGAGCTGGTCGATGCGCCCCTCAATGCGGTCACGCGCCAACTCATCGCAGCCGCCAGCGCCGGCGCCATCGCGCGGTGGGAGCCGCGCGTCGAGCTGAGCCGCGTGGAGGTTGGCACCGGCGATGCCGGTGGCAGTCTGACGCTTCGCATCGAGGGCCTGCGGAACGATCTTCCCGGGCGCCCGCCCTTCAACCTCTCCGTCGCTCTCTAGGAAAGGACGCACCATGCCCATCGTCCATGGCATCAAGGTCACCGAAATCAACGGAGGCGCGCGTGCCATCGCGGCTGTTTCCACCGCCATCATCGGTCTTGTCGCGACCGGCACCGATGCCGATCCGCAGGTCTTTCCCATCGATACCCCGGCGCTGGTGACGGACGTGTCCGCTGCCATTGCCGATGCAGGGGTGGCAGGCACGCTCGCCAAGGCACTGATCGCCATTGCCGACCAGGCCAGTCCGATCGTGGTGGTTGTGCGCGTCGCGCCCGGTGCTGACGATGCAGCGACCGACACCAATGTCATCGCCGGCGCGAACCAGCTCCTGCTCGCGGAGAGCACGCTGGGCGTCCGCCCGCGCATCCTGGGCGCGCCCGGTCTCGATTCGCAGGCGGTGGTCGCTGCCATGGTCCCGATCGCGCAGAAGCTGCGCGGGTTCCTCTATGCGACGGCGGAAGGCGAAACATCGGCCGAGGTCATCACCTATCGTGAGAATTTCGCGGCACGCGAGCTGATGCTCATCTGGCCGGAGTTTACCGATTTCAGCGGCAGCGCGGTCGCGCGCGCGCTCGGCCTGCGGGCGAAGATCGACGCCGAAACGGGCTGGCACAAGACGCTCAGCAATGTCGGCATCAATGGCGTCACCGGCATCGCCACGCCGGTCGATTTCGATCTGCTCGGCGGCGCGTCGACGGCCGGCCTGCTCAACGATGCGGACGTGACGACGCTCATTCGGGCTGGGGGCTATCGTTTCTGGGGCAACCGGACCTGTTCCGATGAGCCGCTTTTCGCCTTCGAGAGCGTCGTGCGCACCGCCCAGGTGCTGCAGGACGAGATCGCCAATGGCCTGCTCTGGGCCATCGACAAGCCGATCACCGGCGGCCTGGTCAAGGACATCGTGGAGACGGTCAACGCGCGCTTCCGGCAGCTGCAGGCGCAGGGACGTATCATCGGCGCGCGCTGCTGGTTCGACGCGAATGCGAACCCGGCCAGCGCGCTCGCCGCCGGCAGCATCACGATCGACTATGAATATACGGCCTGCGCGCCGGCCGAAGCCATCATGCTCAACCAGCGCATCACCGACAAATTCTACGCGTCGATCGCCGACCAGCTCGGCTGATTCCGCCTGCCCCTCAACGAAAGGACTGATCCATGGGCCTGCCCCCGATCCTCAAGAACATGAACGGCTTCCTCGACGGCGTGAGCCTGGCCGGTGCCATCGCGGAAGTCACGATTCCCACGCTCGCGCGAACCTTCGAGGATTATCGCGGCGGCGGCATGGACGGCAATATCGGCATCGATATGGGCCAGGAGAATATCGAGTTCGAATGGAAGCTCGGCGGCCACATCACGGCCGGCTATGGCAGTTATGCCGCGCAGACGCACGATGCGACGATGATCCGCTGGGTCGGCGCCTATCAGGATGATGGCACCGGCCTGCTCAAGGTGGTCGAGATCGTGGTGCGCGGCCGTCATCAGGAAATCGCGCCGGGCACCGGCAAGGCCGGGGAAAAGAGCGAAGAGACGTTCAAGACCCGCGCGAGCTTCTACCAGATGAGCGTCGACGGGGCCGAGATCATCTACATCGACATCCCCAACATGGTCTGCCGCGTGAACGGCAATGATCGCATGGCCGAGATGCGCGCCGCGCTCGGCATCTGACCTTCTCACCAGCTTCGCCCCGGCGTGCATGATGCGGACGCGCCGGGGCGGGGACATGATCCATCCGCACGAGGACGATCCGCATGGCAGACCAGAGCACCACCCCGATTTTCAAGGAAGTCCCGCTCGAAACCCCGATCCGGCGCGGCGACACCACGATCAGCACCGTGAAGGTCCGCAAGCCCCGGGCCGGCGAGCTGCGCGGCCTGACCCTGCAGGCCATCGGCCAGTCGGACGTCAATGCGCTGCTCACGCTCATTCCGCGGATCTCGGATCCTGTGCTGGTCGACCATGAAGTGGCCGCGCTTGAGGTCGAGGATCTGGCGGCGTTCGGGAGCGCGATCTTCGATTTTTTTCTGACTGCGGGGCAGCGCCAGAAGATCTCGGAACTTCTGGGGAGCTGATGGCGGATATCGCTGCCATCTTCCACTGGCGCCCGGCGGACATGGTGGACATGCCGATCGAGGACCTCGCCGCCTGGCGCAATGCCGCCGTGCGCGCATGGAACCGGATGAACGCTGTGTCGAAGCCGGGAAAGGGTTGACCCGGTGAGCAGCTTCCTGCGCCTTGTCGTCAGCTTCGCCAGCGTGGACCGGCTGTCCGGGCCGCTCAAGGGTATTGTCGGCCTGGCGCAGACGGGCAGTGAGCGCCTGGCCGGCATGAAGCGGGAAGCGCGCGACCTCGACCGCGAGCTGCGCGGCGTCCAGACCGAGCTGGCCGGCACGAGCGGCAATGTTACCGAACTGATGCGGCGCGAGGCGGATCTGCAGGACCGCATCGCGAAGACGAACCGGGAAATGGAAGAGCAGGTCCGCTTGCTCAAGATCCAGGCGCAGGCGGAGAGGATTCGCGCGCGGGGCGAGGCGCTGAAATCGGCCGGGCAGCAGAACATGATCGCGGGCGCAGCCATCCTCGCGCCGCTGGTCCTGGCGGGGAAGGGCGCGGCCGATTTTCAGACCGGCATGACGGACATCGCGCTCAAGGCGGAGCTGTCCCGCGATGCGACGGCCGGCATGCAGGCCAATATCCTCGCAGCCGCACGCGCCGCCGGGCAATTGCCGGAGAATATGCGCGCCGGCGTAGACGTGCTGGCGGGCTTTGGCATGAGCCCGCAGGAAGCGACCCGCATGATCGCGCCCATCGGACGGGTCGCCACGGCCTATCGCGCCGAGATCGACGATCTGGCCGCGGCATCCTATGCCAATTTCCTCAGTCTCAGCGTGCCGATCAACGACACCGCCAAGGCACTCGAGATCATGGCGGCCGCCGGCAATGCCGGTGCCTTCGAGATCCGCGACATGGCGCAATATTTCCCCGGGCTGACCGCGCAGGCGAAGGCCTTCGGGCAATCCGGCCTTTCGGCCGTGGCGGACATCGCGGCGGCGGCGCAGATCGTGCGGCGCGGCACCGGCGATTCCGCCAGCGCGGCCACCAATCTCCAGAACCTGCTGGCGAAGATCAACACCAAGGAAACAATCGACAAGTTCGACAAGTTCGGCGTCGATCTGCCCGCCGCGCTGAAAAAGGCCTACAAGGAGGGCAAGACACCACTCGAGGCCATTGCCGAGATCTCGCAGAAGGCGCTCGGCGGAGACATGGACCGGATCAGCTTCCTGTTCGGCGACATGCAGGCGCAGGCCGCCCTGCGCGCGCTCATGCAGAACATGGACGATTATCGCCAGATCCGCAGCGAGGCGATGGCGAGCAAGGGGGCCGTCGACGCAGCATTCTCCCGGCGCAGCGAGGATGCCGCGGTGCAGGCCCGCGCGCTCGTCGGCAATCTCCAGCGCCTGGCGATCGTCGCCGGGCCGGTCCTGCTGCCGCCTTTCGTGCGGCTCAGCGAGGCGGCTCTGGCGATCACGGACAGGTTCGCCAACTGGGCGCAGGCAAATCCGCGCCTGGTCAGCGGCCTGCTCATGCTTGTGGGCGGGTTCGGTCTGCTGCGCATTGGCCTCGGTGCCGCGCAGCTGGCAATCGGGGCGCTCATGGGGCCCATCGCCAGCCTTTGGCGGCTCTGGGGTGCGTTCCGCGTGGCGCGGGAGGCGGGCAAGTTCGCCGCGATGGCGGGCGCCGCGCGCAGTGCCGGTGCCGGCATCCTCACGGCCGGTCAGTGGGCGCTTGTCGCCGGGCGCAATTTCGTGGTCGCGGCCGGGCAGTGGACGTTGCTCGCCGGCCGTTTCGTGCTTGGGCAGATATCCGGTGCGGCATCCGCCCTTGTCACGCTCGGCCGCGCGGCGCTGGCCATGGGGGCGGGCTTTGCGCGCGCCGGACTCCTGATGCTCGCCAATCCGATCGTCCTCATCGTGACGGCGATCGTTGCGGCAATCGGGCTTGCGGCCTTCCTCATCTATCGCAATTGGGATCGCATCTCGCAGGCCTTTTCGACCGGCATCGCGAGGGTCAAGTCCTGGTTCGGCGGCTTGCCTGACTGGCTCAGGAATATCGGCTCGATGATGATGGCCGGTCTGCTCGCGGCGCTCAATCCCGTTCTGCTGGCCAATCGCCTTGTCGACATCGCGCGGCGCGGGATCACGGCCTTCAAGAACTATTTCGGCATCAAGTCCCCCTCGCGGCTCATGATGGGCATGGGAGGACATATCGCCGGCGGGCTCGCGCTCGGCATCGTTCAGGGATCGCCGGCGGCGGCGCAGGCCACCCAGGACATGGCCAACCGGGTAGCGGCTGTGCGCTTCGCGCCGCCCGAACCCCCGCCGCCGGAGCGCGTGGGCGGGGCGAGCATCGGCCGGCCGGCAGCTGTCGATCCGATTTTGCCGTCCAGCCTGGCCAATCGCAGCCAGCAGGCGGCAGTCGACCAGCTCCTGCCATCCAGCCTCACGCCCCGCGCTGATGCACCGGCGGTTCTGCGACGGCAAGCGCAGGACGGGCCGCAGCCCGCTCCGGTCCTCGAGCGGATCGAGAGGGAGTTCATCCTTCCGCCGCTCGAACCGTTCGGCACCCCGGCACCACGACCCGGTGGCGCGGGAGAGGCGATCACGATCCGCTTCGGCGATATCCATATCACCATCATGCCGCAGCCGGGCCAGTCGGCGGCGGAGATCGCGGCGGAAGTGCGGCGGCAGCTCGAGGCGATGGCATCGGATGCAGCCGCGAGCCGGCGCTCCAGTTTCGAGGACGAAGACGCATGATGATGTCGCTCGACACCTTCATTTTCGAGATCGGCACCTTGCCTTACCAGCAGATGGAGCAGGCGTGGAAATGGCGCCATGCGCGCAGCGAACGCTTCGGCGCACGGCCAGCGCTCCAGTTTGCGGGGCCGGGCGAGGAAACCATGAAGCTGACCGGCAAGCTCTATCCGGGCGTCGCGGGCCGCTATTCCAGCCTCGCGCGCCTGCGGGAGATGGCCGATACCGGAGAGAGCTACACGCTGCTCACGGGCAGGAACGATGTGCTGGGGCAATATGTCATCACGTCGATCGGCCTGACGTCCGAGATCTTCACGGTCGAGGGCGTGGCGCGCAAGGCCGACTTCACGGTGGAGCTTGAGCGGGCGGCATGAGCGGCTATGTCCATCCCAAGGCGAGCTGGAAAGTCACGCTCGACGGGCGCGATCTGACCACGACCATGGATCCGCTGCTGATCTCGCTCGCCATTAGCGAGAAGCGCGGCGAGGCGGCCGATCAGCTCGACATCGTGCTGCGCGACCGGGATGGCCAGGTGGAAATCCCCCGGGAGGGCGCGGTGCTGCGGGTGAGCCTGGGCTGGGAACGCGGCAGCGGCGTTCCGGCGGGGCTGGTGGACAAGGGAACCTATCGGGTGGACGAAGCTGAGTTCGGAGGGCCGCCGGACGTCATCACGATCCGCGCGCGCTCGGCCGATTTCACGGATGCCTTTCGCGTCCGCCGCGAGCGCAGTTTCGTGGGCAAGACGCTGGCCGAGATCGTCGGCGCCATCGCGGCGGACAATGGCCTGAGCGCCAACATCGCACCTGCTCTCGGCACGCGCACGATTCCGGCGCTGGGGAGCGGCGCGAAGAGCGATGCCGCCCTGCTGGCCGCGCTTGGCAAGCGCTTCGATGCAGTAGCGACGGTGAAGGCCGGCATTCTGATCTTTGCCCCGGTGGGGAGCCGCCGCACCGCGAGCGGGAAGAGCCTGCTGAGCTTCACCATCGACCGGCGCGATACGACGACGATCCGCTACACCCGCGTCACGCGGAGCAAATATGCGGGCGTCGAGGCGACCTGGCACGACAAGGCGCAGGCGAAGCGGCAGACCGTGCTGGCCGGCGGGGGCGGTGAGGGGAAGCCGCGGCGCCTGCGCAAGGTGTATGCGAGCGAGGCGGACGCCCGGCAGGCGGCCGAGGCCGAGAACAGCCGCATAGCGCGCCGCGTGGCCACCGCGAGTCTCACGCTGGCTTATGGCCGCCCGGACATCTTCCCCGAAATCCCCGTGAAGATCGCCGGCGCCAAGCCCGAGATCGACGCGCGTGACTGGCTGGTCGAAACCGCGAAGCACCGAATGGACGGGCAGGGCGGCCTCACAACGGAGCTGGAGCTGGAAGCGACCTAGCGGGGCCGCAGCGCTGAAGGAGGCGTTCCTTTCCCTTAGGTTTTGTGTCGCCTAAAGTACATGGACTATTTCTCAGCTGAACAAGCGTCCACAGTGGGGGCAAACTATTGCCGACATGCCCCCGCCCAACTGCCGCCACCTTCCCCCGCCTGACTCTTTTTCTTCCTTTCGCTTGATGAGCGCGTGTACAGAGGTTTGAGTTGAGGCTTGCTGCGACGCACAGGATGCAAGGAGCGACCAGTTGGCGAGATTGGACTTTACGGACGAACCGCACATTGAGCGCATCGCCGCCGCCTTATGGGGGCGCGAACCGGTCGGCTCGGCGGCGCTGCTGGTGGGAGCGGGCTTCAGTAAAAACGCTCATTCGGTTCGCGGCGCGGCAACCCGTATGCCGGACTGGAGGGATATTTACGAGACGATGGTAGACCAGCTCTATCCCGCTTCTTCAGATCTGGAGGGCGGCCGCCGGTCGCCGCATGTCCTGGGCGGCGATCCGAGAGCCGATCATCTGCGCCAAGCTGGCGCAGTCAGTGCCTATCTGCGCGTCGCGGAAGAGTTCGAGGCCCAATTCGGCCGGGATGCACTTGACAAGCTTATACTGCGCCATTTGCCCGATCGCCAGTTCAAACCCGGCCCGCTCCACCACATGCTGGTTGCGCTGCCTTGGGCAGACGTCATGACGACTAACTGGGACACGCTACTAGAGCGCGCTGCTGAAACGGCCGAGGAGCGGGTTTATGACGTCCTGCGCACGGTTGAGGAGATCCCCGAAGCTCGCGCGCCCCGCATCATCAAATTGCATGGCAGCTTTCCCGCGCACCGCCCTTTTGTCTTCACCGAAGAGGATTTTCGGAAATATCCCCACCGCGCGGGTGCGTTCCTCAATATGGCGCAGCAATTGGCAATGGAGAATACGCTCGTCCTTGTCGGCTTCTCCGGCGACGATCCCAACTTCTTGTTCTGGTCAGGCTGGGTCCGCGATCAACTCGGCTCGAAGGCCCCGCTCATCTATCTAGTTGGCGTGCTCAATTTGACGGCGCCGAAGCGCAAGATGCTTGAGGGACGCCGGGTCCAGCCTATCGATCTCGCCAAACTTCCCGAGTTTGATCGTTGGCCGTCACCGAAGCGGGTAGAGAATGCCCATATATGGTTCCTTGAAAAGCTGCGTGCCGCTGAGCCATATCCGGTGCAGCGTTGGCCGCGCCCTCCGGTGAGTCAGGTGCCGCCACTGAAATTGGTAGCGCCGCGGTTCGATCCGCGCGCCCCGCTTCCCGACCCTGAGCCCAGTTCCATCGGGCGCGGGTCTGCGCTCGAACTCCTTCGAGAGCTAGCTGAGCAATGGCGGCATAATCGGAAGGTTTATCCCGGCTGGGTCGTTCCGCCTTTCGACACGAGCGAATTGCTTCGGAGAAATATTCAACGGTTCATCAGCGACATCGTAAGAGGTTTACGCGAGATGGACGAGGATGAGCGGCTGGATGTTCTCTTCGAACTGAATTGGCAGCATGATATTGCACTAACGCCGCTCATCCTCACGGTCGACGACATCATTGTCGAGCTCCTTGAGGCAATGGCACCCCGTTACGACAAGCTACACCAGGATCAGGCGGCTCAGTACCGCGCGCTAGCCCTAGGAGTTCTGCGACACGCCCGCGAGGAAAGCGATACCGCCATGTTCGAGCGTTGGGCCAAGTGGCTCGATCCGCGGGTCGCCGACGATCCGGAGGCGAGCGCCCGTTTCATCTATGAGCGCTGTCTGAAGTATCGCGCCGATCTCGACATCGACTCCTTCCAGGCACTGCTCGATGCCTGGACGGTGACCGGAAACATCTATTGGCAGGTTCGCAAGGCAGGTCTCTTGGCGGATCTGGGGCGAGATAAGGAAGCGTCGGATCTTTCGAGCCAGGCGCTGAACGCCATCCGCGAGCAGACTGCACGCGGCGAGAAGGATCTCGCCTCTTGGTCGGGTGAGACCTTTGCGATGCTACTGCGCTCTTCTGCGCTTTATGGCGAGATAGGCAAGTTGAAGGAGAACAAGTCGGTTCGCGATCGGTTCGAGATCCGCCAGGAGCAGTTGCAAGCACGCGGCTGCCCGGGGAAGCGGGACTTTTTCGATCTTCTGGATCGACTCATCCAGGGACCGCCACCCTTCAAGCGCCAGACCGAACGGACGCCGCTTTTCGATCTAGGCTCATTCAATCACATGCACCGCCTGAATGGGCTGGATTCCCGCCTTGAGCGCCTGCTGGCCTATCAGGCGCTGCGCTTTCAGGAAGAGAGCGGAATGCCAGCGCGCATGGGTAATGTCGGCCTTTCGGCCCAGTTGCTGATCGAAGCTGCGCGCTGGCTGATCGACGTTGCTCCGGGACGGGCCTTTAATGCGCTGCTGCAAGCGGCGCCCAGCGGGACACAGGAGCTCGATGTCATCCTTACGCGCGCGGCCGTTTCGCGGATCGAGACCGTGCAGGCCGATGCGCTGATCGATCGTGCAATCCGCCTGACCGGCGCCGCACGCAGGCGGGTTGAGGCTGGCATCCCCGACGCAGGCTTCTGGAGGGATAGGATTAAGTCGGTCTTGGAGATCGCTTCGCGAGTTGTCCTCCGCGCGCCGGCAAGAGCGCCGGAGCTGCTTGATCTCGCTGTAGAACTCAATCGCGAGGAGCAATTTTCGCGGCAGATTCACAAGGTATTGAGGAGAGTCAGGGAGCGCGCGCTGGAAGCCGCTTCGCCCGCGGCGCGCGGGCCGATGCTACTGACGCTGTTCGGTCAGCCAATCCCCCTCGAACTAGGCCCGAACGCCTACAATGGGGAAGACTTGGCAGACAAAGTTTCGTTGGCATTCCGCGCCGACCCCTCGGATAAGGGCTGGCGAGAGATCGTCGAAGCGACGATCCAGGCAGTGCGCGACAGTTCAAAGCGTAGGCTTGCCACGTCACGCCTGAATTGGCTGATTAATTCGAGATTGCTGGATGCCGAAGATAAGCGGCGCTGTGCAGCTGCGTTGTGGGCGCCGGAATTTATCGAAAATGGGCTGCCGGGCGACACCGTCTTCTATCCCGATACCTTTCTGACCCTGCCGAGGCCTGATGGAACCGACGTCCAGTCAATCCTCGCCACGGCGCTGCTAACGGGTGAGCCGCTCACAGACGATATCGTCTACGAAGGCGATCTTGCCCAAGCCTATCTGAACGGAGATTTCGCCCTCGACGAGAAGCAGCTTTTGGGCGAAATTGAGCGGTTTCACGTTTATGTGGCTGCCCATGATCCGCCGCCGCAACGGCGCCTTTCCCTCGATAACAATGATGGCAGAATTGTGAACAATTGCGGCCGTATGCTCGCCGGTCTGGTGAAGCGGGCGCTGGTCTATCCGTCGGCTCTTGAGCCGCTCAGAGTGGTTGTTGAGCTCGAACGCCACCCGCTTCGGATCGAGCCGGCGATACCGGCGCTAATCCGACTGAACTTGCTCTCGCCGGAGGTGGCAATGTCGAAGGTCCGAGCTCTGCTCGCGGCGGACGAAGACGTGGAAGCTTCGGTGCTGAGCGGCCTGATTGATGAGCTCAGGAACCGGGACTTGGTTGATCCTGCATTCGACTGTGAGCTCTGGCAGGCTTTCTCGCAGGTGATTTCAAGCCGGCAGCCGGGAGCCCTGGTGTACATCATGCGCTACACGGCTGAGGTCATGCGCGATGATCCGTCGCGCATCCCGACGAAAGTCGACGCTTCACTCAGCGCCGGGCTTGAGCGGATCCTTGCTGAGACCGGAACCGACGAACTGGTCTCTGGGCTCAGCTACGAACCGTTTTTTGCACGCTATCTCGGGGCATTGTTGGTGACAGCGATGGCTCGAGAGAAGCGCGTCATACCAACCTTTTCCCAAGCATGGGCCGAAGCTATCGATGCAGATCCGCTGCCCGATATGCGGTCTGCGCGCGACGAAGCGGTCCGGCCTGTGCAGATAGGCGATAACGAAAGCGCTGAGTGACGGGAAAGGCGGAAGAAGCAATGCTAAATGTCAGGGCTAGCTAAGAAGGATTTGCTGGCTGCAGCAACATCCCCTTGCTGCGCAAGACTCCTCAGAAGCCTCAGCTTCTAGGATGGCCTGTTCCGATCGCAATTGCCTGCGGAAGCTGGGCTGAGACACTGGATTGATCGCTGCCATGATCGCCGCTGCTGCCATCTCGTGTGTCGTTATCGACGGCGATACGCTGCGCTGCGGGCGGGAACGCGTGCGGCTGCTGGCTATCGATGCGCCGGAATTGCCGGGCCATTGCCGGCGCGGTCGGACATGCGTAGCCGGGGATCCCGAGGCAAGCCGGGCCAGCCTGCAGCGTCTGGTCGCGCGCGGGGCGATCAGCATCGAGCGCAATGGGAAGGATCGATATGGGCGGACGCTTGCCATCGTCCGCGCCAGGGGGCTCGATGTCGGCTGCGCGCAGGTGAAGCGCGGCCACGCGGTTTTCGTGCCGCGCTGGGATGCCGGCGGGCGTGCCGCGCGCAGTTGCGGACGTGCGGCCTAGTCCGGCGGATAGATGCGCGTCGCGATCTCCTCTGCGCGGATGGTCGCGGCCGTGCGGGCGATCTCGCTCAGCTTGTCGCAGTTTGCCTCCAGCGCCCTGTTGTCGAGGTCAGTCGCTTCGTCATGCGCAGCCGCCAGGATGACGATCCGCCACGCGCAGGCCGCGCTCTCGTTGATCGTCACTGCGCCATCGCAGCCCGTCGAGAGGCAATAGGCGACATTGCGTTGCCCCTGGTAATCGCCTCGCCAGGCGCGCGGCCAATCCTGGCGATCGAACTGTATCCGGTTCGCCTCGCAGATCGCTTCGTTGGCGCCGGCGCACATCGGCGTAACGGGCGCGGCCGGCGCTCCCTTGGGCAGTGCAATGCGCTTGATGTCAGCGGCTTGCGTGACGGATGCCGGCTTTGCCGGAGCCGCTGCCTGCGTTGCCGCTGCGGGCGTCGCCGCGTTCTGGGACTGTGATCCGGTGTCGCCGACCGAATAAGCACAATAGCCGAGGGCCAGCAGCAGGCCGAGGCATCCGATGCCGACCACCAGCGACTGCGATTTTCGCTCAGCCGCGATTTCCTCAGGCGTGAAGGTCGCACCGCAATAACGGCAAACCTCCGCCGTCAATTTGATGTTTTCCTTGCACTTCGGGCAGGCTCGTTCCCCCAGTGTCGGCCCTTTAGCCATGCGGCCATCTCTCCCCTGGATATCGTCAAGTGCGCCGAATAACCCCCACGACGCGGCCGATAACAAACATCTCCTCATTGACGGCGGTTTCTTCCCGAACATGGGGATTATCCGCCATGAGCTTGTAAGAGCCATCGGGCATCGCCCGCACCCGCTTGATCGTCCCAAGCCCGCCATATGAGAGCGCCCAGATCGCATCCTGCCGGTCTATTGTGTTGATTGATCGATCGATCAGAATGATGTCCCGATCATTGATCGTTGGATACATGGAATCGCCGGTCGGTCGGGCGATCGTTAGGAAATGGGCGGCTGCGTTGGTGAATTGCCTCACCCAGTCAGCTGGGATCCACCGCGCAACGCTCCTTACAGGCGCTTCGTCCAGAAAGCTGGCGCCCATCCCGATATTCAGATCGATCTCGTCGACCTTTAAGAGCCCCATTTGTTCTGCCAGCTCGTCTTCGGATGGTGGGAGATAGGCTCCTTCGTCCGGATCGTCGGTCTGCCCGGTGAGATAGGCCGGCGTCGTTCGCAGATGCTGTGCGATGAGGTGCAAATGACTGGATGAAGCGGACTCGCCGCGCACCAGCTTGCCGATAGTCTGCGGGCTCACCCCCACCTTGCGCGCTAGGCTGGACTGGGTTTCGTCCACCTCGGCCATGCGGGTGACGAGGCGGTCTGGGATCAGCATGCCCGCACCCTACAACCAAGGATGTAGAGCGCCATGGAATAATAGTTCTTGACCAATCTGTAACCTTGGTTGTAGCTCGGTCGCATGGAACGGCAGATCACCCCTTTTCAGGCCCTGGAGCGTGCACTTGAAGTTGCAGGCTCACAGTCGGCGCTCGCCCGCATCTGCGGCGTCTCGCAAACGGCCGTGTGGAAATGGGTGCAAAGCTCGAAGCGATTGCCCGCTGAGCATGTTCTGAAGGTCGAAGCGGCAACAGGCGTCTCCCGGCACCTGCTGCGCCCCGACATTTACCCGATCGAGCATCATGCCGTTCCCCCCGTCGCCCTTCCCACTGACGACTGCATGGCCATCCTGCCGCGCCGCAGCATCGCGCGCCAGTCCAATAGCAAGGCCGTTTTGGACGGGAGGTCGGCGGCATGATGCAGTCCCCGGCAGACCAGCACCCGCTGGAGATGATGGTGCTGAACAGCATCTTCGATGCCGGCGGGACGATGGATCTGGTTGCCCTGCGCGCGGCGCTTCCGGCGACCGGCAGGGATCTGCGCAAGGCCATCGTGCATCAACGCTCTCTCGGCAATCTCCGGCTATGCGAAGTGGAGGGCACGCTGACCCTGACGGCATCCGCCCGCGCGGCGATTGCCGCCGGCCGCGCCCATCGTCCCATGATGATCATGGACCTGGGCGGCCAACTGCGCACCAAGCACGAGCGTGCCCTGGCGCGAGAAATCGCGCAGCTCGCGCAGTGCAAGGGCGACCGCGCCCCGCTGATCGACATCGCGTATCCGCAGGGCAGGGGAGAAGCGGCATGACGCGCGAATGCACATGCCCCGTCTGTCGCAGCGATCTGGCTTTCATCGCGCCGTGCATGCGCCGGGACGTGTCGCGGGAGGTTTCCTCTCCCACCCGTCCGCGCCGTCCCGCGTGCCGGCGCGTCGTGCCCGGGGCCTTGGTCCCCCCGCCACCGGGCACGATCCTTTTCGGAGGCTCCGGGCAGTGACAAAGCGCCGGCCGCCTCTCACATTCTTCGCCGCCCTGGTGCGTGCGGTTGAGCTGCTGGGCTATGACGGGATCGCGCAGATCCTCGGCTGCTCGGAATCCCTCGTGCGCAAGCTGTCAGATCCGGACACCGAGCGCGAGATCAGCCTGCGCAACGCGCGGCGTATTGACGAAGCCTATCAGCGGGCAGGCGGGGACGGCGCGCCGTTCCTCGAATGTTATGCGCTCCAGCTCGAGCTGGCGGGCAGCGACCTGCGGCCCAGCCAGGCCGATCTGCTTGCCGCTGTGGGCGCTGCCGCGAAGGAAACCGGCGAGGCAGTCGCCTTCGCGCTGAAGGCCATCGAGAATGAAGGCTGCGACCTTTCACGGGCGCAGGCCCTGCGCGAGATCGAGGAGGGCATTGCCTCGCTGACCGGCATTGCCGCGAAGCTGGGCGGCGCCGGGATGATGGAGAAGCGAGGATGAACAAGCCGGGGGGCATCCATGTGCGGGACGCCGATCTGCGCAAGGGCAGGACCAAGCGCTTCATGCCGGTCGTCAACTGCCCGGTGTGCGGCGAGCGCGCCTACACGCGCACGTCCGAGGAAATCTCGCCCGAGACGCGGCGCCTCTATTACGTCTGCTCGCACTGGGAGTGCGGGATGCGCTGGCAGGCATTGCTGACCGTGGAGCGGGTGGTTTCCCCGTCCGGCATTTCGCCGAACTTCCGCCCGGCGCAGCTCAAGCCGGGCAAGCCGCCCGGTCATGAATATGGGCAATCCCCGCCGCCACTGCTGGAATTCATGGGCCGAACCTCGCCCGCCTGATCCCCTCAACATCCGCATCAAACTGTCACCGCCGGGGGGCCTCCCTCCGGAAACGCTACCCCTTTGCCAAGAGAACCCGCCCGCCTCATGCGCGACGATATCAGAAAAGAAGTGCTGGAGCGCCTCGAGCAGGATTACCGCTTCGAGGGGAGCGGCGCCTGGCTGCAGAAGGGCAAGTGCCCGGGATGCGGCGGCAAGGAGCTGTTCACGCGGCGTGAGGCGCCCTGGGTGCTGCGCTGCGGCCGCGCCAACAAGTGCGGGTGGGAACAGCACGTCAAGGATCTCTATCCCGAGATATTCGACAACTGGTCGAACCGCTTCAAGGCGAGCGAGGAAAACCCCAACGCTGCCGCCGACGCCTATCTGCAGCACGCGCGCGGCATCGATCTTCAGGGGCTGCGCGGATCCTACACGCAGGAATATTATGTGGATCGGGACACGGGCCACGGCACCGCGACCATCCGCTTCCCGCTTCCCGGCGGCAGCTGGTGGGAAAGGCTCATCGATCAGCCGGGGCGCTTCGATCGGAAGGCACGTTTCGCCTGGCGCAAAAGCTATGCCGGCCAGTGGTGGACGGCGCCGGACCATGATCTGGAGACGCTCGCCCGCGCGCCGCGCATCTGGATTGCCGAGGGTATTTTCGATGCGCTCTCGTTCCGGGATGCCGGCGAAGTCGCCGCCTCGGTCATGTCCACCAATAATTATCCGGAAGCCGCCTTGTCCGATCTGCGGCGCAAGGTGGCGGAGCTGGAGCTGGGCGCAGGGCCGGAACTCGTCTTCGCCTTCGATGTCGGCAAGGCCGGCCGGGAATATTCGATCAAATATGTCGACAAGGCCCGGGCGGACGGATGGCGCGCCACTGCGGCGACACCCCTGCCCGAAGGGGATGGCGAAAAGCTCGACTGGAACGATCTCCACCAGCGCGGCCGGCTGACGCCGGACGATCTTGAGGAATATCTCTGGCACGGCGAGGTGATGATCGCGCCGACGGCCACGGAAAAGGCCTGTCTGATCTACGATCGCAAAAAGCTGAGCAGTTTCAGCCTCGTGCATGACAGCCGCACATGGTGGGCCTCATTCAACAAGGCCCGCATCGCGGAGATCATGACGGCCGAGGGGGTGACCGAGAAAGCCGCAGCGCGCGCCACCGCCGATGTCGACGAGATCGCCAGCTGCGCTTTCCGGATCCTCTATTTCCAGACCGACGTCGCGACCGACGAAAGCCATTATTATCTGCGCGTCAACACGCCATCGTCCCGCTGGCCGGCAAAGGCGGCATTCAGCACCGCCGCCATGGCTGCGGGGCCGGAATTCAAGAAGCGGCTGCTCGGTGTTGCGCCCGGCGCGCAGTGGACCGGATCGACACGCCAGCTCGAGAAGATCATCGATCTTCAGAAGGGCAAGCGCGGCATCCGCCAGGTCGAGACGCTGGATTTCACCGGCTACAGCCGAGAGCACGAGGCCTGGGTGCTGGGCGACCTCGCGGTAAAGGGGGGGCGGGTCTACCGCCTGAATGAAGAGGACTATTTCGATCTCGGCAAGATGTCGCTCAAGCTCCGCACGACGGAGCGCATCCTGTCGATCGACTATGATCCGGAGCGGTTCGATACCGCCTGGTTGCCGGTGGTCTGGAAGGCGTTCCGCACCAATGGGCTGATCAGCATTTCCTTTTGGGTGATGAGCTTTTTCGCGGAGCAGGTCCGCGCGATGCACAAGAGCGTTGGCTTCCTCGAGGCGATCGGGGATCCCGGCACGGGCAAGACCACGCTCTTCGAGTTTCTCTGGAAGCTCTGTGGCCGCGCCGATTACGAAGGCTTCGACCCGCAGAAGGCCACCAACGCCGCGCTGGCCCGCAATCTGGGCAAGGTCGCCAATCTTCCCGTCGTGCTCATTGAGGGCGACCGGGACGAGGAAAACGGCTCCCACGCCAAGCGCTTCGAATGGGAAGAGCTGAAGACGGCCTATAACGGCCGCGCCGTGCGCTCGCGTGGCGTGCGCAATGGCGGCAACGAAACCTATGATCCGCCGTTCCGGGGCGCGATCGTCATCGAGCAGAATTACCCGGTGAATGCCTCGCCGGCGATCCTCGAGCGCATCATGCAGCTCAAGTTCGACAAGACGGGGTGGAGCACGGCCACCAAGATCGCCGCCGCCAAGCTCGAGCATTGGCCGATCGAGCCTGTCTCCGGCTTCATGACGCACATCATTCGCCGCGAAGCCGAGTTCCTGAAGACCTTCCGCGAAGCCTTCCTCCGCCACGAATCCGAGATCGAGCGGCGCGGGCAGGTCAACAACATCCGCATCGTCAAGAACCATGCCCAGCTCGCCGCCGCGCTCGATGCCCTGGCGGGTATGGTGGAGATCCCGGACGAGGCGCACAGCGAGACCATCGAGCGGATCTACGCCATGGCGGCCGAGCGCCGCGCGTCACTCTCCGCCGATCATGATGTCGTCCAGCGCTTCTGGGAACTGTTCGATTATCTCGAGCATCGCGAGGACAATCCTACCCCGGACACCTGCATCAACCGGCACCGCAAGCCGGATGAATTCATCGCGGTTTCCCTGCCCCAATTCGAGGAACGTTGCCGCTCGCGCGGGCTCATCCCGCCCGGTGAGAAGGACCTCAAGCGCCATCTGAAAAGCTCGAAATCCCGCCGATTCCTGAAGGCCGACACGGTGAACATGGTCAACGATCGCCATGCGCACTGCTGGATTTTCGAGCGCCCCCGCAAATCCGAACGGAAGGAGAAGTGACGATGGAAAAGCCCGTCTACACCGTGATCTGCACGCATTGCGCGCGGGAAGAACGCTTGCCGGTGGAGCACTCGCCCGAAGGCTGGGACGTGGTCGATGGCGCCGCGATCTGCCCGGATTGCATCGATGCGACGGTGCGCCTCGCGCCCAACCTTGTGAGCTTCGACACCGGCGTGTTCGATGGGGATGGCAGCACGACCTTTTATGTGTCGGCGACCGATATGGAGCCGATGCGGTTCACACTGGCACCGCGTCCGGAACCTGCATTTTCCCTCTGCCTCGCCCAGAGCTTGCCCGGCCAGTATAGCGTGGCGTTGAGCCCCGCGCGCGTCATGACGCTCTATCAGCCGCTCGCCTACCTGCTGGATGCCGATGAGGCCGATGAGCTGGCCCGGCAGCTGCACCATTATGCCGAGCAGGCCCGCCGGCCAGGCACGCTTGGTGCGGCGGCATGAGCGTCACCTGCGCCCGCTGCGACAGGAGCGTCCCGGGCGCGCCTGACACGCTGCCGCCCGGATGGGTGAGCCAGGTCTCGACCCTGGCCAAGCGCTCATTCACCGTCTGCGATTCCTGTGGGCAGAACTCCGATCGCCCCACCGCCCGCAGCGGCGACAGCGCGGCCGACGAGCTGCGCCTGCTGATCGAGCGCATCGAGCGGCTCGAGGAAGAAAAAAAGGGGAACAACGCCGACATCAAGGATGTCTACGCCGAAGCGAAGGCGCGGGGCTATGACGTGAAAGTCATGCGCGAAGTCATCAAGCGCCGCGCCATGGACGGCAACACGCTGCGCGAGTTCGAAGCCATTCTCGACACCTATATGCATGCGCTGAACATGGGCGTCGAGGACGCCGGTCGGCCGGAGCCGGAACCGAGCGTCGAGGCCCCCCGAGGGGAAGCTGAGCCCGGAGGCGAAGCCGGCGAACCGGGGTTCAAGCAGGCGGTCAATCTGGTGGTGGAGAGCAGGAAGGCGTCCGCCAGCTGGCTCCAGCGCCAGCTTCGCATTGGTTACAACAGCGCTGCCCGGCTCATCGAACGCATGGAAGCGGAGGGGATCGTCTCGGCGCCCGATCATGTCGGCCGCCGCATGGTTCTGCGGGGAGACGAGTGATGCGTCAGCTCGATTCCCGCTTTCCGTGCATCTCGTCGGCGAGCACCGACCCGCTGCGGATCCCGTTGCTCAATGTGGTCGAGGAACTCGCGCGCGAGCTTGACTTGCGGCGTAAATCCTATCCCGGGCGGGTGGAGCGCGGGAAGATGTCCGGCGCGGAGGCCGAATGGCAGATCGACGTCATGGCCGCGATCCACGTGGATCTGCAGGCGTCTCTCCTGCTGATCGATGGCAGCAGGTCGGTGGAGAAAATCCGGCTCGCCGGCTTGGCCCGCACCGCGGCAGACAGGCGCCTGCTCCGCTTCCGTTGGGCCGAGCTGGTCGAGGTGCTCCAGCGCGAGGTCGCCCTGCGCCGGCGCTGGTATCCCGACCTGATTGCACAGGAGCGCCTCTCCGCTGCGGCGTCGCGCCTGCAGCTCGAGCGCATGGAGGCCGCGCATTTCTTCTACTGGCGCCAGGCACGCCGCTTCTGGCCTGATGAGCTGGACGCCAAGCGCTATCGCGCCGCCGAGCTGACGATCGATGAGCGGGCGCTCTTCCGCGCGGCAGAGCGCCGGCATCTGGACCGCTTCGTGGACCTCGAGCTGGATCAGCGCGGCGCCTACGCCGCTGACGATGAAGACGAGGCGGAAGGGTGGGCGGCATGAGCGCCGAGCTATCATCTGGCGTCACCCGCCGCCGGAACGGCAGTGCGGACGAAAAGACCCCGCGCCACCCGTGGGACTGGTATGTCGAGCAGGAGTGGGTGACTGAACGACTGCTCGATGAAGCCCCCGTCGACCATGACGTGATGGTGCTGGATCCCTGCTGTGGCGGCGGCAATATCGTGCGCGCTCTCAGAGGCCGTTCCGTGGCCGCATTCGGCATGGATCTGTTCGATCGGGGCGCGCCGCATTTTCTGGGCTGCAATGACTTCATCGGCCCGCAGCGCACGGTGATGGAAGCCGGGCCGCTCTCGATCGTCTTCAATCCGCCATTCTCCTGTCAGGACGGCCGGATCGTGCGCGGCCTGGCCGAACGCTTCGTGCGACGCGCGCTCGAAATTGCCACCCATCAAGTGGCGGCCCTGCTGCCGTTGAAATGGCTGGCATCCGAGGGGCGATGCCGCCTCTTCACTCAGCAGACGCCGGCGGGCGTGTGGATCCTCGCGGAGCGCCCGTCCATGCCGCCAGGGGACATGATCGACGAAATGGGAGAGGATGCGTTCTCGCGCGGCAAGGTCGATTATATGTGGGTGCTCTGGGATAATCGCTTGCGCCCCCACCTCGACGATCGCGGCCGGCCCTATGCGCCCACCTTCTGGATCCCGCCAAGGGGTAAGGTCGCCTGATGTCTCGCGCGAAGAGCACCTATCCGAGCCGGGCGGCCGTTAGAAAGGCCATCAACGATGCGCGGGCGAACGGCATTGACGTCGGTGGCTATGAAATCGCACCATCCGGTGTGATTCGTGTGCTCGACGTGCGCGCGCTCAGCCCGCGCGGGGCTGAAGATCTCTTCGAGCAGCAGTTGGCACAGGGGCTGATTTGATCAGGGGCCTTCATTTCGTCCGCAAAACCAACAAATCCGGCATCACATGGTATGTGTACGCCTATCGCGGAGGGCCATGCATCCTGAAGCGCTCCGGCGCTGCGAAGCCAACGCTGACGCGCGTGGAGGTCGCCAAGTTGCTCGAGGCATTGCCGGCCGGCGACGCGGGCACGTTCGGCCACCTTATCCGGCAGTGGCGCGGGCCTCCAGACGACAAGGCCAGCCCCGAATGGCAGGCCCTTGCTCCCGGCACCCGCGCGACATGGGGGTTCGAACTGGACCGGATCGAGGAAAAGTGGGGCAAGAGCGCTCTTGCAGTCTGGAACGACTTTCGAATGGTCGCCCGGGTCATCGAGTGGCGCGATAGCAGGGCGGCAACTCCGCGCGCGGCGGACCAAGGCGTCAAGGTTCTTGCCGAGCTGCTGCGATTCGCCCGTTTGCGGGCCTTGCTCAGGATCAACGTCGCAGCCGACGTGCCATCGATCTACAAGGGCGCCGATCGGGCCGAGATCATCTGGACCGATGCGGACATTGCCGCCTATCGCGCGGCGGCTGACGCCGAAAAGGGCAGGGGGGAGCCGGCCAAGGATATCCTTGACCTCGCGACTTGCACCGGCATGCGCCGCAGTGATCTCGCCGGTGTGACCTGGCGCGAGGTCAGTGACCATGCGATCGTGCGCGTCGCGCTCAAGAAAAGCCGAGGCCGCCGGCGCCGCGCCGTCATTCCTCTCACGGACGAGGCACGCGGCCTGCTCGAGCGCCTGCGCTCGCGCCATAGGGTCGAGGGAGTGGATCATCTTCTGGTGAACAGCCATGGTCGCCCCTGGACGCCGGGGAGCCTCACACAGGCATTCAACGCCACGCGCGACGCGGCCAACGGCGGCGCCGGGATCGTTCAGCCAGGCCGCCAGGAAACGGGCGAGCCCGATCGCAAGAAGCATCTCCATGATTGCCGTGGAACCTTCGTCACACAGCTCTGCCGGACCGATCTCACCAACGAAGAGATCGGTCGCATCGTCGCCTGGTCACCCGAAAATGTGGACAGGATCCGCCGCATCTACGTTGACGAAGCGCAGGTCGTTGTGGCACTGGCCGAGCGCATCGCAAGGGCATCTGTAAACCGGGCTGTAAACTGAGCCGGGAAAAGACGCCTAAGTTGCTGAAAAGCGGGTATAGCTCAATGGTAGAGCACTAGCCTTCCAAGCTTGTGATGCGGGTTCGATCCCCGCTACCCGCTCCAGCCTTCCGCCATCGCCGCGCGCTCCATTTCGTCGCATTGCCAAGATGGCGCATTTGCCATAGCTCTGCGGCGCATGAGATCCATTCGCTTGCTGGCGTCCAGCCTCGCCGTCGCTTCCGTGCTCGCTTCTTCCGCCGCGCTTGCGGAGACCGAGAGCTTTTCCGTGATCTATGGCCAGAAACCCGTCGGGCATATGACGGCCGATGTGGAGAACGGCAAGACGAGCATCGTCTTCGACTACAAGAACAATGGTCGCGGCCCGACCATCGCCGAGACGCTGGCGACCGATGCCAGCGGTCTTCCGACGAGCTGGACAGTGACCGGCAGCACCACCTTCGGCAGCAAGGTCGACGAGCGCTTCTCGATCCGGGGCCGCAAGGCGACGTGGACGGACTCGACCGGCTCGGGCAGCGCGACCGTCAGCCAGCCCAGCCTATACGTCCCGCAGAGCGGCAGCCCCTGGTCCCTTTGGGTCCAGGCCAGCCAGCTTCTCAGGGACGCGGACAATGCCATGCCGGCGCTGCCGGGCGGCACGCTGCGCCTCGCCAAGGGAGAGGCCTTCCAGGTCAAGGGGGAGGGCGGTGATCTGCAGGTCACTACGCTCACCATCTCCGGCGTCGATCTCAATCCCAGCTATCTGGCGGTCGATCCGGCGGGCAAGCTGTTCGCTTTCATGACTCCCGAGTTCGTGGTCGTCCGGAAAGGCTATGAAGGGGAGGAAGCGCGGCTGCGGGGTATCGCCGAGCGGCTCTCGACCCAGCGTTATGTCGACATGCAGACGCGCTTTGGCCATCGCTATGGCAAGCCCGTGCGCATCACCAATGTGCGCCTGTTCGATCCCGCGGCGATGGCGCTGACGGCGCCCGTCTCGGTCGTGGTGTCCGGCGAGCGGATCTCCGCCGTGGAGCCGCTCGACAGCCCCGCCACGCCCGGCGAAGTCAGGATCGATGGCGGCGGCGGCACGCTCATCCCCGGCCTGACCGACATGCACGGCCATCTCGACCAGGACAGCGCGATGCTGAACATCCTAGCGGGCATCACGACCGTGCGCGACATGGGCAACGACAATGCGGTGCTGGACCAGCTCGTCGACCGCATGGACCGGGGCGAGATCGCCGGGCCGCGCGTGGTGCGCAGCGGCTTCATCGAGGGCAAGAGCCAGTTCAATGCCAATAACGGCATTCTCGTCGGCAATCAGGCCGAGGCGCTGGACGCGGTGCGTTGGTATGCCGCGCGCGATTTCTGGCAGATCAAGGTCTACAACAGCATGAACCCGGCCTGGGTCCCGGCGATGGTCGAGGAAGCGCACCGGCTGGGGCTGCGCGTCACGGGCCATGTGCCCGCCTTCACCAATGCGGATGCGATGATCGCCGCCGGCTATGACGAGCTGACCCATATCAACCAGGTCATCCTCGGCTGGGTGCTGGCGCCCGACGAGGACCCGCGCACCCTGCTGCGCATCACAGCGCTCAAGCGGCTGCCGGGCCTCGACCTTGGCAGTGCGCCCGTCCGGAAAACGCTGGACAGCATGGCCGCGAAGAAGATCGCGCTGGACCCGACGCTGGTGATCCACGAGCAGGCCCTGCTCGGCCGCGACGGGACGGCGACGCCCAACATGGCGGATGTCTACGACTACATGCCGGTGAGCGTGCAGCGGGGCCTGAAGCAGCAGATGCTCGACACCTCGGCGGCCGGCGACGACGCGGCTTACCGCGCCGCGTTCGACCAGATTGTGGCGACGATCAGGGCCATGCACGAGCGCGGGGTGTTCATCGTGCCCGGCACCGATCTGGGCGGCGCCTTCAACCTGCACCGCGAGCTGGAGCTCTACCAGAAGATCGGCATGACGCCCGCGCAGATCCTCAAGCGGGCCACGCTGGACGTGCAAGCCTATATGGGGCGGGATCAGTCGACGGGCTCGATCGCCAAAGGCAAGCTCGCCGACTTCTTCCTCATTCCGGGCGATCCCCTGCAGGACCTGAAGGCGACCAAGCGCATCGCCATGGTGATGAAGGGCGGTGTCGCCTATTTCCCGGCGGAAGCCTATCCGGAGTTCGGCATCAAGCCGCTGGCGCAGGCGCCCGAGGTGACCGGGGCGGAGTGAGGAGAGGGCGGGGCAGCGCGGCCTTCGCCCCGAAATTGCACTCGCCGCCGCCATCGTCTATCAGGTCGGCCCACAGCCCCCGGCGTTCGCTGATCCTTGCCGATTCGCGTCGCCGGGGTCTTGGTTTTTCGTTCACCGCTTGCGAGTAGGCACCCCATCATGTCCCGTCGCCGCCAAATCTACGAGGGCAAGGCGAAGATCCTTTATGAAGGACCCGAACCCGGCACGCTGATCCAGTATTTCAAGGATGATGCAACGGCCTTCAATGCCCAGAAGAAGGGCACGATCTCGGGCAAGGGCGTGCTCAACAACCGCATTTCCGAGCATATCTTCACGCTGCTCGCCAACATCGGCGTGCCGACGCATTTCATCAAGCGGCTCAACATGCGCGAGCAGCTCATCCGCCAGGTCGAGATCGTGCCGATCGAAGTGGTGGTGCGCAATGTCGCGGCGGGCTCGCTCTCGACGCGCCTGGGCATCGAGGAAGGCGCGCAGCTGCCCCGCACGCTGATCGAATATTACTACAAGGACGATGCCCTCGGCGATCCCATGATCACCGAAGAGCATATCGCCTGCTTCGGCTGGGCGAGCCAGGAGGAAATGCACGACATCGCCGACATGGCGATCCGCGTGAACGACTTCATGAGCGGCCTGTTCGCCGGCATCGGCATCCGCCTGATCGACTTCAAGCTGGAGTTCGGCCGGATCTGGGACGGGGACTTCTCGCGCATCATCCTGGCCGACGAGATCAGCCCGGACGGCTGCCGCCTGTGGGACATGACGACCAACGAGAAGCTGGACAAGGACCGGTTCCGCCGGGACCTCGGTGGCGAGGTGGAAGCCTATCAGGAAGTCGCGCGGCGCCTTGGCCTGCTGCCGGAGGGATCGGACACGGACGTGCTCGATCTCGACAGCCACCGCAAGAAGCGCGGCAAGTAAAAGCAACGGAGGGATGCGGTCGGATGGCGATCGCATCCGCTCCTCCGCCGAGGCGTCCTGAAGGCGCCTTACATCATCCCTGCCATCATCCAGAGCGCCATGACGCTCATCAATATATCCTCCATCAGCGAGACGAAGCCCAACGGCACATTGCTGCCGCCGCCCACGCAGGCGCATTTGAGGCTGCGCTTCTCGATATAGACGGCCTTGAACACCGAGACGGTGCCGACGCCGCCGATCAGCAGGGCGACGGGCGCAGCGAGCCAGGGCAGGGCGCCCGCCAGCATCAGTACGCCCGCGCCGAGCTGCGCGAAGGGATAGAGATAAGCGTAGGGCACCCAGCGCCGGGCCAGCAGATCATAGCCCAGGAACATGGTCGCGAACCGGTCGACATCCTGCAGCTTGAGCATGGCGAGCAGGATCATCGCCGTGGAAATGAAGCGCTCCACCGTTACGATCGATAGCCAGGGCGTCGCCGTCAGCCAGTCGATGACGAGCGCGATCAGTGCCGCGACGGCGAACAGGGCGAGGACGGGGACATAGCTGGTCGCCTGCGGATCATGGACCTTGAGGCCGAGATAGCGGCGCAGGTCGTCATGCCCGCCGATCCGCTCGCCATCGATGAAGATCTGGGGCGTCGTGCGCACGTCATGCTCGGCCTTGAATGCATCGGTCTGCGCGCGGCTGGTGAGCCAGCGATCGTCCACCGAGAAGCCCTTGCGCCGCAGGAGATGCAGCGCCTTGAGCCCATAAGGGCAGATATGGCCGGGCATGACCATGCGATAGAGAATGGCCTCGCGGCCCGCCGGTGCAGCAGAGACAGCCATGCCGTCATTCCTTGTTCCTGATCGTGCTGCCTCCCATATAGGCTCCGTACCATGGTACGGAGTCAAGCATGGCAGGCATGACGATATCGAAACTTGCGCAAGCGGGCGGCGTTGGCGTCGAGACGGTGCGTTATTATCAGCGGCGCGGGCTCCTCGCGCTACCCGAGCGGGGCGGGGGGAGTGCGCTATCCGGGGGCGTGCGGCGTTATGATGACGAGGATGTGCGCCGCCTGCGCTTCATCCGCTCGGCCCAGTTGGCTGGCTTCACTCTGGATGCGATCGGAGAGCTGCTCTTGCTGGACGCGGGGGAAGATCGGGCACGCGCGCGCCAGCTCGCCTCCGATAGGTTACTGGCGCTGGATGCCAAGATTACCGAGCTTCAGCGTGCCCGGGCGGTGCTTCAGAAACTCGCGCTGGAATGCGAATCCTCGGGCACGGGGCCATGCCCGATCCTGTCTTCGTTCGATGATGCCGCCGAGTCGCATCCGCAAACGGGTGGGGTGACTGCGCTGTAGATTGAAAATATTCACGATAGAATTCGCGTGAATGTTTCAATGTGATCCAGAAGTAGGCGATTATCAGGGGATAAATATCGTTAAATGGTTAATATTAATCACAATATAGTTAACTGTATTTGTCCTTTCTCTCATGTTTGACAAGCTTTCCTCCGGTTAAGTGGGAGGAGAGTTGTCATGTTGAAGTTCAATGTTCTTACGACCGCGGCGATGGCCGCACTTGCGGCCGGCATCGTGATCGCGCAGCCTGCGGTCGCCGCGACGCAGACCGTCACCAGCCTTGGCCTGCCGGTGCCGGCTGGCACGGAGTGGGGATCGCTTCCCGGCGAGAATACCGGCGGCGGTGACGCTTATATCTCGAGTGCCGCGCCGCGCTCGGGCAATGGTTCGCTCGAACTGGTCGGCGATCGCACACGCGTCCAGACCGGCGTTCAATATGGCGGCCCCGGCGTCGCCACCAATCTCGGCTTGCTTTCGGACGTTCTGAGCCTGGTCTTCGACTGGCAGGTGGCGGCGGACAGTGCCCGTCAGACTTACACGCCCGCCCTTCGCCTGATGGTGCAGGACGGCGCCCAGCGCAGCGAGCTGATCTGGGAAGGCGCCTATAATCCCGGCGTGGGCGGCCTGGCGAGCGCCAATCCGACCGGTGCCTGGTACAGCACCAACAGCACCGATGTCTTCTGGCAGTTTGCCACGGGTCTGGGCCCCAATGAAGATGGCGGCATGCTGCAGCTCCACACGATCACGGACTGGGCGGCGAGCAACTATTATTCGGATGCTGCCTATGTGACGGCGATCAGCGTCGGCGCCGGCAGCGGCGCCACGCTCGGCTATCACGCGTTCGTCGACAATGTGACGTTCACCACGACCGGTGGTTCCACCACCTATAATTTCGAGATGCAGGCGCCCGTTCCCGAACCGGCGACCTGGGCCATGATGATCGGTGGCCTCGGGCTGGTCGGCGCGAGCATGCGTCGCCGCTCGACCAAGGTCCAGTTCGCCTGAGCCTGTCTCACACGTTCCACATGCTGGGAGGGTCCGGGCAGTCGTCCGGGCCCTCTCTTTTTCAGGCCGATCAGCCGGCCGGCAGGCGCAGGCGGACGAGCAGCCCGCCAAGATCCTCGCTTTCATCGAGCTCGACGGTGCCGCCATAGATTTCCGCGACATCGCGCACGATGGCGAGGCCGAGGCCCGTGCCCGGCTTGCCGCTGTCCAGCCGCACGCCCCGATCGAAAATGCGCTCGCGCTCGCTCTCGGGAATGCCTGCCCCGTCATCCTCGACGAGGATATCAATCGACTGGCCTTGCGGGGAGACTGTCACGAACACGCTGCCGCCGCCATATTTCGCTGCGTTTTCGATCAGGTTGCCGAGCAGTTCGTCGAGATCCTGCCGTTCCACGCGGACGACGGCATCATGCGCGCCGTCGCGATCGATGCGGACATCGGGATAGAGGCGCTCGACGGCGCGCTCGACCGCTTCCAGGCTGGGCCAGACTTCCGTTCGACTCTGGGCGGCGCCGCGCCGGCCAAGCGCCCGCGCCCGGGCGAGGTGATGATCGATCTGGCGGCGCATGGTGCCGGTCTCGCGGATGACGATGCCCGAGAGGTCCGGGGCCTTGGCCGTCGCCGCGTTCATGACCACGGTGAGGGGCGTCTTGAGGGCGTGGGCGAGATTGCCGGCATGGCGCCGGGCTTCTTCCGCCTGCTGCTCGTTATGGGCCAGCAGGGCATTGAGTTCCTCGACGAGCGGCTGGACTTCGCGCGGCAGCGGCTCGGTCACCCGGCTCTTCTCGCCCGCGCGCATCCGGGCGATTTCCCGCCTGATGCGGCGCAGGGGGCGCAACCCGAAGAAGACCTGGAGCGCCGCGAGCAGGATCAGGCCGACGCCCAGCGCGAGAAAGCTGTTCACCAGCGTCTGCCGCAGCGAGCGGATCTGCGCGTCGAGGCCCTCGCGCGCCTGCGCGACGATGAAGATCCAGCGCGTGTCGCTGCCGGGCAGGATCACGGTGCGCGCCATCAGGCGCAGGGGTTCCTCCGGGAACTGGTGGCTGTCGATGCCCTGTCCGGGGCGATCGCGCATGTCCGGCGTCACCTGGATCGCCCGGTCCCAGAGGGATCGCGACCGCCAGTCCTCATGGCCCTCGCCGCTGATCTGGTAATAGAGGCCGCTGGCGGGTTCGAGAAAGCGCTGGTCGGCGAGAGGCCGGTTGAACAGCACTTCGCCTTCCGGCCCGACCTCGGCCGAGGAGATCATCGCCGTCAGGACATAGGAAAGCCCGTCGTCGAAATTGCGCGTGATGGCGCTGGTGAGCACGCGGTCCAGCGCCAGTCCGCCGCCGAGCAGCAGCACGCCAATCCATATCGCGGATATGCCGATGATGCGGCGGCTGAGCGAGCCGGTGCTGCGGGGTTTCGGCTGTTCCGCAATGGAGGACGCGGACGGGGCCTGATCAGCCAGCGGGTTCGTCCAGGCTGTAGCCCAGCCCCCTGATGGTCGAGATGACGTCGGCACCGAGCTTCTTGCGGATCCGCGTCACGAAAACCTCGATAGTGTTGGAATCCCGGTCGAAATCCTGATCGTAGATATGCTCGATCAGTTCCGTGCGGCTGACCACCTTGCCCTTGTGATGCATGAGGTAGGAGAGCAGCTTATATTCCTGAGCCGTCAGCTTCACCGGCTCGCCATTGAGCGTCACCTTGCCCGAGCGGGTGTCGAGGCGCACATCGCCGGCGATGAGTTCGCTCGAGGCATTGCCGGAAGAGCGGCGGATGAGCGCGCGCAGACGGGCAATCAGTTCCTCGCTCTGGAATGGCTTGGCGAGATAGTCGTCGGCGCCCGCGTCCAGCCCGGCGACCTTGTCCGACCAGCTGTCACGCGCGGTGAGGACGAGCACGGGGACCTGCGAGCCTTCCTTGCGCCAGCGATCGAGCACGGTCAGGCCGTCGATCTCGGGCAGGCCAAGGTCGAGGACGATGGCGTCATAGCTTTCGGTGGACCCGAGGAAATGGCCATCTTCGCCATCCGTGGCGAGGTCGACCGCATAGCCGGCGCCTTCCAGCGTGGCCTTGAGCTGGGTGCCCAGTGTCGGTTCATCCTCAACGATCAGCAGGCGCATGATATTCCTTTCAGACTGGTCCCGGTCGGGAAGAGCGGCATGCCAGGGCCGGCCCCAGCTAGTCTCTCTGGCCCTTCTGGCGCTTGCGCGCGACGATGTCACCCGACTTGCCGTCCACATAGACCCATTCCACCACGCCATTGGCATGGAGGAACTGCATGAGATAGATTCCATCTCGCGGCGGGGGCGCCACGCCGAGCAGCGTGGCGTCGCCCATTGCGCGTTCCACGCGCCGCTTGATGATCGAAAAGGGCATCACTTCGCCATCGAGCATCGCCCGACGCGCCTGCTTCTGGTCGTCGCCATGCGCGAAGCTCTGCGCCGAGGCCGGCGCCGTCACCCCGCCCAGGGCCAGGAGACTGCAAAGGATCAGAATCGGTCTGCGCACTGTCATGGCGCCGAGATAGCGATCATGCATTGAACACGCGGTGAATGCCCCATTTCGTTCCCGTTCAGCGCTCCAGCATATATCGGACGTTGAGCGAAATCGAGGTGCCGATTTCGCCCGGCTCGATCTTGGTCTGCGGCGCCGCTTCCATGGCCATCGAGCGCATCATCATCGGCATCGGCGGGCTGGATTCGCCGCCCTCGGAAATGCCCACCAGTCGCGCACTGCGATAGCCCGTCGCCCGGGCATAAAGGTCCGCCCGCGCCTGCGCGGTGCTGATCGCCTTGGTCCGCGCCTGATCGAGCAGCGCGGCGGGGTCGGCGATGCTGAAGGAGGGGCCATTGATATTCGTGGCGCCCGCCGCGACCATCGCGTCGACCAGCTCGCCCGCGCCATCCAGCTTGCGCACCTTCACGGTGAGCTGGTTGCTCGCTTCATAGCCCATGAAACGGGGGGGCTTCCCGCCGGTGCGATCGGAATAATCATATTGCGGGTTGAGGTTGATGCCGCTGGTCTGGATGTCCTTGCGTTCGATGCCTTTCTTCACCAGCATCGACACGAGCTTGTCCATCTGCGCGGCATTCTGCGTCATCGCATCCTGAGCGCTCATCGAGCGGGTCTGCACGCCGGTATTGATCGTCGCCATGTCCGGCGCCGACTGGATCGTTTCCGTCACCGCCAGGCTGAGGATGGGCCCGCTCGCCGGAACCATCGGGCCGACGCCCTGCGGCCCCTGGGCAGACACGGCCGCCGGGATCATGAGAGCTGCTGCTGCGAGCAGGAGGGGCGTTCGTAGCATGGGAGCATCCTTCCACTTGTGATCATGGGGGCGTCTTGATCGAGCAACGATGAACGATCGCTGACCTGCAGGACGCTCTGCCCTTGCCCGGACCGCCCAGTTCTGTTTTAGCGCCCCGTCATGGCAGCGCCACTTCTTTCATACGAAAATCTCGGTCTGATCCAGGGCAGCGGCTGGCTGTTCCGCGGGCTCAACATCTTTGTCGGCGAGCGGGACCGGCTCGCCCTGATCGGCCGCAACGGCGCGGGCAAGACGACGCTGCTCAAGCTCATTGCCGGTCGCATCGAGGCGGATGAGGGCAAGCGCTCGATCGTGCCGGGCACAAATGTCGTGATGCTGAAGCAGGACCCCGATCTGGCGCCTTTCGCGACGCTGCGCGACTTCACTCTGGCTGGCCAGAGCCCGCCGGCCCTGCACGAGATCGAGGCGATTGCCGATCAGATCGGCATCGATCTTTCCCGCGAGGCGGCCACCGCATCGGGCGGCGAGCGGCGCCGGGCGGCGCTCTGCCGGGCGCTGGCCAGCGAGCCGGACATTCTGCTCCTCGACGAGCCGACCAACCATCTGGACATCTCCGCGATCGACTGGCTGGAAAGCTGGCTCTCGCGATACAGCGGCGCCTTCATCACGATCAGCCATGACCGGACCTTCCTCACGCGCCTGACGCGCTCGACGCTCTGGTTGGATCGCGGCGATCTGCGCCGCAACGAGGTGGGCTTCGGCGGGTTCGAGGCATGGATGGAGAAAGTCTATGCCGACGAGGCCCGCGCCGCGGAAAAGCTCGACGCCAAGCTGAAGATCGAGGCGCACTGGCTGGAGCGGGGCGTTACGGCCCGGCGCAAGCGCAATCAGGGCCGCCTCGCCAAGCTGGTCGAGATGCGCGCCACCCGTGCCGCCATGATCGGGCCGCAGGGCGCCGCGAAAATGTCCGTCGTCGCGGACGATGTGAAGACCAAGAGCGTCATCGTGGCCGATCAGGTCACCAAGGCCTATGGCGAGCGGACGATCATCCGGGACTTCACGCTGCGCATCCAGCGTGGCGACCGCATCGGCATCGTGGGCGGCAACGGCGCCGGCAAGACGACGCTCCTGCGGATGCTCACTGGCGAACTGGCGCCCGACAGCGGCACGATCACGCGCGCGAAGACACTCGACGGCATTGTCATCGACCAGCAGCGCAAGCTGCTCCAGCCCGAAAAGCGGGTGCGCGACATCCTCGCCGATGGCGGCGACTGGGTGACCGTGCGGGGCGCGAAGAAGCATATCCAGGGCTATCTCAAGGAGTTCCTGTTCGACCCCGGGCTGGTCGAGGCGCGGATCGGCACGCTGTCCGGCGGCGAGCGCTCGCGCCTGCTGCTGGCGCGCGAGTTCGCCCGGGAATCGAACCTTCTGGTGCTCGACGAACCGACCAATGATCTCGATCTCGAGACGCTCGATCTGCTTCAGGAAGTCATTGCCGATTATGAAGGCACGGTGCTGATCGTCAGCCACGACCGCGACTTCCTCGATCGCACGGTGACGGTGACGCTCGGTCTCGATGGCTCGGGCCGGGTCGACATCATTGCGGGCGGCTATGCCGACTGGGAAGCCAGGCGACGGCAGCCGCTGGGGGCGGCGAAGAAGAGCGTGACAGCGAAGGGCAGCGCGCCGGATGCGCCGCCGCCGCCGAAAGCCGCGAAGCTGAGCTACAAGGACCAGCGCGACTATGACCTGCTGCCGGCGCGGATCGAGGCGATCGAGGCTGCCATCGCGCGCGACGAGACGGCGCTGTCCGACCCCGATCTCTATGCGAAGAATCCCGGGCGCTTCGCCGAACTGACCGCCGCGATCGACAAGGCACGCGCGGAGAAGGAAGCAGCCGAGGAACGCTGGCTGGAACTGGCCGAGATGGTCGAGGCGCTGGGCAGCTGAGACGCGCGTAGCGAGGGTCAGCGCTCGCGAGCGGTGGCGACCTCATATTCGGTGATCGCGCGGTCGCCGATGCCAAGGGCCTCCCATGCCGCGCGAAATGCCGCCATGTGGGGGCTGGTCGAGTGGGCCTGCTGCGCGGCGCGGTCTTCGAAGAGCTCGAAGATGCGGATCAGCCCCGGCTCCAGAAGGTCTTCGGCGAAGCTGTAGGCGACGCAGCCCGGCTCGGTACGGCTGGCCTCGACCATGCGGGCCAGCACCGGCCGGGCCTCGTCGAGACGTTCGGGCGGGAGCCGGATCGATCCCGCCAGAATGATCACCGGATCGGTGAATCCGGCGCGAGACGCATGTCGAGATAATTGTCGACGCTCATCATCAGCTGGTCGAGCTCATGCTCGAAGAAGTGATTGGCGTTGCGGATCTCGTCATGATGGATGGTGATGCCCTTCTGGGTGCGCAGCTTGTCCACAAGCTTCTGCACCGAACCGGCGGAGACGACCTCGTCGTTCACGCCCTGCACGATGATCCCGGAAGCGGGGCAGGGGGCGAGGAACGAGAAGTCATACATATTCGCGGGGGGCGCGACGGAGATGAAGCCGCGCACTTCCGGCCGGCGCATGAGGAGCTGCATCGCGATCCAGGCGCCGAAGGAGAAGCCGGCGATCCATGTCGTCTGCGCCTCGGGGTGAAAGCTCTGCACCCAGTCGAGTGCGGCGGCGGCATCCGACAGTTCCCCGATGCCGTTGTCAAACACGCCCTGGCTGCGGCCCACGCCCCGGAAGTTGAAGCGCAGGGTTGCGAAGCCCCGCTTCACGAAGGTCTTGTAGAGCGCCTGCGTGATGCGATCGTTCATCGTGCCGCCGCCCTGCGGATGGGGATGAAGGATCAGCGCGACAGGCGCGCGAGGACGGGGCGGAGGGCTGAAACGGCCCTCGAGACGGCCTTCGGGACCGGGAAAGATGACGTCTGGCATGGCACCTGGAGCTTGATAAGGAATTCGGCATCTGCCGGGTGGCTGACGCGCGAGGATTGCGGGCTTATATAGGTGAGCGCCGCCATTTCGCAATCTTATTGGATGGTGATCCTCGATACCCGTCCAGGTGGCAACGCTCCTTTCTGCACGAGTTGTCATGACCAGCCCTATCTATCTCGACCATGCCGCCACGACGCCACTCCTGCCTCAGGCGCGGGCGGCGATGCTGGAAGGGTTCGCGGCATGGGCCAATCCCTCCTCGCCGCATGCCGCCGGACGCCGCGCGCGCGCGCTGCTGGAGGACGCGCGGGCGCGCATCGCCCGGGCGCTCGGCTGGGATGGGCATGTGATCCTCACTTCAGGTGCAAGCGAGGCCATCGCGATTGCCCTGCAGGGCGCGAAGCGGGCGCGGCTGCTTGCCGGCGCGAGCGAGCATGATGCGGTGCTTCGCCATGTGCCCGTGGAGAACCGCTTGCCGGTCGATCGCGGCGGCCTTGTGTCCCTGCCCGATGACATCGGGCCGGATGCCCTGATCGCCATTCAGCAGGTCAACAGCGAGACGGGCGTCATCCAGCCGCTCGACGATCTGGCGGCGCACATCCAGGCGGCCGGCGGGCTGCTTTTCGCCGATTGCAGCCAGAGCGCGGGCAAGATCGCATTGCCGGCGCAGGCCGATCTTGTCGCGGTCAGTGCGCACAAGCTCGGTGGGCCGATCGGCATCGGCGCGCTGCTGGTGCGCGATCTCGCCGCGCTCGATCCCCGGGGCGGGCAGGAGCAGGGCTACCGGGCAGGGACAGAAGCGATGCCGCTCGCGCTCGGTTTCGCCGCCGCGCTGGAAGCGCCGCGCGACTGGCTCGCGGACGCGGCGCTCTGGCGCGAGCAACTCGATGCCGCGATCCTTGCATCCGGGGGCGAGATCGTGGCGCAGGCATCGCCGCGATTGCCCACGATCGCCAGCTACCGCATGCCCGGCGTATCGGCGCAAGCGCAGCTCATTCGCTTCGATCTGGCGGGGATCGCGGTCTCGGCCGGCAGCGCCTGTTCCTCGGGAAGCCTGCGGACCAGCCATGTGCTCGCGGCGATGGGCTGGGACGATACAGCCGCCAGTCAGGTTATCCGTGTCACTATGGGGCATGATACGCAGGCCAGCGAGATTGACGCCTTTCTTGCTCAGTGGCAGGCCATTTGCCACGGGAACGCAAAAAAATGATCTATCTGGACTATCAGGCGACGACGCCCCTCGCGCCGGAGGTCGCTGCGGCGATGACCGAGGCGATGGCGCATTATGGCAACCCCAACAGCGCGCACCGCATCGGGCGCGTGGCAGCGGCGGACGTGGGGCTGGCCCGCGAGCGGATCATGGCGGCTCTGGGCAAGACGGACGGCCGGCTGATCTTCACCAGCGGTGCGACCGAGGCCCTGAACATCGCGATCGTCGGCGCGGCACGCGCTTCCGCGCCCGGGCGCCGGCGCGTGATCACGCTGGCGACGGAGCATGCCGCCGTGCTCGACACGGTGATGGCGCTGCGGCACGAGGGCTTCGAGCCGGTGATCCTGCCGGTGGGGCGCGACGGTCTGGTGGATCTCGACATTGCCGAGGCGGCGATCGACGAGAGGGCCGCGCTCCTCGCGGTGATGCAGGTCAACAACGAGATCGGCGTCATCCAGCCAGTCGAAGCGCTGATCGCCATCGCTCGTGCGCATGGCGCGGCGACGCTGTGTGATGCGGTGCAGGGCTTCGGCCGGCTGGACACGCCCTCGGCCGACATGATCGCCGTCACCGCGCACAAGATCCACGGGCCCAAGGGGGTCGGGGCGCTGTGGCTGCGGGACGGGCTGCAACTGCCGCCGCTGATGCACGGGGGCGGCCAGGAGCAGGGGCTGCGGCCCGGGACGCTCTCGCCGATGCTGTGCGCCGGCTTTGGCGTCGCGGCGCAGCTCGCGGCCGCGCGGCGGGCGGAGGATCTCGGCCTCGTCGAGACGCTCTGGCGCGAGGCGCTGGCGTTCTTCACGGGCTGGCGCGTCAATGGCGCTCTCGATGCGCGCTATCATGGTAATCTCAATCTATGCCGGCCGGGAATCGACGCCGCGCGACTGGTGTCGGACGTGCGCGGCGTGGCTTTCTCGCTCGGCTCCGCCTGCGCCAGCGGGTCGGGTCGGCCGAGCCATGTGCTGAGGGCCATTGGCCTGAACGACCGCGAAGCGCGCAGTTCGCTGCGGCTGGGCTTCGGGCGCTACTCGACCTCCGAGGAGCTTGCGAACGCGGCCACGCTCATCAATGAGGCGGCGGCGATGCAGAAGGCGGCGGCATGACACGGATCACTTTCATCAGCGCGAACGGCACCGACGTCCAGGAAGTGGAGGCAGCGCCGGGCGACACTTTGCTCGACATCGCGCAGGCGGCCGGGCAGCCCCTGGAAGGGACTTGCGAAGGGCAGATGGCGTGCTCAACCTGCCACGTCATCATCGATCCGGCGGATTTCCCGAAGCTGCCCCGGGCGAGCGAGGAGGAAGAGGACATGCTGGATCTGGCGGCGGCGACCACCCGCACCAGCCGGCTCGCCTGCCAGATCGTCCTGTCCGAGGCGATGGAATCGCTGACCGTCCGGATCCCGCCGGAAAGCCGCAACATGCAGGGGCTGTGAAGGGCTGAGCGCAGGCGCCGCACGGCGGCATCCCGTGCCGGGCCCGCCGCCAGTGCCTTCCTGCCTTGCATTTCAGCGAATGCCCCGCCATATGCGCGCTCGGAAGCCGGGCGGACGTAGTCTTCGCCAACCTGGTCAGGTCCTGACGGAAGCAGCCACAACGAATTCGCTGCGGGTCGTTCCGGCTTCCACCGCCTCGCCGCCGCTCAGGCGTCCACGGGCAGCGGCGCGTGCATCAGCCGCTTTGAAAGCAGCAGCTTGAAGATCAGGAAGATGCCGCCCGCTGCGGCCGCGAACCCCGCGTGCATCAGCCAGAAGACCGGCGTCGCCATCGTCTCGTAATAGCCGCCGACCCAGCCGACGAGCGAGTTGCCGCCGAAGAATGCCAGATAGTAAAGGCCGATCACGGTCGCATTGAGCGCCTTGGGTGCGAGGCGCGCGAACAAAGCGAGGCTGACCGGGAGCAGGTTCGCGAAGCCGATTGAATTCACGACATGGAAAAGTACCGGCCAGAGGAGTCCGATGCGGCCATCGCTGCCGTCGGTCGAGGCGGCCATGAACAGGCACAGCATGCCGCCGGTCGAGAAGAGCGAGCCGATGACCATCTTGCTCAGCTCGTCCGGCTCCTGCCAGTGCCGGCCATACCAGCGCCAGAACAACGCGACGATGGCGAGGAAGCTGACCGACACGATCGCATCCAGCGTGACCAGAAAGGATGTCGGCAGGCGCGTGCCGAAGAAATCGAGATCGAAGGTCTGGTCGCCCCAGATCAGATAGGCATTGAAGATCTGATTGTTGGGGACGATCGCGATGGCCATCACCGGGATCAGCAGCAGCACGGCGATGAGCGCCAGCCAGTCCTGCCGCGACATCGGCGCGCGTGGCGAAGCGGCGATGGCGCCGGCCCGGCTGCGCGGCTCGAACTGTTCGGACGGGAGATATTTCTGGCCCGAGACATAGATGGCGAGGCCGATGAGCATGCCGACGCCGGCAGCGCCGAAGCCCCAATGCCAGCCGACCTTCTCGCCCAGCGCGCCGACGATCAGCGGCGCGCCGATCACGCCGGCATTGATGCCGAGATAGAAGATCTGGAAGGCATCGGCCCGGCGCAGGTCGTCCGGCTTGTAGAGCGCGCCGACCTGGCTGGCGATATTGCCTTTGAACATGCCAGCGCCGAGCACCATGCATAGCAGGGCGAGGAGGAAGCTGGCCTCGAACGCCATGAGGAAATGGCCGATCGCCATGGTAATGGCGCCGAGCAGCACCGTGCGCCGCTTGCCGAGAAAACGGTCGGCAAGGAAGCCGCCCAGGATCGGCGTGAGATAGACGCTCGCGGCATAAGTACCGAAGATCGCCGAGGCGAGCGGCTGGCCATCCAGCCCGCGATAGAGCGGGAGCTGGCGAAAGGCGTCCAGCATCCAAACATTCTCGATCTGCCCCGGCAGGAGCAGATATTTGATCATGTAGAGGACCAGCAGGGTCTGCATGCCATAATAAGAGAAGCGCTCCCATGCTTCGGCAAAGGCGAGATAAGCCAGGCCCTTGGGATGACCCAGAAAGGCGCGGTCGGCATGGTCGATCATGGTAAGAGAGGGCGTGGCCTCGGCAGTGGTCATGGCTGCATGTGCCTTACAGGTCCGTTGTTGGCGCAAGTTAGAGGCGCGATCGCTGCCGAATGCAAGATGGGGACGGCGCGCGGCTCCAAAGGCTCCAACCCTCACGCGTGCCGCTGCTTCGCTTGCGAAGGGCCGGCGGCGACGTCATAGGCGCGGATGTCCAGAGAAAGGCTCGTCATTTGCTGACCGGATCACGCCGCGGCGTCTACTTCATGCTGGTTCTCGTGATGCTGCTCTGGTCCGGCAACAGCATCGTGGCGCGCGCCATCCACGAGGAGGTGCCGCCGTTCACGCTGGCTTTCTGGCGCTGGGCCGGCGCTTCGCTGATCGTGCTCCCGGCGACCTGGCGCTACATCGCGGCCGACCGTGACATCATCCGGCGCGGCTGGCCGCGGATTCTCCTGCTCGGCATATTGGGCGTGGGTTCGTTCAATGCCTTCTTCTATTCCGGCCTGCAGTTCACGACCGCCTCCAACAGCCTACTGATCCAGGCGGCGGTTCCCGCGCTGGTGCTGGCGCTGAATTTCTTCATCTTCCACAGCAGGCCGCGACCGGTGCAGGTCGCCGGTTGCCTCGTCGCGGCCGCCGGGGTCCTGGCGATTATCTTCCGGCGCGATCCCGCCGCCCTGCGCGCCATGCAGTTCAATATCGGGGATCTGCTCATTCTGGGCGCGGTGGTGGTCTGGTCGCTTTACACGGTGCTGCTGCGCCTGCGGCCGCCGGTGAATGCCCTGACTTTCCTGGGTCTCACGATCCTCATCGGGGCGCTCGCGATGCTGCCCTTCTCGCTCATCGAGCTGCAGAGCCGGGCCGTGCATCTGACGCCGGGAGTGCTCGCCGGCGTGGCCTATATCATCGCGCTGCCCTCGATCGTGGCCTATTTCATGTACAATCGGGCGGTGGAAGAGATCGGCGCGGCGGATGCCGGACAGGTCGTCAATCTGCAGCCGCTGTTCGGGGCGCTGCTCGCGATCCTGATCCTCGGCGAGCCGCTTCATGCCTATCATGTCCTGGGCATGGCGCTGATCCTGCTGGGAATCGGCGCCACGATGTTTGCGCGAGCCACCCGTAACGCCACGCCGCAGGATTGATGAGGACGCCCGCTTTGGAAACGGATGCTAAACAAGTGGGGCGGCAAGCGCTAAGGTCGTCGCAATGACCGATTCACCAGAAGATCACGGGTCCGGGCCGGGCCTCGACCTCGGCGTGCCTGCACAGCCGCAGCCGCCAGCGCCCAAAAGCTATCGGGTGCTGGCCCGCGCCTATCGCCCGCAGACGTTCGCCGAGCTGATCGGGCAGGAAGCCATGGTGCGGACGCTGGCCAACGCCATCCGGCGGGACCGGCTGCCGCATGCCTTCCTGATGACGGGCGTGCGCGGCGTCGGCAAGACCTCGACGGCCCGGCTGATCGCGAAGGCGCTCAATTGCGTGGGGCCGGACGGGCAGGGCGGGCCGACGATCGATCCTTGCGGCGTGTGCGAGCCCTGCAAGGCCATCGCCGAGGGGCGGCATATCGACGTGGTGGAGATGGACGCCGCCAGCCACACCGGCGTGGACGACGTGCGCGAGATCATCGAGGCCGTGCGATATGCCAGCGTCTCGGCGCGCTTCAAGATCTACATCATCGACGAAGTCCATATGCTTTCACGCAATGCTTTCAATGCATTGCTGAAGACTCTTGAGGAGCCGCCGGAGCATGTGAAGTTCCTGTTCGCCACTACCGAGGTGAACAAGGTGCCGATCACCGTGCTGTCCCGCTGCCAGCGCTTCGACCTGCGGCGGATCCCGGTCGATCTGCTGGTCGACAATTTCCGGATGATCTGCGGCAAGGAAGGCGTGGATGCCGAGGAGGATGCGCTGCGGCTGATCGCCACGGCGGCGGAAGGTTCGGCGCGTGACGGGCAATCCATCCTCGATCAGGCGATCGCTCATGCCGGCATGGTGGATGGGCGGGCCTTCGTTCAGGTGGAACAGGTGCGCGAAATGCTGGGGCTCTCCGATCGCGGCGCGACCCGGCGGCTGTTCGACCAGATTCTCGATGGCGACGCGACAGCCCTGCTGGCGACGCTCGCCGAACAGGAAACGCTCGGCGTGGAGCCGGTGGCCACGATCAACGCGCTGCTTGAGCTCATCCATGCCGTCACCATGGCCAAGGCCGGGCGCGGCGCGGGACTGGAGCGACATCCCGAGGCGGAACGCGCGGCCATCGCGGGTTGGGCGGAGGAACTGAGCTTTCCGGTGCTGCACCGGCTCTGGCAGCTGCTGCTGAAGGGACATGCCGAGGTGGTTGCCGCGGCGCGCCCTCAGGCAGCATCCGAGATGGCGCTGCTTCGGCTGATCCATGCCGCGACCATGCCCGATCCGCTCGAACTCGCGCGGATGATCCGCGAGGGCGGGCAGGGCGCTCCCGGCGGGCAGGGCGGCGCGCCCGCCGTCGATGGGCCCTCTGCTGCTCCTGCCGCGGCCGCCGCGCCGCTTCCGGCTCCCGAGGAAGCCGCGCGCCCTGTCTTCCCGCCCGACTTCGCGGCGATGGTCGCCGCACTGCTCGACCGTTTCCCTCGCCTCGGCGCGGAAATGCATGATTATGTCAGTCTCGTGCGTTATGAACCGCCGGTGCTCGATTTTCGCATTCTCCAGCCGCTCGATGCCGATTTCCCACGGCAAGTGGCGGCGGCGTTGAAGGATCTCACCGGCCAGTCCTGGACGGTCGGATCGACCGATGCGCCGGGAGAGCCGAGCCTGCGGGAGCAGCAGGTGCTCGCTCGCGAAGCGCGCATCGCACATGCCAGTGCCCAGCCGGTGATTGCCGCGGCGCTGGACGCATTTCCCGGTGCCGTGGTCATGGACCCGGCTTCGGGCCAAAGCTGAAGGAAGACGTGAAATGAAGGATCTGAACGACATTCTGGGCATGGCGAGCCGTGTGCAGGAGGAAATGCAGAAGGCGCAGGCCGAGCTCGACAATCTCCAAGTCGAGGGGATTGCCGGCGGCGGGCTCGTCAAGGTCCGCGCCAGCGCCAAGGGACGTATCCTGGGTCTCTCGATCGACCAGAGCCTGATCGATCCCAACGACAAGGGCATGCTGGAGGACCTGATCGTCGCTGCGTTCAACGACGCGCGCGCCAAGGCCGATGAGGTGGCCAGTGACCAGATGAGCAAGATGACCGCGGGGCTGCCGCTTCCCCCGGGCTTCAAGCTGCCTTTCTGAGGCGGTGCGCCCGGCAGGGGGGGCGACCGGTCCCCTGAGCCCTGCCGGGAGACGGCGTCCGTCAAGCTCCCGCCTGACTCACCTGATGCAGGCGGGGCATCCACGATTTCCCGTATCGAAACGTCGGCGGGTAGGCGGCTGCGTTTGCGGCGACGCAGCATTGAAAAGTTCCGGCGGGTCGCCGATATTGTGATCAAGTCAGCGGGCCGCGGTTGTGAACGCCCGCACAGGATTTGGAGTTATCATGGATCTTGAACTGCCCCTCCTGCCGCTGCGGGACATCGTTGTCTTCCCGCAGATGATCGTGCCGTTGTTCGTGGGGCGCGACAAGAGCGTGACCGCGCTTGAGAAGGCGATGGCGGGCGACAAGGACATCTTTCTGGTCGCGCAGCTTGACCCGGGCGAGGACGATCCCGATCGCGACGCGCTTTACGACATGGGCGTGGTCGCCAGCATCGTGCAGATGCTCAAGCTGCCGGATGGCAATGTGCGCGTGCTCGTGGAAGGCAAGCAGCGCGCGGCGCTGCTCGCGCTGACGAATGAGGAAGGCCATGTGGTGGCCTCGGTGCGTCCGCTGGATGATGGATCGGCCGAAGGCACCGAAGTCGAAGCCATGATGCGCTCCGTGGCCGACCAGTTCGAGAATTATTCCAAGCTGAACAAGAAGCTGCCTGCGGAAACCGCCGTGCAGCTGCGCGAGATCACGGAGGGCCGGGCGCCTGTCCGATTTCGTCGCGGCCAATCTGGCAGTGAAAGTGGCGGACAAGCAGGCGCTGCTGACGGAGGCGGACCCGCTCAAGCGGCTGGAGATGGTGTTCGGCTTCATGGAAGGCGAACTCGGCGTGCTGCAGGTGGAGAAGAAGATCCGCGGCCGCGTGAAGCGCCAGATGGAGAAGACCCAGCGCGAATATTATCTGAACGAGCAGCTCAAGGCGATCCAGCGCGAGCTGGGCGGCGGCGAAGGCGAGGATGGCGATGAGCTCTCCGAGATCGCCGAGAAGATCAAGAAGCTGCGGCTCAGCAAAGAAGCGCGCGCCAAGGCGGACGCCGAGCTCAAGAAGCTGCGGGGCATGCAGCCCATGTCGGCCGAAGCGACCGTCGTGCGCAATTATCTGGATGCTTTGCTCGGCCTGCCCTGGGGCAAGAAGAGCAAGCTGAAGAAGGACCTGGTGAAAGCCCAGGACGTGCTCGATGCCGATCACTTCGCGCTCGACAAGGTGAAGGACCGGATCGTCGAATATCTCGCCGTGCAGGCGCGCTCCGACAAGCTGCGCGGCCCGATCCTCTGCCTCGTCGGCCCGCCCGGCGTCGGCAAGACCTCGCTCGGCCGCTCGATCGCGAAGGCGACGGGGCGCGAGTTCGTCCGCCAGTCGCTCGGCGGGGTGCGTGACGAAGCGGAAATTCGCGGGCACCGGCGCACCTATATCGGATCCATGCCGGGCAAGATCGCGTCCAACCTGAAGAAGGCGGGCACGATGAACCCGCTCGTGCTGCTCGACGAGATCGACAAGCTCGGGCAGGATTTCCGCGGCGATCCGGCGTCGGCGCTGCTTGAGGTGCTCGATCCCGAGCAGAACAGCAAGTTCCAGGACCATTATCTGGAGATCGATCTCGATCTTTCGGACGTGATGTTCGTGACCACTGCGAACAGCCTGAACCTGCCGCAGGCGCTGCTGGACCGCATGGAGATCATTCGTCTCGAGGGTTATACCGAGGACGAGAAGGTCGAGATCGCCCAGCGTCATCTGATCGACAAGCAGATCGAGGCGCACGGGCTGAAGGATGGCGAGTTCGCGATCGAGGAAGCGGCGCTGCGCGACCTGATCCGTTATTATACGCGTGAGGCTGGCGTGCGGACGCTGGAGCGCGAGATCGCGCGGCTCGCCCGCAAGGCACTGCGCCGGATCCTGGAAGGCAAGGCGGAAAGCGTCACCGTGACGCCGGACAATCTTGGCGAGTTCGCGGGCGTACGCAAGTTCCGCCACGGCGTTTCCGAAGAGGAGCACCAGATCGGTGCGGTCACCGGCCTCGCCTGGACGGAAGTGGGGGGCGAATTGCTCACCATCGAGTCCGTCACGGTACCGGGCAAGGGCGCGATCAAGACCACCGGCAAGCTCGGCGACGTGATGACCGAATCCGTGCAGGCCGCCTTCTCCTATGTGAAGGCGCGCGCGCCGGCTTATGGCATCAAGCCCAGCATCTTCCAGCGCAAGGATATCCACATTCACTTGCCCGAAGGCGCCGTTCCCAAGGACGGACCGAGCGCCGGCATCGGCATGGTGACATCGATCGTCTCCACGCTGACCGGCATTGCCGTCCACAAGGATGTCGCCATGACGGGCGAAGTGACGCTGCGTGGTCGTGTGCTGCCGATCGGCGGACTCAAGGAGAAGCTGCTGGCGGCCTTGCGCGGCGGCATCAAGACTGTGCTGATCCCGCAGGAGAATGAGAAGGACCTTGCGGAGATCCCCGCCAACATCAAGGAAGGGCTGGAGATCGTTCCGGTCACGCATGTCGATGAGGTCCTCGCGCGGGCCCTGATCGCGCCGCTCACCGCGATTGCCTGGTCGGAGGAGGATGACCTCGCGGCCCAGCCGCCGATCGGGGTTCAGGAGAATGGTCCGAGCGTTCGGCACTGAGCGGATTTGCCGGGGACGAGGCACGGCCTGACGGCCTGCGTCGTTCCCGGAAATCGGGCTTGTTTCCGCCGGAGGTCGCTGCGCGCGGAAAATCCGACCAAAACGGCCGAATCATCGGCAATTCGGCCGAAAATTCTTTGACTCATGCGGCGAACCGCGCCTTTATGCGCGCCTTCGTCGCTCGATTCCCACACAAGCACATCCATGAAGGGGGTTCCTTAGGCATGAACAAGCAGGATCTCATCAGTTCGGTCGCAGACCAGGGCGGTCTCACCAAGGCAGACGCCGGCAAGGCTGTTGAGGCTGTTTTCGACGCGATCACCGCCGCTCTGAAGAAGGGTGATGAGGTGCGTCTCGTCGGGTTCGGCACTTTCTCCGTCTCCAAGCGCAAGGCCTCGACCGGCCGCAATCCGCGCACCGGCGAGACGATGGCGATCAAGGCTTCCAGCCAGCCCAAGTTCAAGGCCGGCAAGGGCCTGAAGGACGCGGTGAACTAAGACATTCGTCTTTTCCGGCGCTCCGGCTTCCCGTCGGGGCGCCCCGCTTTCCGTGAAGCATCGGCACATGTCGCGACGGCATGTGTTTTTTTGGAAGGTCGGGCCTTGCCCGGCCTTTTGTTTTTCCATGCGCGTCCGGGAGTTCATCTCCGCGCTTGACGCTGGCACCGCGCGCGCATTATGGCGCCCCTCTCGATTGCGCCGTTCGGCGCTGTGGCGATCGTAGCTCAGTCGGTTAGAGCGCTGGTTTGTGGTACCAGAGGTCGTGGGTTCGGATCCCATCGGTCGCCCCATTTCCCTCCCTGAGACGCTCAGGAGCAGCGGGCAGCGCTGCCGGCAAAGGACGATCATTGCATGATGTGGTCCCATCAGGACTTCGATGACCATGAGGCGATCCATTATTTCACGGATCGGCAGAGCGGCCTGAAGGCCATCATTGCCATCCATTCCACGCATCGCGGACCGGCCAGTGGCGGCGTGCGCTTCTGGCATTATGCGCGGGAGGAAGACGCGCTGACCGACGCGCTGCGCCTGTCACGCGGCATGAGCTACAAGAACGCCATGGCGGGATTGCCGATTGGCGGGGGCAAGGGCGTCATCCTGTCCGACGGCACGCCCAAGACAGCCGAGCAACTCGCCGCGTTCGGCGCCGCGATCGATTCGCTCGGCGGGCGCTATGTGACGGCGGAAGATGTTGGCATGAGCGAGGCGGATATGACCGCCATCGCCCGGCGCACACGTCATGTCTCGGGGCTTCCGGTGGCCAGCGGGCAGGCCGGCGGCGATCCGGGCCCGGTGACCGCGCGCGGCGTCTACCTGGGCGTCAGGGCGGCCATCGCCGAGGGTCTGGGCCGGGAGGATGTCGCCGGCGTCCATGTCGCGATTCAGGGCGTGGGCAGTGTCGGCGGCGGTCTGGCGCGCCGTCTCGCGGCCGATGGCGCGCGGCTGACGCTGGCCGACATGGACCGGCGCAAGGCGGAAGCACTGGCAAGCGAGATCGGCGCGGCGGTGACGGATGCGGGCGAGATCATGACCATCGAAGCCGACGTGTTCAGCCCCAATGCGCTGGGTGCCATCCTCGACGAACGATCGATCCCGCTGCTGCAGGCGGGCATCGTGGCGGGTGGCGCCAATAATCAGCTCGCGACCCATGCGGATGCGCAGCGGCTGCACGAGCGCGGTGTCCTCTATGCGCCGGATTATGTGATCAACGCAGGCGGCATCATCAATGTCGCGTCCGAATATCTGGGCCTGGGCGACAGGGCAGCGGTGGACGCGCGCGTGGATGAGATTCCCGACCGGCTTCGCGCCATCTGGGCGGAAAGCAAGGCGACGGGCATGCCGGCCGCCGACGTGGCGGATGCCATGGCCCGCAGGCTCATCGGACGCGATTGACGCGGGGCGGGGCTGACAGATGGCCAGCGTCTGCCTATAGGGCGGCGCATGTCAGATGAACGCGAAACGGGCAGCAGGCTCGACCCGAAATTCGACGCCGACGGCCTCATCACCGCCGTCGCCAGCCATGTCGACACTGGCGAAGTGCTCATGCTCGCGCATATGAACCGCGAAGCCCTCGATGCCACCATCAAGACGGATCGTGCGCACTTCTGGTCGCGCAATCGCCGGAAGCTCTGGCGCAAGGGCGAGGAGTCCGGCAACGAGCTTCACGTCGTGGATATGCGGATCGATTGCGATCAGGATGCCGTCTGGCTGCTGGTCCGGCCGATGGGCCCGGCCTGCCATACCGGCGCGCGGAGCTGCTTCTATCGCCGCGTGACTGCCAAGGGCCTGGAGCGGATTGACGGGCAGAGCTGATGGCCGTTCGCGTCCGTCAGGCAGGGCTGATGGCGTGCGCCGCGCTCATGCTTGTCCAGTGCAGCGGCGCTGACGACATGCCCGCGCCGGACGCCGCATCGCGTGACATGAGCCCGGCCGCCGAGGAACTCGATGCGCTGGCGCTGGAAAGCGGCGCATTGCCTGACAGTGCCGCTCTCGATCCCGCAGGCCGTTACGGCCGGCGCTATGAGGGCGGGTCGGACAGCCTGTGCCTTGTCCCGGAAGAAGCCGCGCGCGGACGCTATCGCTTCGGCGTCGAGAGCCGGATCGGCGCGGACGAATATTGCCGGGGCGCCGGGCGTGCCCGCCTCTCGGCCGGCAAGATGCTGCTGCGCTTCGAGGGGGCCGGCAGGGACTGCCTGATCGTCGCGCGCTATGAAGGCGACAGGGTGGAGATGCCGGGGGGACTGGATTTGCGCTGTGCGGCGCTCTGTTCGAGCCGCGGCTCGTTCGCCGGGGTCAGTTTCCCACGCGTGGATCGCAGTGCTGAAGCGGCGCGCGCGATGCAGGACTCGCGCGGACGTCCATTGTGCCGTTGACGTAAACGTAAGGCTCGGTTAGCATATCGTCATGTCCAAGCCCATGATGATCGCCGGCATCCCGCAGCCCGAGCAGGACGGGCGCGCGGAATTCACCATTACCGACCTTTGCCAGGAATTCGGCGTCACGCCGCGGGCGCTGCGTTTCTACGAGGACGAGCAGCTCATCGCGCCGCGTCGCCAGGGACTTGCGCGGGTTTACAGCCAACGCGACCGTGCCCGGCTTGCCTGGATTCTGCGGGGTAAGCGCGTCGGCTTCAGCCTTGCCGAAATTCGCGAGATGATCGACCTTTACGATGCTGGCGATGGACGCAGGAGCCAGCGCGAGGTGACCATCGACAAATGCCGCGACCGGATCGCGTTGCTCCAGCGCCAGCGCCAGGACATCGACGAGGCGATTGCGGAACTGAAGGGGTTCATCACGCTGGTCGAAGAGAGCCAGCTTGGCCCCGGGACTGAATGACCTTCGAAGAGCTCGCCCTTCTTGTAAAGGATGCGCTCTAAACTGCTGTTTCATGGCTTTTTCGGATTTTCCATCGATCTGAAAAAGCTCTAGTCGTTGATCCACCGCGCCGTTCCAGGAGAGAGAGATGCCCAGCTATACCGCGCCCGTTGCCGATACGCTTTTCGTGCTGGATGAAATCGTCGGGTTGGACAGGCTGGCCAATGTCCCGGGCTTCGCGGCGGCATCGTCGGATATCGTTCAGGCCGTTCTCGAGGAAGGCGGCAAGTTCGCGGCCGAAGTGCTCTATCCGCTGAATGCGGTGGGGGACCAGATCGGCTGCACGCGCAACGAGGATGGCACGGTCACCGTGCCGCCGGGCTTCAAGGAAGCGTTCGACCAGTTCGTGGCGGGCGGCTGGACGACGCTGCATGCGCCGGAAGCCTTTGGCGGGCAGGATCTGCCGATGGTGCTCGCGATCGCGGTCGAGGAATTCTTCACTGCGGCGAACCATGCCTTCAATATGTATCACGGGCTGACCGGGGCGGCAGTTTCGGCGATCCTCGCCAAGGGCAGCGAGGAGCTGCAGCAGAAATATGTGCCGAACATGGTCGCCGGCACATGGTGCGGCACGATGAACCTGACCGAGCCCCATTGCGGGACGGATCTTGGCCTCATCAAGTCGCGCGCCGAGCCGCAGGCGGATGGCAGCTACCGGATCACCGGCACCAAGATCTTCATTTCCGGCGGCGAGCATTCGATGGCGGAGAACATCATCCATCTCGTGCTTGCCAAGACGCCGGGCGCGCCGGCGGGCAGCAAGGGCATCTCGCTGTTCCTCGTGCCCAAGTTCATGGTCGGCGAAGACGGCACGCTTGGCGCGCACAATGCCGTCTCCTGCGGCTCGATCGAGCACAAGATGGGCATCCACGGCAATGCCACCTGCGTCATGAATTATGACGGGGCGACCGGCTGGATGATCGGCGAGGAGAACAAGGGGCTCGCCGCCATGTTCATCATGATGAACCAGGCGAGGCTGGGCGTGGGCGTGCAGGGACTGGCGCAGGCGGAAGTCGCTTACCAGCAGGCCGTCCGCTATGCCATGGATCGCCGGCAGGGGCGCGCGCTCACCGGCCCGGCCGAGCCGGACCAGCCCGCGGATACGCTGTTCGTCCACCCCGATGTTCGCCGCATGCTCATGGAAGGCAAGGCTCTGACGGAAGGCCTGCGCGCCCTGCTGCTCTGGGGCGCATTGCAGGTCGATCTCGCCAAGCTCGCGCCGACCGAGGAAGAGCGCCAGGCGGCGGATGACCTGATCTCGCTGCTCACGCCCGTCATCAAGGGCTACGGCACGGACAAGGGCTTCGATGTTGCCGTCCTCGCGCAGCAGGTTTTCGGCGGGCACGGCTATATTCAGGAATGGGGCGTGGAGCAGAATGTGCGCGATGCGCGCATCGCCATGATCTACGAGGGCACCAATGGGGTGCAGGCGATGGACCTCGTCGGGCGCAAGCTGCCGAAGGACGGCGGGCGCGCCATCCAAGCGTTCTTCCGCATCGTGGGCGAGGATGTCGCGGCGGGCAAGGCCGTGCCGGAAACCGCCGCGATCGCGGAGGCGCTGGAGAAGGCCAATCAGCAGCTTCAGGCGGCGACCATGTGGCTCATGCAGAACGCCATGACCAACCCGAACAACGCGGGCGCCGCAGCCTACGCCTATATGCACATCATGGGCATCGTCTCGGTCGGCCTGATGTGGCTGCGCATGGCGCGGGCGGCGCAGGCGAAGATCGCGGCGGGCGCGGAGAATGGCGACTATCTCAATGCCAAGCTGGTGACCGCGCGCTATTTCGCCGAGCGCATCATGCCCGAGGCGGGCGCCCTGCGCCGCAAGATCGAGGGTGGTGCCGAGGCGCTGATGGCGCTGCCGCCCGAGGCCTTCCTTACCGCCGCCTGACGCGGGGCGGCTCTTCCTCGCGGGGACGGGGCTGGCCCTCATGGAGGCCGGCTGCCGTCCCCTTTTTGCGCCAAGAACCAACAAGCGCCTTGCATTGTCCGCGCTTCCCGGCATGATCGTATATTATCGACGATCTGGGCGATTGTTCCCGCGGGATGGGGCGGTGGTCCTGCATGAGGAGGCGGACCATGGACGTGACACGCAAGGGATTTCTGGGACTGGCGGCCGGCAGTCTGGCGGCGGGCGCGATGGCGGGCCGGTCCGTCACGGCGACGGCCGCCACCGCGAAGTCGGCAGATGCGGTCCGGCCCGCTCACCGGACGCTTATCAAGGGCGCGGACATCATCACCATGGACCCTGCCCATGGCGAGATACTGGGTGGCGATGTCCTCCTTGACGGCGGGAAGATCGTGGCGGTGGGCAAGGGGCTGACCGCTGACGGCGCGGAAATCATCGATGCGCGCGGCATGATCCTGATGCCGGGCATGATCGACAGCCACCGGCATGTCTGGGAAGGCATGGACAACGGCGTCGTCGCCAAGATCTCCAAGACCGTGAATTACTACAATGAATACAAGCTGCGCACGATGGTCTCATACACGCCGGAAGATGCGTGGCTGGCCCAATATGCCAGCGCCATCCAGGCCATTGATTCCGGCGTCACGTCGCTCATCGATTATTGCCATATCTTCCATACAGCGGAACTGGCCGAGCAGGCGGCGCGCGGGCTGATCGATTCCGGCATCGCCGGGACCTTCTGCTACCAGGTGTCTCACTCGCCAACCTACAAGCCGGGCGACACGGTCAAATGGGATGATGCCAATGCCATGCGCAATGCCCCGGCGGACGAGCAGCACTGGCAGACGGTGCGACTCCTGCAGGAGCGCGTCTTCACCGGCAAGGACGGGCTCGTGCGGTTCGGCCTGTGCGCCAGCCCCGGCTTTTCCGACCGGCCCATGACGGAAATTCGTGACGAGCTGGCGAAGATGCGGACATTCGAGCCACACATCATCGCGCAGCACCATCGCCGCTCGCATGTCCAGCGGCCGCCGGAAGTGTTCAACCAGTTCAGCCAGCTCGGCGAATGGGGGCTGCTCGGGCCGGACTATCATGTTTCCCACGGCACCGGCTTCATCGACGAGGAGCTCGACATGTGCCGCGACACCGGCACGATGATCTGCGCGACCACCATGGGCGAGCACAGCTACCCCGATCCCTCGGTCCATGGCCGCGCGCGCCAGAGGGGCGTGGCGGTCGGCATCGGCGTCGACGGGGCGCTGGCCTTCACGCATGACTATTTCCAGCATGTGCGCGGTGCCTTCTACAATCTGTTCCGCACGGACATCGGCAAGGAAATCGCCTCGGCCTATCAGGGCGAGGACGTGCTGGATTTCGTGACGCGCCTCGGCGCCCGCTCGATCCGGGAGGATGGGGTGACCGGCACGATCAGCGCGGGCAAGCGGGCGGACATGCTGCTGCTGAAGACCGACCGGATCAATTTCCCGATCACGGGCCTGCTCGCCGATCGCGTCGTGAATTATTCCAACCAGCCGGACATCGACACGGTGTGGATTGCCGGCGTGGTGCGCAAGCGCGCGGGGCGCATGGTCGGCGTGGACATGGCGGCGCTTAAGGCGAAGATCAACGAGGCGTCCACCCGCATCAACCGGGACGGTGCGACCATCCGTTTCGTTTGAGGAAGCGCGGGGCCGCCGGTCGCAGGCTGGCCTATCGGCCTCCGAGCGCCGCCGGAGCGGGATCTGCCGTTCCCGCAGCTTTCGGCAGGAAGCGCCTGGCGTCGGCGCGGGGCAGGGGCGCGAGTTCGCCGCTCTGCATGTCCGCGACCGGCCGTGCGCTTTCGGGCAGGCGGCTATTGCTCTTGCCTGCGCGGTCATCGGCCAGCAGGCGCGGGGCCTGCGGGATCGGAACCCGCCGCGTCATGCACTTGATGCGCGGCGTATCGGGAAACTCGTCGCAATTGTAGAGCATCCGCTCGATTCCGCTGTCCTTCATGCGCAGATAGGAGAAGGACATGGATGTCAGGTTGCTCTCCGCGACCGGGAAGCTGCGCGGCGTGGCGCGCGGATCGGTCCATGCAAGCAAGCGGCACTGATCGCGCCCGGCGCACAGCTGGGACGCGGCCTGCGCATAACGTGCGGGGTCGCCGCCCTTGTCGATCGTCATGGCGAAGCCATTGCCGTCCGGGTCCATCGCCACGAGCCGGCCCGGGCCGATCCGCTGGCCGATATGTTCCGGTCCGATCGCGAGGGGGCGGGCCGTGTCGTCGATCAAGGTGCCGGGCAGCCCGGTGAGGGCGAAGGGATCCTCCTCGCCACGATGCGCCGGGGAAAGCGCGGCGAGCTTCGCGATCACCGGTTCCGCAGCGATGGCAAGCGCGCGGGCGAAGGCGCCGGGCGTTCCCCACCAGCCTTTCCAGCGGAAGAAGAGATGCGTGTCGACGGCGGTGACCTTGTCGAGAGACTTGCTCCAGTAGGGCATCACCCAGTCCGTATGATAATGGGTGCTGTGGCCGACGGGGGCATAGACATCGCCCGCCAGCATGGCGCCGGCCAGTGCCCGGGCGCGCGTCCAGGCCGCGAGCGCGGGGGCGCGGCCCATGGCTCCGTCGCAGGTGAAAGTGAACTGACAGCCGGTGTTGCGCTCCTGCCCCTGAAAGACGACGCCGCAGACGGTCTTGGGGAAGGCGGGATGGCGCAGGCGATTGAGCACGACCTGTCCCACTGCCCGCTCTCCCGTCGGATCGTCCCCGGCTTCGTAGATCATCGCTGCGGCGAGGCAGTCCACGGCGCGCTCGCGAGCGGCCGTGTCGCCGCTGAAATGGAAGGGGCGGGCGGCGGGATTGGGATCGGCAGAGAAGGGGATGGCGGCGTTGAGCTTGCGCGCCTCATCCGGCTTGGAGGCATCGAGCACCAGCGGCTCGACGACGGGAACGGGGCTATCGGCGCGGGGCGTGCCGGGAATAGGCGCGCTGACCGCATCCTGCGACCCGCGCGTGCCCGTTCCATTGAAGCCGAACAGGCCGATCGCCATGGCCGCGACAAAGGCAAGGACAAGCGCGGCGGCGAGCCACCGCCGGCCCATTTCAGGCCGCTCAGCAATCATGCTCTGGCTTGTCATGTTTCTTTCCCACGTCAGAGTGGCGCTATCTGTGCCTCCTGCCGCAGTTTGACAAGATGCAAGCGGCGGAGCGAGGCCGGCGCGGGAGCGACAGTCTCATTTCGAGAAACTCCGAGGGCCGGAGGTAAACGACTTTGCGGCCCCGGCGAGTGGTGCTGAGGGGGCGGAGATTCGCCGCTATTTCGGGCCGGAACCTCTCCACGTGACCAGTCTGCTAGGCGGTCCCAGGCGGCGTGGACAAATTCCGACGCGATGGCGGCGCGCTCATCTCGTCATGAACGACGTCATCCCGGACTCGATCCGGGATCCCGCTGCCTTGAACATCGCCGGTCCAGCCGGTTTGAAGAAAAGGAGAAGCGGGATCCCGGAGCAAGTCCGGGACGACGAACGAAAATGGCCGAAAAACTCGCTTTTGGTTCCCTCAAAGTCCGGGGAACTGGTCCACGCCGCCTAGGCTTCCGGGAGGAAATCCGGCACCGAGAGATAGCGCTCGCCGGTATCGTAATTGAAGCCGAGCACTCTGGCGCCGCTCGGGAGCTCCGGCAGCTTCTGGGCGATGGCGGCGAGCGTCGCGCCGGACGAAATGCCCACCAGCAGCCCTTCCTCGCGGGCGGCGCGGCGGGCATAATCCTTGGCATCGTCCGGTGCCACCTGGATGACGCCATCAAGCAGGGCCGTGTGCAGATTGGTGGGGATGAACCCGGCGCCGATGCCCTGAATGGGGTGCGGACCCGGCGCGCCACCGCTGATGACCGGCGAGAGGGTAGGCTCCACGGCGAAGACCTTCAGCCCCGGCCAGGCCTGCTTGAGCACTTGCGCGCAGCCGGTGATATGGCCGCCGGTGCCGACGCCGGTCACCAGCGCGTCGAGCGGTTCGTCCGCGAAATCGGCAAGGATCTCCTGCGCGGTCGTGTGGACGTGCACGTCGATATTGGCGGGATTCTCGAACTGCTGGGGCATCCAGGCGTCTGGTGTCTCCTCGACGATCTGAAGCGCCCGCTCGATCGCGCCCTTCATGCCCTTCTCGCGCGGGGTCAGGTCGAAAGACGCGCCGTAAGCCAGCATCAGCCGGCGACGCTCGATGCTCATGCTCTCGGGCATGACGAGGATCAGCTTGTAACCCTTCACCGCCGCCACCATCGCGAGGCCGATGCCGGTGTTGCCGGACGTGGGCTCCACGATCGTGCCGCCCGGCTTGAGGCTGCCGTCCTTCTCGGCCGCCTCGATCATCGAGAGGGCGATGCGATCCTTGATCGATCCGCCGGGATTGGAGCGTTCCGACTTCACCCAGACCGGCGCGTCGCCGAAGAGCCTGTTGATGCGGATATGAGGCGTGCCGCCGATCGTATCGAGGATGGATGAGGCTTTCATGGCCGGTCTCCTGTCAATTTTTCTGCCGAACGAAAATCGGGAAAAGCTTGGGGCTTTGCAAGAGCGCAATGCCGGATTGTTCCTGCATCATGCGGTTCCTTCGGGCCGTCGGCGGGCAGCGTCGTGCGATGGCCGCAGATGCTCTTCCGGTGGATCGAAGGTGCGGGCCCGGCGCAATTCGGGGAAAAGGCGTGACCACCAGAGGGTGATGACGAGAGCGCCCGCGCCGCCGACCAGGACGGCGGCCACCGGGCCGATCAGGGCCGCGAGGAAGCCCGATTCCGCTTCGCCCAGTTCGTTGGAGGCCGAGATGGTCATCAGCGAAACGCTGGAGACCCGGCCGCGCATCTCATCGGGCGTGTGAAGCTGGATGAGCGACTGACGCACATAGACGGAGAACATGTCGGCGCTGCCCCATGCCGCCATGGCGAGCAGCGCGACCAGGATCGCGATCTGCTGCGGCATGAAGGCGGTGAGGCCGAAGACGACGGTGGCGATGCCGAAGACGCCCACGGAGATCAGCATCTTCAGGCCGACATTGTGCCGCAGCGGCCGGAAGGAAAAGATCAGCGCCGTGATGCCCGCGCCGACGCCGGGCGCTGCCGCGAGGTGGCCGAGGCCCGCCGAACCGACATGCAGGATGTCGCGGGCATAGACGGGCAGCAGCGCCGTGGTGCCGGCCAGCAGGACGGCGAAGAGATCGAGCGTGATGGCACCCAGGACGAGCCGGTTGGTGCGCACATAGACGAGGCCATCCAGCACCTGCCGGAGCGGGTGGCGGTCCCTCTGCGGGGGCGCCTGAGGCACGTGGCCGACGATCATCATGCCCACCACCGCGCACAGGAAAAGGCCGGCGCTGGCGAGATAGGCATAATGCGGCTTCATGGCATAGGCATAGCCCGCGACGGCGGGGCCTATGATGCTGGCGGCTTGCCAGGCCATGCTGCTGAAGGCGATGGCGCGAGGCAGCAGATGCTTGGGCACGATATTGGGCGCGAGCGAGCCGATCGCCGGGCCCTGGAAGGCGCGCGCGAAGCCGAGCACCGCGGCAAGGCAGAAGATGAGCGGCAGGCTTATCCAGCCTTCATAGCTGGACAGCGCCAGTACGCCGGCGCAGCAGAGCAGGATGCTGAGCGTCACCATGGCGATGCGGGTGCGCTGGAAATTATCGGCCACGAGGCCCGCAAAGGGCGTCATCACGAAGACGACGCAGAACTGGATGAGGCCGATCAGCCCGAGTTGCGCGGCGGACTGGGCAGGCCCCATGGTTTCCCGCGCGATGTTATAGGCCTGCCAGGCGATGATGAGCGCCATGCCCGTCGCGCCCAGGATGGTGCAGAGCCGCACGACCAGATAGGCCCGGAAGGCAGGGATCTGCAGGGGATGAGACGGTTCGGCCGATCCCCCGGTTTCCTCTGGCTCGCTGCTGGAAGAGGGACTCGCCATGACCGGTTCCTTGGCTCAAGCGATGACCGCGCGCAACGGCGCAAAGCTTGGCGGCGCTAAAGTTTTTGCCTGTCCGACGGATGAAGCGCGGGACGGGTAGCGGGGCGATTCAGGAAACAGCCACCGCGGCATGGGGCCCGGAGGCGGGGGAAAGTGATCCCGTCACCTCCCCCGCCGCCAGTGCTGTTCCTCAGGTCAGAAGGCGGCTTTCGCAGCGCCGCCCATCATCTGCTGCCGCACCAGCGGGATCGGCGGCCCGCCATAGCTCAGGAACTCGTCATGGAAGGCTTTCCACGCCGCGCGACCGCCGCGCGATGCCGTCCAGTCCGCGCGCAGCTTGCGGATCAGCAGCTTGCCCATCGTGTAGTTGAGATAGGCCGGATCATAAGTGCCGCGCGCGGCCTGCTGGCGGGCATTGCCTTCATCCTGATAGCATTCCTCCCGGAACATCTGCTCGGACTGTTCCTGCGTCATGCGCCCCGAGTGCAGTCGGATGGCCGACAGATAGCGGCAGTTGCGCAGCAGCGCGTTGGAGAGCTGGCCGATCTGGGTTTCCGGATCCCCTTCGTTGAGGCCGGCCTCCCACATCATCTCCTCGGTATAATGGGCCCAGCCCTCGGCGAAGGCATAGCCCACGAACACGCGCCCGAAGAGCGAGGGTGATCGGTTGGCATGCAGGAACTGGAGGAAGTGGCCCGGCATCACTTCGTGGATCGAAGTGAAGAGCAGGTCCTTCTTTCCGGGAATGAACGCCTCCTGCACGGCCTTGGGCCATGAGGGATCGGGCGGCGAGATATAATAGATGGAGGGGATGCCCTTCTCGTACGGCCCCGGGGGATCGATATAGGCGGAGTTCTGCCGGTTATAGGGCGGGCTTTCCTCGACCAGCGCCTGCTCCGTCCCCGGGATGCTGACGAGATCGTGCTTCTGGACGAAGGCCCGCAGCACCGGGATCTGCCGCCGCGCCTCGGCGACCGGACCGTCCGCAGGCTTGTCCTCGTTCATTTTCTCCATGCAGTCGGCAATGCCCTTGCCGGGCGCGAAGCGAGCGCAGGCGGCTTTCAGCGCCTCCTGATTGCGCTTGAGGTCGGCGACGCCGATGGCCTCCAGCTCGTCGAGCGGCGTGTCCACCATCTCGGTCGCTGCCAGCATGCGCGAGAAGCGATCGGCGCCCAGCGCAAAATCCTGCGTGGCAGTGGCGCGGTTGCTTTCCAGCCAGTCGGCCAGCTCCTTCATGGCGTGGGAGGCAGCGCCGGCAGCGGCATCGAACTCCGCTTGCAGGGCCGGGTCATTCACGCTGGCGAAGGCGGCCTTGGCGTCGCCTGCATAATAGTCCGCAAAGCCCTGAAAACCCGCCTTGCCGTAATTGATGAAACTCACCGGCATCGGCGTCTTCAGATTGGCGCGGATCTGTGCGGCGGCCGTGGGCACGCGCCGGAAGAAAGCGATGATGGCCTTCATCCGCGTCGGTGCATCGGCATAGTTGCGGGCGATGTAGACATTGGGATCGAGCCCGCCGCCGACATAATAAGCCGGGTTGCGATAAGGCTCGCCCGCATCGGTGAGCCAGAACAGCCGGGCACGGGCGACGGCGACCAGATAATCCCGCTCGAACGCCTCTTCCTTGCTGAGCGCGCCGGCCTTGAACGCCTGCGCCTGCGCGATCGACTGGGTCAGGAATGTCTCCTGCCCCTTGAGGCCGGCGGGGCTCCAGTCGGGCAACTGCCCGTCGAAATCGTGGCGCCCCTGATAGATGGCGAAGGACGGATCATGCTGGAACAGGCTTTCCAGAAACGAATCCCGGAAGCTTGCCCAGTCCGCCGGAGCGGAAACATCGGTTGCGGTGGAAGGCGGCCCTCCGTCGGCAAGCGTGGGTGCGCATGCGCCCAGCGTCAGCGCGGCAAGAGCCGGCGCGAGCATCAGCGCAAGTCGGCGGGTGTGGATCATGAAAACGCCTCCCGTGAGTCTGCCGCCCTGAACGGCGCCGGCAGACTGGCTCGGCGCTCCGGCCTTGTCCAGTGCGCGAGAGAGCGGGAGCGATAAATGCGGAGCGGGGAAGGGAAGGCGGGTGCGGCAGGCAAAAAAAGGCCCGGCGGGAACCCACGCTCCGCCGGGCCTAGTATGAGCACTGGGTTTGGCCAGCGCCCTTCGGGTCGCCAGCCGTGACTAGGAGAAGAAGGTTAACAAGATGCGAAGAAATGTAATCTTTTGCATCGTGAAACAGATTATGCGGGCACGAAAGTGACTCCCCGGGGGCTTGCGAGCCCTTGCTGTTGCAGCGCCGCTCTTTCAGCCCTGCGAGAGATCCAGCCCCTCGATCGCCGACAGGATGACGGAGACGGCAGCCCGCTCTTCCGCGCTGAGCTCCGGCCGCCAGATGTCGAACAGCAGGACGACGCGCAGGGCGCTGCCCCGGTTCCACGCTTCGTGCTCCACGCTGTCGTCGAAGATCAGGAGCTTGCCTTCCTCCCATGCGCGCTGTTCCGAGCCGCAGCGGAAGCCGCAACCGGGCGGAACGATCAGTGGCAAATGGCAGATGAGCCGCGTGTTGAGCAGGCCGGTATGCGGTTCGATATGCGTGCCCGGCCGGAGCATCGACCAGATGGCCAGCGGCCCGCGTCCGGGAACGCGGGCGAGATCGGGCAGGGTCAGCGCATCCATGGTGGCCGGGCAGCGGGCGGCATGCTCTGCCACGACCTCGCCATCGCGCAGGAAATAGAAGGAGCTCCAGCGCGGATCGTCCCGCAAGGGATTGTTCGCCGGGGGGCGCGCGGCACTGGTCTGCACATAAGGCGTGAAACCCACATCGTCGGCAAGCGCGGCTTCCAGCTCCGCGCGGAGCGCCGGCGTGCGGCTTTCCATCTCTGCCGCCCAGGGGAATTCCGCCCGCTCGTAGAAATAACGCTGCGGCAGGCCGGGGAAGTAGAACATGTTGGGTTGCTGGAGATACAGCGTCACCCGGCCGAGCACGAGATCGACGGCATGGCGCACGCGCGGCGAAGCGCTGGCGACGTCCCCGATCCGCGCCTCGAGATGCGTGGAGAAGTGATCGCTGTTCTCGGCCACATGGGTGCGCGCGCGTTCAAGCAGGGGATGCAGCGCCGGTGGCACGGCGCTAACGCCCGCCTGCGCGAGCGCGGTACGGAAAAAGCTGGTGGCGGCGCGCCGGTCGCCGGCCTTCTGCTGGGCCTCGCCCATGGCGAGCAGGGCCTGCAGCTGGCGCGGCTCACGCGCGAGGATGGACGCCAGCGCCGCGATCTCGCCTTCCACATCGCCCGCACGCGCGCAGGCATGGGCCAGCAGCATCGGCGGGGGATCGGCCATGTCGGCAAGCATGGCGCGCGCTTCCGCCACGCGCCCGGCCCGCAAGGCCTCGACGACGGCGCGCTCGCCCGGCTGCGCCGTCGCCATCAGGCGAGGCTCACGAAGCTGTCGAGCACGCGCTTGGCGCCGGCCTGCTCGAAATCGATCTCCAGCTTGTTGCCCTCGATGGCGGTGACGCGGCCATAGCCGAACTTCTGGTGGAAGATGCGCATGCCGACGCTGATATCATCCCGCCCCTTGTTGCCAAGGCTGACGGCGCTCTGCCGCGCTTCCACGATGCGGGTGGGCTCGCGCGTGAACTGGCCCTGCGCGCGCTGCCAGCCGGGGCCGCGACCCGAGCCGCGGGCGACATTCGCGAAAGGATCGTCCCGCTCGGACCAGTTGGCGCGCCACAGGCTCGCGCCGCCGCTCATGGTGGTTTCGACGTCCGTTGTCTCCTTCGGCAACTCGCCGATGAAGCGGGAAGGAATGGAACTGGTCCACTGGCCATAGACCCGCCGGTTGGCGGCATGGAGGATATAGCAGCGCCGCCGGGCCCGCGTGATCGCCACATAGGCAAGGCGCCGCTCTTCCTCCAGCGCCGAGAGCCCGCCCTCGTCCAGCGACCGCTGGGAGGGAAACAGGCCATCTTCCCATCCGGCCAGGAACACAGTGTCGAATTCGAGCCCCTTGGCGGCATGGATGGTCATGATGGTGACCTTCGCTTCCTCCTGCGCCCCCTCATTGTCCATGACGAGGCTGACATGCTCGAGGAAGGCGCCGAGCGTCTCATAATCCTCCATGGCGCGCGCCAGCTCCTGGAGGTTCTCGAGCCGGCCGGACGCCTCGGTGGAGCGCTCCGCCTGGAGCACCGCGGTATAGCCGCTCTCATCCAGAATCTGCCGGGCAAGATCGGCATGGTTCATGGTGGTGGCGAGATCGCGCCAGCGGGCAAGATCACCGATGAAGCGGCCGAGCGCCCGGCGCGCCTGCGGCGTCAGCTCGTCGCTATCCACGATCCGCGCCGCGGCGAGGCTCAGCGGCACGCCCTCGGCGCGGGCGAGGCGATGGACCTTCTCCACCGCCTTGTCGCCCAGGCCACGCTTGGGCACATTGACGATCCGCTCGAAAGCGAGATCGTCCGCAGGCTGGTTGACGAGGCGCAGATAAGCGAGCGCGTCGCGGATCTCGGCCCGCTCGTAGAAGCGATAGCCGCCCACGATGCGATAAGGCATGCCGATCTGGATGAAGCGATCCTCGAACTCGCGGGTCTGGAACTGCGCGCGCACGAGGATGGCGATGTCATCCGCCCGCACGCCCTGCCGCTCCAGCCCTTCGATCTCGTCGCCGACGCGGCGGGCTTCCTCGGGCCCGTCCCACACGCCGATGACGCGCAGCTTCTCGCCCTCGTCGGCCTGCGTCCACAAGGTCTTGCCGAGCCGGCCGCCATTCTGCGCGATGACGCCGGACGCGGCGGCCAGGATATGGGGTGTCGAGCGGTAATTCTGCTCCAGCCGGATGATCGCCGCGCCGGGGAAATCCCGCTCGAAACGCAGGATGTTCGCCACTTCCGCGCCGCGCCAGCTGTAGATGCTCTGGTCATCGTCGCCCACGCAGCAGATGTTCTTGCGGGTCTGCGCGAGGAGCCGCAGCCAGAGATACTGGCTGGTGTTGGTGTCCTGATACTCGTCCACCATGATGTAGCGGAAGCGCTGCTGATACTGCTCCAGCACCTCACGGTCCGTGCGGAACAGGGTCAGCATGTGCAGCAGCAGATCGCCGAAGTCGCAGGCATTGAGGGCGCGCAGCCGATCCTGATAGGCGGCGTAGATTTCCGCGCCCTTGCCATTGGCGAAGGCCTCGCTCTCGCCGGCATCGACGTCCTTCGGCGTGAAGCCCTTGTTCTTCCACCGGTCGATGAGCGCGGCGAGGGCGCGGGCGGTCCAGCGCTTCTCGTCTATGCCGGCGGCCTGGATGATCTGCTTCATCAGGCGCAGCTGGTCGTCCGTATCGAGGATGGTGAAGTTGCTTTGCAGGCCCACCAGCTCGGCATGGCGGCGAAGCATGCGCGCGCCGATGCTGTGGAAGGTGCCGAGCCAGGGCATGCCTTCCACCGCCGGGCCGATCATCCGCCCGACGCGCTCGCGCATCTCGCGCGCCGCCTTGTTGGTGAAGGTGACGGCAAGGATCTCGGACGGGAAGGCGCGCCGGGTCGCCACCAGATGGGCGAGGCGCGCGGTGAGCGCGGCCGTCTTGCCCGTGCCGGCGCCGGCAAGCACCAGCACCGGGCCCTCGGTCGTGAGCACGGCCTCGCGCTGGGGGGCATTGAGCCCTTGCAGATAAGGCGGGTCGGCCGGGGAGGGGGAGGGAACTGTCATCTCAGGTGAACAGCTAGGGAACGAAATGAGTCGGAGCAAGGGCTTCGCCGCATTCCGGCGACTGTCCGGCCGGGACGCCGCGACATGCCGCCGCACGGGCACGGCGGATGGTGGAACCCCTTGTCTCCACGCGGATTGTCAGGGGTACCCGCATGTCGACCGCGAAAAGATATCAATCTGGAAAGGATGCCACCATGCGTTTTCTGACTCTGCTTGCCGGCCTCGGCGCCGCCTCGACGATGGCTCTTGCCGTCCATGCGCAGGATATGCAGCCGGCGCAGCCCTCCACCGAGCCGATGACCCAGCAGCCCATGCCTCCGGGCCAGACGCCGCCGCCGCCCGCGGACGGGACGGCACCCATGCCGCCGGCAACCACGCCGACGCCCGACAGCGCCACGCCGCCGCCGCCCCCGCCGCCGCCTTCAGCTTATAACGCGACCCCGACTTCGCCCCCGCCGGGCCAGATCGAGATGGCGCCGCCCCAGCCGGTGGAGCAGGCCGCGCCCCAGCCGCCGCAGGAGTATCCCGTCTGCTCGCGCACAGTGAAGGACGGCTGCCGCAATCCGGGTGAGCGCGACCCCGGCTGAGCCGGCGCGAACGACCCGAGCGAATCGATAGCCCGCGGCCGCCGTCCCTTGAGGCGGTCGCGGGTTTTCGCGTGGGCCGGGGGGAATTTCCGGACATTTTAGGACAGATAAAAGCGATGACTCTCGCGGCGCCCGGAAATGGCGATTTTCCGGGTTTTTTTGGCTCTTTGGCCAGAAACAGCGCCATATGATTCGGGTTGGAATTATCTATAAAAATCAAATTGTTATCTTAATTTTTTCTGGTGGGATCGAGCTCCATGAGATGTGGACACAAATGCAGGCTCATCGCACCACGCCATAACCTTCGAATTGCGCCTGCACATCGGGATCCATGCTGAGCGCCGCTGCCGCATCCGCGTCCGACTTCGCGCGATCACCCTTGCGCGCCCAGGCGACGGCCCGACCGAACAATGAGGATGGCAAATCAGGATATTCCTTCAGCACCTTGTCATAAGTAGCGATCGCTTCATCGATCCGGCCCAGGCGCAGGAGCACCAGGCCGCGGCTGTCGAGGAAAGCGGCTTCATCGGGGGCCTGAGCGAGCGCCGCATCGCAATCGGCCAGCGCGGACTCGAGCGCCTGGCCGGCTGTTGCCTTGTCCCAGCACAGTTTATTGAGCACGGTTTGATCCGAAGCCTTGCTTCGTGCTCGCTTGAAGTCGGTGTCGGCGCGCGCCGCGTCGCCCGACCGGGCGTAAGCGATCCCGCGCCCCATCAGAAGGTCAAGATTGTCCGGCGCCTCGGCGAGGGCGAGGGAATAAGTTGAAATCGCACCGGCCAGGTCTCCGCTGTCGATCTGCAATTGCGCCATTGCCCCTCTGGCCTCGGCGAAGCCCGGTTGCAGCCTGAGCGCTTCCTCAAGGTCGGCCCGGCGGCCTGCCACGTCAGTCTTGGGGCGGCTCTGGCTGCGATTGAGATAGATATAGGCTTCGGGCCTGAGCGCGATCGCCTTTTCATAGGTCTGCATCGCCCGGGGGTCTTGAAAAGCAGCGTAGATCTTCGCGGCCGTGACATGCGCATGAGGGTTGTGGGGATTGGCAGCAACGAGGGCCTCGGCCTCGGCAAGGCTCTCCTCCCGCTTGCCCAGGGAGCGCAGGATGTTGGCGCGCAACAGATAGAGATCGATCGATTCCGGGCGCAGCTTGATGGCCGCGGCGGTATCGCGCAGGGCAGCTTCCTTGTCGCCGGACGCCTGCTCGCACAGGCCTCGCTGCCCCAGTGCAAAGGCGCTGTCGGGTGCGATCTCCAGAGAGGTGGTGTACGCCGCTATCGCCTCGCGCCACCGCCCTTTCTTTTGAGCAAGGAGACCGCGCCCCCGGAACGCCGCCGCATTCCGCGGGTTTATCGCCAGGGCGGCGTCCAGATCAGGGACAGCAGCGTCGAAATCTCCCTTCCAGACATAAGCGAGCCCACGACCCGACAGGGCCCTGGCGTTTTTGGGATCGAGGGCGTGGGCTTTCTCGAAATCCCTGATGGCCTCATCGATGCGCCCAAGATCCATCATCAGATTGGCTCTCTCGATGAGCGGGTCGGCTTCTTCAGGATTTTCCGAGATATAGGCGGTGGCGCCCGCGATGCGATCCGCGACTGCACGGTCCTGATCGCCAAGGGCAGCATAAGCGACGCCGCGCTGCGTTAGCGCGTAGCTGTTGTCGGGCTCGATCTGGAGGGCCTTGGTATAGGCATCGACCGCGTCCTTCGGCCGATGTTCGAGATTGGCCAGCATGCCCCGCCCGATGAACAGCTGAATATAGGTCGGATCAAGCGACGCCGCTTTCTCCAGGTCAGCCTGCGCGCCGGCCAGATCCCCGAGCTGGATCCTGGTGATGGCACGGTTCGACCATGCCCACACGTTCGTCGGGTCCAGTTCGATGAGCTTGCCGTAATCGGCTTCGGCTTCCTCGCGCATGCCCTGATCGAGGAAAAGCCTCACGCGCCTGCGATATTCGGCGGCACTGGACGGCGTGTTCGCGCTGGTGGTCGCGATCTCGCTCTCGCTTGCCACGTAATCCATCGGCTTGCGCAGGACGGCGGACCGGTCAGCGAGCGCGCGGAGCGTCGCCTGGGCGGCCACGGCCTCTTTCGCGGGGAACTCGGGCGCGACGCTGCGGTCCGTCCGCTCGATGGTGAAGACATTATCCTCAAGCGTGGCGTGCCGGCGATACTCGATGCCCGCTATGGTCTGGTCGACCTCCAGTCCCGACCCCGGCCTGAACGCCCCGCTTTCGGGAGGAAGGATGATGGTCTCCTTCGTGCGACGGAAGAAGGGATAGGGCACGGCGAAGGGCGCATCGTGGCCGGGGCCGGGATCTCGACTGAAATCGGCGCGATAGCCCACGCGCATATCGTCGGTCTCATAGGAGCCGCCCGACCAGTCCATCTTGGCCAGGCCCTCCATGACAACCCGCTGCTCGCCGGTCTTCGGGTCGAAGGTGGCGCTTGTCGTCTTCACATCGATGAAGTCGTGCTGTCCCTTCCAATAGTCCCGGAGCGCCCGGTCGCGCGCTTCCCCGGAGAGGTTCGCGAGCGCGATGCTGGTGGCAATCGCTTCATCCCCGCGCAGGATCGTCTCGATCCTTGTCGGCGCGGGCACCGAGATGCCGGCGCTGGCGTCGATCCGGATGGATGTGTCCTTTGTCGGCGTCTCCAGCGGTGCGGGCACCATCCGGACGAGCGCCGCATCCTTCGCGACCAGTGGCAGGCCCCAGCCGACATTCGGCACGATGAGCCTGTCCAGGCTGGTGTCGCCGGTCCTTGTGCCGTCCAGCCAGTAAGTCTTGCCGGCCACAGTGGCGCGGACGAGCACATGGTTGAACAGGCCGAGCATCGGCAGGCGCGCATCGAGGCCGTCCCCGAACATGGTGCTGACCGCAACAGGCTCCGCCTCTATGCCCAGACCGTGCAGCAGCGCGAGGAGAAGCGCGGTCTTGGCCTTGCAATCCCCATATCTGCGCGCCCAGGTCGTCTCCGCATCCGCGGGGACATAGCCGCCATCCCCCATCAGCAGCGCGACATAGCGCACCCGGTCCTGCACGAGCGCGAGGGCGGCTTCCGCACGGACCCGGGGATCGGCAGAAAGAGCCTTGATCCGCTCCAGCTCCTTGCGGAGCGGACCCTCGGACGGAATCACGGCCGTCTTGTCATAAAGAGGCGCCATGAGCGCGCCGACATCCGCCCAGGATGCGAAATCCGTCACCTCGACAAGGCGCCCGATCTGGTAACGCGCCGGCGCGCCCTTGGGCGGAATGATCGGCTCGATATTGTCGAGCGTGAATTCCATGACCAGCTTGTCGCCCGACTTCACTGGTTTCAGAGCCGGCAGGGAGGCCGTCTGACGAAAGCGTGCCGGAAGACCGGTCGGCCACTGGACGCGGAGATGAGCGCGCCCGACCGGGAAGCCGTCCCAGGCGCCGGCCATCAGCTCGACATGGCCCTGCATCGTCGGATCGCTCGACGAGACCGACATGGCGAATTCGAGCGTATCCCCCACCTGCAGCCCCTCGGGCTGGATATTGGCGGTGAGGATGCCATCGAGCGTCGCGCTTTCCAGATTCTGCTCGCGCCGCAGGACCGTGAAGGTCTGACCCGACTCGAGGACATCGATGGCCTGGTCTCCGCGCCGGATCAGAAGCTTGTGGACCGTCAGGACATCGGTATCGGGTCGCCAGGGCAGCGAGATGTTGCCGGCCGCCAGCCCCTGGGGATTCTGGATCCTGAACGACATGGCCGAATAGATCGTCCGCCGTCCGGGCTCCAGGGCGACCTGCTGGTCGGAGAGCAGGACACGAAGCGGGGCATCGTCAGCTTTCGCGGGTGCCGATGGCGGTGCTATGGGCCGCACCCAGGCCGGTGCCGGGCCAATGACCGGTTGATCCGCCGCGGATGCGACGCTCGTAAGCGCACTCGTGGCGACGAGTGCGGCGAAAAGACGTTTCATAAGCCCCCAATTTCTTCCTCGGCCCACTATAGCGCCGCGAAAGGCAGAATCCACGTCCAGCGGGAGCGTTTTCGCGACGAGGGCGAAGCAGGCGTTACTCATTTTATCAGATCCTGGCCGCTGGCTCAGAAAGCGGGGGCGGCGTGGATGAATTCGCGGACTTTGAGGGATCCAGAAGCCAGCTTTTCAGCTATTTTTTTGTCATCCCGGACTCGATCCGGGAACCCGCTTCTTCCGGTTTCCAGAACCGGCTGGTCCCGCCGATCTTCAAGGCAGCGGGGTCCCGGATCAAGTCCGGGACGACGTGGTGAATGACGGGATAGGGTGCGCAGCTCGGGCTTCGGAATGTGTCTGCGCAGGCTGATCCCCCGAATTAGCCTGACCCTCACCCCGCTCGCAGCAGGTGCAGCTTTGCCTTGCCGACGACGCGTTCGGCGTCGATGTCGAAACCTTTGACGTCCAGCGTTTCGTCGCGGGCGGTTTCGATGCTGATCCAGGTGCCGGGGCCGGTCCAGCCGAAGCGGGAGAGCTTGTCGAGCGCGACGGCGCCGGCGCCGGTGCCGTAGGGCGGGTCCATGAAGATGACGTCCAGCGGCGCGGGGGCGGGGCCGAGAGCGAGGACGTCGCCCTGGCGGATGTCCGGCCGGGGGAGGCCGAGCTTCGCCGCGTTGGCGCGGATCGCGTCGATCGCTGCGCGGTCCCGCTCCACGAAGAGGCAGGCGGCGGCGCCGCGCGAGAGCGCTTCCAGCCCGAGCGCGCCGGAGCCGGCGAAGAAATCGCCCACGCGCAGATCCTCGAAACTGCCGAGGCGGCTGGTGAGCATCGAGAACAGGGTCTCGCGCGTGCGGTCCGCCGTGGGGCGCGTGGCCTCGCCGGCGGGGGCGGCGAGCGGCCGTCCGCGCCATTGCCCGGAAATGATCCTCATGTGCGGGGCTCCCTGCTCAGTCCAGTGTCTTGCGGAACTTGACGAGATCGACCCGCCGCACTTCCACCACCTCGCCGGGCTGAGAATCGCCGAGCACGAAGGGGCCGTAGCGCGTGCGGATGAGGCGGCTGACGCGCAGCCCGAGATGCTCCAGCACGCGGCGCACCTCGCGGTTCTTGCCTTCGGTCAGCGTCATCTCGACCCACTGGTTGCGGCCGGTGCGGCGCTCCAGATTGGCATCGATGCGCCCGTAGCGCATGCCCTCGATCTGCACGCCCTCGATGAGATCCTCAAGTTGCGCCTGGCTCACCTCGCCGAAGACGCGGGCGCGATAGGTGCGCTCGACGCCGGTGGCGGGCAGCTCCAGCTGGCGCTTGAGCTCGCCATCGGTGGTGAGGAGCAGCAGCCCCTCCGTGTTGAGATCGAGCCGGCCGACGGGCATGACGCGCGGCAGGTCCTTCGGCAGCCGGTCATAGATGGTCGGGCGGCCGGCCGGGTCCTTCGCGGTGGTGAGCAGGCCGGTGGGCTTGTGGAACAGGAAGAGGCGGGCGGGAGTCGGCTCCTGCACCGGATTGCCGTCCACGGTGACGCCGCGCAGCGAGGTGAGGATGGTGGCAGGCGTGGTGAGCACCGTGCCATCCAGCGCGATGCGGCCCTCGCCGATCATGCGCTCGATATCCCGGCGGCTGGCGATGCCGGCGCGGGCAAGCAGCTTGGCGATGCGATCGCCCTTGTGATCGGCCTTGTGATCGCCGGTGCGAGTCTCGGCGCGATCCCCTTCCGAGGCGCCGTCACGGGGCTTGCGCTCCCCCGGCTTGCCTGCGGGCCGGGCAGCGCCGCGCGGCGGCCGCGCCGGGCGGGACGAGGAGAAAGCAGGCTTGTCGGTCGCGGGACGTGCGCCCGGCTTGCGAGTGGCGGGGCGCTGGCCGGGCTTTCCGGTGGCGGGGCGTGCCTCGGCCTTGTCGGCCGGCCGGCGGGTTTCCGATCCGGCAGGCGGGCGGGCGTCCGAGCGGGGCTTGTCCGAGCGGGGCTTGTCCGACCGGGCGGGCTTGCGCGCGTCCGGGCCATCGGCGGATGGGCGGCGCCGTCCCCCTGCGGGTCCGGTCGCGCCATTGCGCGGCGGGCGCCGGGGCCCTCTTGGTCCAGTGGCGTTGGCCATGCCTTGTCCTTTTTCGATCTGCTGTGTCGCTCTTGCACTGGCGAATCGCGGGGCGCCATCCTAGCGCCGAAAGGCGCCGGCGATCCTGTGCGGGTCGGCCTGGGTAGTGGCGCAACCGGGATGAGGCGGCAATGTTTTTCTCGAAGAGCGCGCAGCAGATACGCCGCATCCTCCTCGTCGAGGATGAGCCGCTGCTGGCATTCGATGCCGAGCACGCGCTGCAGCAGGCGGGCTATGAAGTCGTCGCAACGGTGGACCGCTTCCGCGACGCGACAACGGTCATCCTGGGCCAGGGCGGCATCGATCTGGTGATTACCGACATTCGCCTGCGCGGCGTCCGCTCCGGGGTGGAGCTGGCCCGCCATGCGCGCGAGTTGGGCATCGCGGTGCTCTTCGCCACCGCGACCTGCCCGGAGGAAGCGGCGGGGCAGGGCATCGCGCTCGGCTGCCTCGCCAAGCCCTTCCAGCCGCAGGATCTGGTGCGCGCCATCGCCGTGTGCGAGCGGCTGGTCGGCGGGCTGCCGCCGGGGCGCCTGCCGCCGGGACTGCGGCTTTTTCCGCGCGATTGACGGTGCGATCGCGCCGGTCCGGGCCGTCCGGGCGCATCGTCGCCGGGCAACGGGGGCTGGCGAAACCCGCGCGGGGCGCTAAGCAGGACGGCCGGATCGCACAAAGGGGCAGGCAAGCATGTCGCAGACGCTGATTTTCGCACTCATCGTGGGTGCCGTGATTGCCGTGGGCTTCGTGGTGCCCGCCTTCCGGCCCTATCTGCGGCCGATGCCGTTCGTCGCCTTCCTGCTCGGCATTTCCAGCGGCTTCCCGCTCACCCTGCTGCTCGCGACGATGACCTTCTGGCTTTCGAAAGTCGGCATCGACAAGTCGACCATCGGCTTCGCGATCGGCCTCACCACGCCCTATACGCTCAAGTTCCTGTGGGCGCCGCTGGTCGACAAGCTGCCGCTGCCGGTGCTTTCCCGACTGTTCGGGCAGCGGCGGGCGTGGCTGTTCTTCATCCAGGCGCTGCTCTTCGTCGCGATCTGGCAGCTCGGCGCGAGCGACCCCGCCAACGACCTCGCGCGGTTCGCGATCTGCGCCATCGCCGTCGCGTTCCTCTCGGCGACGCAGGACATCGTGATCGACGCCTACCGCATCGAGATCCTGAGCGAGGAGGAACTGCCGCACGGCACCGCGATGAACCAGTTCGGCTACCGCACCGGCAATCTGCTGGCGGGCGCGGGCACCATCTTCCTCGCCTCGAGTGAAGGCGCGGGGCTCGGCTGGGCGGTGGCCTATGGCATCACGGCCTTCTGCGTGCTTCCCGCCGCGATCGGCGCGCTGATCGCGGGGCCGGGGCGCTATGTGGCGCATGCGGCCGTCCGCCGGGGCTCGATCGGCGAATGGATGACCGAGACGATCGTCAATCCCTTCCGCGAGTTCCTCACGCGCCACGGCGCCTTCCTCATCCTGGGCTTCGTGCTGGTCTACAAGATCGGCGACGCCATGGGGCAGACGATGCTCGCGCCGATGATCGTGGAGCTGGGCTTCACCGACACGGAATATGTGACGGTGAACAAGTTCGTCGGCTTCGCGGCCCTCATTGCCGGCTCGGCGCTGGGCGCGCCGTTCATCGCCTGGCTGGGCATGGGACGCGCGCTGTTCGTCTCGGGCCTCCTGATGATGGTCTCCAACCTGCTCTTCTGCCTGCTCGCGCTCGCCGGCCATTCCACGCCGATGCTCGCGCTGGCGGTGGGCACCGAGAATTTCACCAGCGGCATCGGCCTCACGGTGTTCGTGACCTATCTCTCCGGCCTCTCCAGCCTCGCCTACACCGCGACGCAGTTCGCGCTGCTCTCCTCCTTCGCGGCGGTCGGGCGGACATGGCTCTCGACGCCCTCGGGCTATCTCGCCGAGGCGTTCGGCTGGGTCGGCTTCTGGGCGTTCACGGTGGTGGTGGCGGTGCCCGGCATGCTGCTGCTCTGGATCATGTGGGCGAAGGGCTTCGTCGTGGAATCCGTGCGACAACCCAGCACTACGGACGATTGAGGCGGCCGCTGCGCGCGGTGCGACCTCGCACCGATGCCGTCAGCTCTTGAGCGTGACCCAGACTTCCACGGGCGCGACGAACTTGCCCGGCGCGGGCTTGCCGACATGCACGCGATCGGCCGTCACCAGCTCACCCGTGGCGAGATTGAAGCTGGTCCATGGCTTGGGCATCCGACCGAACGTCATTTTCTGGATGGGCTGGCCCGTGGCGGAATTCATGATGGTTGCGATGACACTCATGCGCGTGCCGATAGCCATCGGACCATGGATCGGTCCAGCAGGAAAGAAGATGGCGCGGCCCTGTCTGTCGTGATCCTGCCGACGCCCCCGGCGGAGCGCCGCTGGTGTTCAGGGGGCGGACGTGATTGAACGGAATGGCGGGAAAAGGGTTTGAGGGTCATGAGGATGTTTTCGCCTTGCCTGATGGCCTTGTCCTGCCTCGCGCTGGCGGCGTGTGAGCAAAAGAATGGGGACGGCGCGACAGGTGCGAGCGCGCCCGAGGCTGCATCGCCCGTGACACCGGAGCATCCTTCGCCGGCGGGCGATGTCGCCGGCGCGACGAACCATGCCGATAACGGAGCGCCGGACCTGCGTCCGCCTTTGTTGACGCCCGAGGCCGAACGCGGCGTGAAGGGCGCGCGCAATGTCCTTCTCTCCTTCGCACGGGCGATAGAGCTCGGGGACTATGGACAGGCCTGGGCGATGCTGGGGCCCGCCGACCGGGAGAAATGGACGAAAGCGGCGTTCGCGGGGATGTTCAGCGATCTGGATGACATCGCCGTCGCGATGCCGGACGGCAGCATGGAAGGCGCCGCGGGCTCGAGCTATTACAGCGCGCCGATCAGCGTGACGGGCAGGGACGCCGAAGGCCGCCCCGTGCGCATCGAAGGCGAGGCCGTCCTTCGCCGCGTCAATGACATCGAAGGAGCGAGCCCCGAACAGCTGCGCTGGCATTTCGAGACGGTCACGCTTTCCGCTACGCACTGAGGACCGGCGATCCGGGGCGACGATCCCGGGCCTTTCGCGGATCGCCGCTCAGGCCGGGACCTGATCGTTGGCCACCAGCACCTGGCCGGCGAGATAGAGCGTGCCGGCGATGAGCACCGTGCGGTGCGGGTCCGGCACGGCGGCGATGTCCGCAAAGGCTTCCCGGATCGTGAGGAAGGCGCTGTGCGGCACATCCCAGTCGGCGGCGACGGCGGCGAAGACCTCCGGCCCGTGATGCTCGTGGCCAGGCACGGGAAGCGAACGGATGGAGCGGACGAGCGGACGCAGGGGCTCCAGGAAGCCGCGCACATCCTTGTTGGAGAGCATGCCGGTGACGAGATCGATTCCCTCCGGCGCGAGGCCGCCATCGCCCAGCGCCTTCGCCAGTGCCTGCCCGGCATCGGGATTGTGCCCGCCATCCAGGATGAGCGTGCGATCGGGCAGCATGGCATTGAGCGGGCCGCCCTCCAGCCGCTGCATGCGCGCGGGCCATTGCGCCCAGAGCGGCGCGGCGCGCAATGCGGCATCGCTCACCGGCAGCACGTCCTGGCTGCGCAGCATGGCGATGGCGAGGCCGAGATTGGCGATCTGATGCGCGCCGCCAAGGCGGGGCGGGGGCAGTTCCAGCCGCCCTTCCTGATCGCGATAATGAAGTTGCCCCTGATATTCCGCGACGTCCCAGCTTTCGCCGCGCGGCATGAAGCGGGTGCCGGCATGACCCGCGACCCGGGCAATGGTGGCCATCATCGGGCCCGGATAACGCTGAGTGACGAGCGGGGCGCCGGGCTTGGCGATGCCCGCCTTCTCGAACGCGATGCGGCAGAGCGGATCGGCCGGCACGCCCTCCTCGGGCGCCAGCAGGAAGGATTCATGATCGATGGCGAGCGAGGCGATGCCGCAGGCCACGGGCGACTGCAGCACGTTCGTCGCGTCCAGCCGCCCGCCAAGGCCGACCTCGATGATGCAGGCATCGGCGGGGATGGTGGCGAACAGCATGAAGGCGGCGGCAGTGGTGATCTCGAAGAAGCTCGCGTTCAGATCGCCGCCGATATCCAGCACTTCCTCCAGCGCGCGGGCCAGCGTCGCATCGTCGATCAGCGTGCCGGCAAGGCGGATGCGCTCGTTGAAGCGCACCAGATGCGGCGAGGTGAAGACATGGACGCTCCGCCCGTCCGCCTCCAGCGCGGCGCGCAGATAAGCGCAGGTCGATCCCTTGCCGTTCGTGCCCGCGACATGAAACACCGGCGGCAGCGCCAGATGCGGATCGCCGAGCCGCCGGACCAGTTCGCTGATCCGCTCCAGCCCGAGCACGTCGCGTCCCGGGGAAAGGGCCATGAGCCGATCGAGCTGGGTCTGCACGGCGGGGTCGTCTGAAACGGCGTGGTCAGCCATGGAGGGCTCCGTCAATCCTCCTCCCGCCTGCGGAAGGGGTCAGGGTGGGCATTGCCGCGCAGCGAGGGCCGGCGCCGGATGTGCTTGCCCATCCCGAGGCCTCTCGCAAGCGGGAAAGGACAAGACCTAGGGCTGATCGCCATTCAGCGCTGGCGGCCTGCAAATGGCGGTTTCCCGGGCTTCCGGTGCTCACGTACCTTGAGTACGCTGCGCGCCGGGTCCCGAGAAACCACCATTTTCGCCACGCCATCATCTGAATGTCGATCAGCCCTAGGCGGCGCGCGCCGCCGTCAGATAGCCGATGGTCCTGGCGAGCGTGGCGCGCAGATCCTTGCGGTGCGTCACCATGTCGATCATGCCGTGATCCAGCAGATATTCGGCGCGCTGGAAACCCTCGGGCAGCTTCTCGCGGATCGTGTTCTCGATCACGCGCGCGCCGGCAAAGGCGATGAGCGCGCCGGGCTCGGCGATCTGGATGTCGCCCAGCATGGCATAGCTGGCCGTCACGCCGCCGGTGGTGGGATCGGTCAGCACCACGATATAGGGCTGGCCCGCCGCGCGCAGCTGCTGGATCGCCACGGTCGCGCGCGGCATCTGCATGAGGGAGAGAATGCCCTCCTGCATGCGGGCGCCGCCGGCGGCGGTGAAGATGACATAAGGGCAGCGCCGCTTGACCGCTTCCCGGACGCCCGCGACGAAGGCCGCGCCGACCGCCGTGCCCATCGACCCGCCCATGAAGGCGAAATCCTGCACGCCGACCACGGCCTGATGCCCCTCGATCGTGCCGCTGGCGTTCAGCAGCGCATCCTGCTCGCCGGTCTGCGCGCGGGCGGCCTTGATGCGATCGGTATAACGCTTGGAATCGCGGAATTTCAGCGGGTCTTCCCTGACCTGCGGCGCGGGCAGCAGCTTCATCGTGCCCTCGTCGAAGACTTGAGCGAAGCGCAGCCTGGGACCGATGCGGCCATGATGATCGCAGCGGGGGCAGACGGAGAGATTTTCCTCCCATTCCTTCTGGAAGATCATCTGCCCGCAGCCGGTGCATTTGTGCCAGAGATTGTCCGGCGTTTCCGCCTTCCGGGCAATGAAGGGAATGGCATTGCGGACGCGGTTGAGCCAGCTCATGCGACCTGTTCCTTTGCGTTGAGAGCCGCGCGCAGCGACGCGACGAAATCGCGCACATGCGGCGCGGCCTGTGATCCATGGTTGCCGACGAGCTCGACGATGGCCGAGCCGACCACGACGCCATCGGCATGCGCGCCGAACGCGGCGGCCTGCTCGGGCGTGCGCACGCCGAAGCCGACAGCCACCGGCAGATCGGTCGCCGCCTTGAGCTTGGCCACCGCAGCGCCGACGCTGGCCTGCGCGGCCTGCTGGAGCCCGGTGATCCCGGCGACCGAGACATAATATAGGAAGCCCGATGCGCCCGCGAGCACGGCCGGCAGGCGCGCTGCATCCGTGGTCGGCGTGGCGAGGCGGATGAGGCTGACGCCGGCCGCGCGCAGGGCCGGGCCAAGTTCGGCATCTTCCTCGGGCGGGATGTCGACGCAGATCACGCCATCGACACCGGCCTTGGCGCATTCGCCCGCGAACCAGTCCGCGCCGCGCACGGTCATGGGATTGGCATAGCCCATGAGCACCAGCGGCGTCTCCGGATGGCGCGCGCGGAAGGCAGCGGCGATCTCGAAGATCCTTGCCGTGCTGATGCCCGCCGCCATGGCGCGCAGGTTCGCGGCCTGGATGGCGGGGCCATCCGCCATGGGATCCGTGAAGGGCATGCCCAGCTCGATGACGTCCGCGCCGCCCGCGACGAGCGCGTCGAGGATCGCGGGCGTGTCGGCCGGCGTGGGATCGCCGCCGGTGACGAAGGTGACGAGCGCGGCGCGGCCCTCATTGCGGGCACGGGCGAAGGCGGAAGAGAGGCGGGCGGTCATGAGGCACCTATAGCCCTCTCCCTTTCAGGGGAGAGGGTTGGGAGGGGGGGAAGGAGCCGGGACTGGATTGCCGTCAGCACGCCTTCCAGATTGTCCATCACATCATTGTTCGCAAAACGGATCACGTCATAGCCTTGAGATTGCAGGAACGCCGATCGCTCGAAATCATATTTGACCTGCGATGCGTGGCTATCGCCGTCAAGTTCTATGACGAGCATCGGATTGCGCGCGGCAAAATCCACGATGTAGCGTCCGATCACCTTCTGCCGGCGGAATTTGACGTCTTCAAAACGCTTCGCGCGCAATGCGAGCCACAGGCGCGTTTCGGCCTCGGTGGCGTTGGTGCGCATCGTTTTGGCGTGCGCGGTCAGGCGAGGGTCACGCATGCCCCTCTCCCAACCCTCTCCCCTGAAGGGGAGAGGGCTTGAGGAAAGTCATATCTCCGCTCCCAGCGCCTCGGCCACCGTGTAGATGTCCTTGTCGCCGCGGCCCGAGACGTTGACGACGATGATCTCGTCCTCGCGCATATCCAGTGCCTTGGTCTCCAGCGCCGCCAGGGCATGGGAGCTTTCCAGCGCGGGGATGATGCCCTCGGTGCGGCAGGTGAGCTGGAAGGCGTCGAGCGCCTGCCGGTCCGTCACGGGCAGATAGGTCACGCGGCCGCTCTCGTGCAGCCAGCTGTGCTCGGGGCCGATGCCGGGATAATCGAGGCCCGCCGAGATGCTGTGCGCCTCGGTGATCTGGCCGTCCTCGTCCTGCAGAAGATAGGTCTTGTTGCCGTGGAGGATGCCGGGCTTGCCGCCGGTGAGGCTGGCGGCATGCTGGCCGCTCTCGATGCCGTGGCCCGCCGCTTCCACGCCGACCATCGCGACGTCCGGATCGTCGAGAAAGGGGTGGAACAGGCCGATGGCGTTGGAGCCGCCGCCGACCGCCGCGATCAGCAGATCGGGCAGGCGGCCTTCCGCCTTCATGATCTGCTCGCGCGTCTCCTTGCCGATGACGCTCTGGAAATCGCGCACCAGCTCGGGATAGGGGTGCGGGCCCGCCGCCGTGCCGATGATGTAGAAAGTATCATGGACGTTCGCGACCCAGTCGCGCAGCGCCTCGTTCATCGCGTCCTTGAGCGACTGCGATCCGCTGGTGACGGGGCGCACTTCCGCGCCGAGCAGCTTCATGCGGAAGACATTGGGCTGCTGCCGCTCGATGTCCTTGGCGCCCATGAAGATGGTGCAGGGCAGGCCGAAACGCGCGCAGACGGTGGCCGTCGCCACGCCATGCTGGCCGGCCCCCGTCTCGGCGATGATCCGCGTCTTGCCCATGCGGATGGCAAGCAGGATCTGGCCGATGCAGTTGTTGATCTTGTGCGCGCCGGTGTGATTGAGCTCCTCGCGCTTGAAATAGATCTTCGCGCCGAAGCCGGGCTTGGCGCGCTCGCGATAATAAGCCGTCAGCCGCTCGGCGAAATAAAGCGGCGAGGGGCGACCGACATAATGGGTCATCAGGCCGTTGAACTCGGCCTCGAAAGCCGGATCATCCTTGGCCGCGCGATACTCCCGCTCCAGGTCGAGGATCAGCGGCATCAGCGTTTCGGCGACATAGCGCCCGCCGAACGCGCCAAAATGGCCGCGCTCGTCAGGCAGTGCGCGCAGGGAATTGGGAAGAGTGCCGGAAGGGCTGGTCGCAGCAGTCATGGTCGTCTCGATCTCGCAGATATGTTGGTCCGTTCGCTTCAGTTCCTCAGGAAGCGATCAGCGCCATCGTACCCCGACGCGCCCGGCATGAGCGGTGATCCTCAACATCGCGAGACCGCTTCGCAGAAAGCCGCGATCCTGTCCATATCCTTGATCCCCGGCGCGCTCTCGACGCCGGAGGAGACATCGACGAGCGGCGCGCCGGTGAGGCGGAGGGCGTGCGCGACATTGTCCGCGTCCAGCCCGCCCGAAAGGCCCCAGGGCAAGGGTGGGCGGTGGCCGGCGAGGAGCGTCCAGTCGAAACGATGGCCCATGCCGCCGGGCAGCGCCGCGCCCTCGGGCGTCTTCGCGTCGAAGAGCAGCCGGTCCGCCGCCCCGGCATAGGCATTGCCGGCGGCGAGATCGGCAGCGCTCTTGACCGGAATGGCCTTCCAGGTTTCGAGCCCGGTGCGCTGGCGGATCGCCGCGACGCGGGCGGGCTCCTCCCTGCCGTGGAGCTGGAGGACATGCAGGCCACCCGCCGCGATCAGCGCATCGATGATGGCATCGTCCGGATCGACGAGCACGGCGACGCGCGCGACATGCTCGGGCACGCGCGGCGCCAGATCGGCCAGCGCGGCCGGCGCGAGATGGCGCGGGCTGCGCGGAAAATGGACGAAGCCGACATGGCTCGCGCCGCCGCGCATGGCAGCGTCGATCGCATCGGGGGTGCGGACCCCGCAGATCTTGATGGCGACTTGCGACATGAACGGCCTTTGATGAGGAGCATCATGGCGCCGCAGGGCAGCGCCGCGGCCCCGTTAGAGCATTTCCGCGCCGGATGGAAACATCCTGCGCGATGGAGGGGCGGGGCTAGGGCGCGGGCGGGGGAGGGGATTTCACGCGGCATGCGAATTCCGAGCTCTACGAGCGTCCGCTTTCAAGGGTCGCTGAGAGCGGTCGGAAAGGCAGCTAAGGGGTGGGGAGCGGACATTTCCACTTTTCGTCATTCCCGCGCACGCGGGAATCCAGTTACACCCCGGCGCTCGTACGCGATGTCTCAGCTGGATTCCCGCGTGCGCGGGAATGACGATTTAAGGGGAAGATGACGTCTCTCCGGAAAGTCTTCTTCAGGACGAAAGCCCCCAGAACCCGACATCAAACAGCCCGCTCGAGTTTGTCCATGCCGCCTAAAAAAGCGCGCTTCTGGTTCCCTCCAAGTCCGCGAATCTGTCCACGCAATCCGAGGGCTGATCGATATTCATTGCATCCGTTGAACGGGCACCCGTCCTGCCAACACGTTGTTCTGGGGAGGCGACGCGCTCCAGAGGTTGAATGTCGATCAGCCCTATGATGTCGCCGGATGGCCGAGGCCGCTTACCAGCGCGTCGAGGCCGATGGTGAAGGTCGAATCGAAGTCCATGATCTGGCGCAGGAAATCGCGCATGGGGCCGTTCGTCTCGAAAGTGGTCCAGCCCAGGGTGAAGGAAATGACCACGGCCTGATGGGCGAGGGCCTGCTTGACGTCGAGCCCCAGCGCGGTGAGTGGCGCGGCGATCCTGCCGGCCTGTGCGTCGGGGTCTGCCGGGGCCATCGGCCGGGCGATCGCGCATAATCTGGCGCCGTCGCGATGCGATGCGAGGCTGGCATGGAGCGCGCGGCCGAATTGCCCGAGCCATTCGCGCCAGTCCCGCGCCGCGCCCGCGCCGGCATAAGCCGCCCCATAAATGGCGCCCGCCATCAGGCCGAGCAGCTCGGCCTTGTCCGCGACATGCCAGTAGAGCGCCGGTGCCTGCACATCCAGACGGGCGGCGAGACGGCGCATGCTCAGGCTCTCCAGCCCCTCATCCTGCAACAGGCGGAAGGCCTCGGCCACGATCTGGTCACGCGTGAGGCTGGGCAATGGACGATGGGCCATGGCGCAAGCCTTGACTCCTTAACAGTGTTAAGTCAACATTGGCGGCGTGGAGAAGGAAGCCGGAGAGCAGGATCATGACCTATGTTCGCAATGCCTGGTATGTGGCCGGCTGGGCGCAGGAGCTGAAGGCCGACACGCCGTTCGCGATCACCATCCTCGGGGAGCGGATCGTGATCTGGCGGACCGCCTCCGGCGCGATCCATGCGCTGGAGGATCGCTGCGTGCACCGGCTGGCGCCGCTTTCGCTCGGCCGCTGCGAAGGCGAGCGGCTGCGGTGCATGTATCACGGGCTGCTGTTCGACCCGGACGGCCGCGTGGTCGAGATGCCGGGGCAGGACCGGATCCCGCCGCAGGCCCGCGTCAGGCATTATCCGGTGATTGCACGGCACAGCTGGCTGTGGGTCTGGATGGGCGACCCCGCGCGGGCGGACGAAAGCCTCATCCCGCCGGCCGTGGGACTGGACCATCCGGACTATATCCTCGGCCATGGCCAGCTCGATTATGCGGCCGAAGCCCGGCTGATCAACGACAATCTGCTCGATTTCAGCCATCTGACCTTCGTCCATGCCAACAGCTTCGGGGCCGGCCCGCAATTCGCCGAGACCCCCGCCCGGATCACCCCGCTCGACCGGGGTATCCGCTATGAGCGGTGGACGGAGAATTCGATCGGAACGGCGTCCCGCAGGAGCCCCGAGCCCATGGACAGCTTCATGACCTATGATTTCCTGATCCCGGGCGTGCTGCTCATGACCGGCGGCGTCTTCCCGCTGGGCACCGCCAGGGAATGCGATTTCGGCACGCCGGACTATGACAGGGCCGTGAGCGGCGTCACTTTCACCAGCCAGGCCGTGACGCCGATGGCGGGGAAAACGGCGCGCTATTTCTTCTCCTGGGGCCCGCACCGCAGCCATGGGGACGCGGCCCTACGCGATATGCTGATGGGCATTGCCGGTCAGGCCTTCGACGAGGACAAGGTCATGATCGAAGCCCAGCAGCAGGTCATCGACATGACGCCGGACCCGCAAGTGATGCCCACCGTGCATGATCGCGGCGTGACGCTGTTCAACCGGCTGGTCGAGAAGCTGGCGCGGGAAGAGCGCACGGAGATGCTGGCGGCCGCGGAGTAAAGCCCCGGCAAAGGGCGCGGCGGACCCTTCGCGCTTCTCAGCCGCCGATCATCGCGGCGCCGAGGAGGAGAAGCATCTTCACGTCGACGGCATAGCCTTCCTCCCGGCGCGCGGCGAGCCAGGGCTCCAGCTCGCCCAGCGGCACGCGGTGGACGCGAATGTCCTCGCCCGGGACGCCGCCGCCCGCGCCGACCCGGTGCAGGTCCAGCGCGCGGAAGAGCCGGAAGCTCTCCGAGACCATGCCGGGCGAACTCCAGAAACGGCCGAGATCGATCATGCGGCCCGCGCGATAGCCCGTCTCTTCCTCCAGTTCGCGCATGGCGGCGAGGGCAGGGGATTCGTCCGCGCCTTCATCCCCCACCAGCCCGGCGGGGAGCTCGATGCAGCGCCGCTCGAGGGGGACGCGGAACTGATCGACCAGAATGACGTGGCGGCCGTCCGGCGCTTCGTCGATGGCGAGGATGACCGCTGCGCCGATGCCGCGCGCGCGGCTGACATATTCCCAGCGGCCGCGCCGCCGGGCCGCGATGAAGCGCCCTTCCCACATGGTCTCCACGGGCTGGCGCAGCTCGTCCTCGGGCGTGAGGTCGCTCACAGCTCGATCAGCCGGTCGGGCAGTTCATTGGGATTGTCCACGCTCTTGGGACAATGGGCAGCGAGGATGACGCCGGCCTTCTCGATCGCCCGCACCATGCCCTGCGCGACCCGGCCCTCGCGCACTTCGTCGATCAGCGCGGCCATGGCGTCGCCCCAGGCTTCCGGCGAGACGGCTGCGGCGATGGTCTCGTCCGCCACGATCTCGGCGCGGTGCTCGTCGAGCGAGAGATACAGCAGCACGCCGGTGAGCCGCGCGGTGCGTGCCTCGGCAGCGGTGCGGAACAGCAGCAGGGCGCGCCGCCGCACCCGGCGCGACTTGGTGGCGCCCGGCGTCACCAGCATGCGCAGCGCCGGAATGGCAAGCAGATAGCGCACCGCGAGGAAGATGAGGATCATGTTGCCGAGCAGGAACAGCAGCAGCATGCGCAGGGGAAGGGCATGGGTCCACTCGCCCAGCAGCCGGATCAGCATCGTCTCGTAGAAGACCGGGAAGGCCGCCGCGAAGGCCGGGACGAGCAGGGCGCACAGCACGGCCCAGTGGAGCCCGACGTCATGATAGGCATCCGAGCGGCGCGCGACGATCGTCACGATCTCGGCATCGGTGTGCTGCTCGGCCCGCCCGATCGCCTCGGTGACGATGCGGTGATCGGCCTCGCTCATGGATATGCGCTTGCCCATTACCAGCCTCCGCTCGCGCCGCCGCCGCCGAAGCTGCCGCCTCCGCCGCCGAATCCGCCGCCGCCACCGCCGCCCCATCCGCCGCCATTGCCCCAGCCGCCACCGCCGCCGTCACGATCCCGGAAGGCCTCGCGCAGCGCCGCCTCGGCGCCCCAGATGATGATCGGGTGAATGCCGCCACGATAGCGCCGGCCGCCGCGCAGGCGCCCGAGCAGGGGCAGCAGCACGAACAGGAAGATGAAGATCAGGAAGATGACGGCGGGCCCGATGCCGTCCGCCTTGCCGCTGCGCTGGCTCTGGCTAGCCTGCGCGGCCAGCTTGCGCTGTTCCTCGGGCGGGAGCTCGATGATGCGGCTGATCTCGTCCACCCCGGCGCGAATGCCGCCGGCCATGTCGCCGGCCTTGAAGCGCGGCGTGATGACGTCCCGGATGATCCGGCCGGAAAGGGCATCGGTCAGCACCGGTTCCAGCCCGTAGCCCACCTCGATGCGCAGCCGCCGCTCATTGGGGGCGACGAGCAGGATGACGCCGTTGTTGCGCTCCGCCTCGCCGATGCCCCAGGCGCGGCCGAGCCGGTAGCCATAATCGGCGATGTCATAGCCTTCCAGGCTGGGCACCGTCGCGACGACGAGCTGCCGGCCGGTGGTTTGCTCCAGCGCTTCCGATTTCTGCGTGATGGCCTCGACCGTCGCCGGATCGAGCAGGCCGGCCGCATCCACGACACGGCCGGTGAGCGGCGGGAAGCTCTGCGCCAGCGCCGCCCCGGAGGGCAGCGCCAGCAGCAGCAGGGCCATCATGGCCAGCCAGAGGCGGGGGAGCGCGTTCATCGCGTCGAGCAGGCGCCTTGTCGCCAAGGCTGCGCGCTCAGCTTCCGTTGAACATCGCGCCGACGTCGGGCGCGGTGTCGGCGCCGGCCTTGGCCTCGAACGGCGTCAGCGGCTTGGCGCCATGGATGAGCTTCGCCCCGATCATCTCCGGGAAGGTGCGGATGCGCGTGTTATAGTCCTGCACGGCCGCGTTATAGTCGCGGATGGTGATGTTGATGCGGTTCTCGGTGCCCTCAAGCTGCGTCATGAGATCCGCGAAGCGCGCCTGGCTCTTGAGCTCGGGATATTGCTCGACAGTGACGAGCAGGCGCCCGAGCGAGCTGCTGACATTCGCCTGCGCGGACTGGAAGGCCTCCACCTTGGCGGGATCGGACAGGTCGTCCGGCGTGAGCTGGACCTGCGTGGCGGAGGCGCGGGCCTGGATCACGCCTTCCAGCGTGCTCTGCTCGATATTGGCGGCATTGCGCGCGACGGCAACGAGATTGGGAATGAGATCGGCCCGGCGCTGGTAGGCCGCCTGCACGTCCGCCCATTTCGCCTTGGCATTCTCCTCGGCGGTCGGCACGGAATTGATCCCGCAAGCCGCGAGCGCCAGCGGCAGCAGCAGCGCGACGAAAGCGCGGAGCAGACGGGTGGGAGAGTGACGGGAAGCCATCGCGGTCAATCCTCTTCAAGAGCGGTGTATCGCCAGAGTGATACGCTAAATAGGCGGTTGATCGACCACTCGCAACGAGATTAGCTCTAGGCGCTTCGCGGGCGGCACGGTGCCGGCCAAACTGGGAGGAAAAACCATGCTCTCCGAATTCAAGGCATTCATCGCGCGCGGCAATGTGCTCGATCTGGCGGTCGGCGTCATCATCGGCGCGGCATTCGGCGCCATCGTCAGTTCGCTGACCGAGGACGTCATCATGCCGGTGATCGGCCTCATCCTGGGCGGTCTCGACTTCTCCAACCACTTCCTCGTGCTCGGCGCGGCGCCCGAAGGCACGCCCCGGACGCTCGAAGCGATGAAGGAAGCCAATGTCGCGGTGCTCGCTTATGGCAGCTTCGTCACGGCCGTCATCAAGTTCCTCATCCTCGCCTTCGTGATCTTCCTGATCGTGCGCCAGGCCAACCGCCTGCTGGGGCGGCTCAAGGAAGAGGAAAAGAAGGAGGAGGCAGCCGCCCCGAGCGGCCCCACCGAGATCGAGCTGCTGGCCGAAATTCGCGACGCGCTGAAGAAGTAATCTCGCTTCGTCCCGCAACGAGGGCGGCTCGCCGCTGCGCCAAGAACCTTACGCCCGGCGAGCGCTTTTGTTTCCCGTCCCGTCAACGTGCGGGCAACAACAGGAGACTGACGCGTGAAACCCTTTATGATCATCGCCGCCATGACCTCGGCCCTGGCATTGGCGGCCTGCGATTCCCAGCAGGCGCAGAACGTCGAAGAAGCCTATGACAATCAGGCGGACATGATCGATAACCAGGCCGACCAGCTCGAGCAGGCCAGCGACAACATGACCGGCGCGGCCGCAGCCAATGCCGAGAACCGCGTGGACGCCTTGGAGAACCGGGCCGACGCCGTTCGCAACATGGGCGACGAAAAGGCCGACGCCATCGACGGCCACTGAACGAAGACCTGGAAACGAAGGGATCGATGAACAAGGCCCGGCGCGGAGGACGCGACGGGCCTTTTCATCGGCAGGATAATCCCTATATCGGAGATCGCCGGTTCAACCGGCTATGGCGATAAATTGTAGCGTGCAATAGACGCAGCGGACCCGGGGGCGGTACCCGGCGGCTCCACCAGAAACGGCCTGTCGCATGTGCGGCAAGCCGCTCCTGACGGGGCCGAACTAGGATCGACGTGTGTTGAAAAGCGTTGCTTTCGCCCGGGCTGAGTAACCCGTTAAAGGCTCAAAACCCATAAGTGCCAACGATAACGAAGCACTTGCTCTTGCAGCGTAATTGAGGGCCTCACGGCCTGACATTACCCTAACAGAACGCGGTTGGACCGAACCGGGCAACAGAATCGGATTCCAGCGGCACGGGGAGCGCCGGGCAACAGAAGCTCCCCACCTTCCTCCTCATGGTTTGTCTGTGCCTTCAGGGCTGGTGGGCGTTCGGCGCCGCGGACCTTGCATGCGCTGTGCTTCCCGGTCCGCAAGCGCCTCCATTCTGTCGAGCGGCACGGGCGCGTGCTGGGCTGGCGGTGGCCGCGCGCGAATCGGACCGTTGCAGCTGGATTCCTGTTTGTTACACTATGATGACAGATGCTGTGCAGGCTCAATAAATTGCTATTTTCCATACTAAATTCAATGGCTTATCGGCGCAGAAAATTTTTTTCGATCGATTGTGCTGGAGTCATAAAACTGAAATAATCCCCTCACGAGTTTTCGTTCTCGGAGAGGAATCGCAATGACCGTCACACTGCTTAAAATCGTCGGAGGCGCCGCTGCCGCGGCCCTGGCTGCATCGGCCGCAGGAGCCCAGTCCAATGAGGCGTCGGGCGGTTATGCCGCCGCCGCCATCACCTCCGGGCAGCTCGATGAAGCGGAGCGCATTCTGCAGCCCGCGAGCCGCGCTGACGCCAACGATCCCGCCCGGCTTCTCAACATGGCCACCGTCTATGCGCGCACGGCGCGTTTCGTCGAGGCGCGTGAGGCGCTGGCCCGCGTCCAGGCCTTGCCGTCCGAGCCGCTGGAGCTGGCGAATGGCAACAGCTATTCCAGCCATGCGATTGCGGCGGCTATGCTGGGTCGGCTTGAGGGGCGCCGCTAGAGCAATCGGCCCCCGGCCATTTTCGGATCGCCATGAAAGCCATGCGGGCGGGCATGATCTGATCGTGCCCGCCTTCGCCGTCTCGCGCCCGGCGCTGCGAAACGGAAGGCCCGTTGCTATCGCAGGCACATGGAGCCGCGCCGGGGAGGTTGCCTCCCGAGACTGTGCTTGGGAGTCACGGACGGATTCGCGGACGCTCAGGGAGCCGGAAGAGGGCTTTTCACTCCTTTTCGGTCGCATCCCGGGCTTGCTCCCGGATCCCGCTGCCTTGACTCTTGCGGGGCCAGCCGGTTCGAGAGACCGGAAGAAGAAGCTGGATCCCGGATCAGGTCCGGGATGACGTTGTTCATGACGGGATATGGTGCGCCGTGATGGCCTGCACGATCTCTCGTCCGTCTTCCCGCGGCGTCGGGCGCGCGGGGTGCCGGCTCCCGGTGCGGAATAGCCGAAGGGCGCACTCGGGCGGCATAGGGCAGAGTTCAAGAAACAGACTCAGACAGACTCAGCAGGCCTTGGGCTCAGGGCGGGTGTTACGACGATGCGTTTCGCGCTGGGCCATGATTTGGGGCGCGTGGACAAATTCGAATGGCCGCTCTTTGCAGGAGACTTCCATGAAACTGCCTGTCAGGACACGACGACATTGCGGACGTTGGCGGCTCGCGGCAGCATGGTGCCTATGAGGCTCAACTCTATCACCGCGAACCGTCACATTTTCGATGGTCAAGTGAACGGAAAGCCGCTGCGGCTGCTCCTCAACTTCGACGGGGGGCGTGCGCTTCGTCTTCAGGTTGCTGGAGACGGTGAGCAGATGATTGCCGACGATGGCCCACTCGATGCGCCGTTCAGCATGGACGAACACGGCCAAATGGACATCGCCGATGTAACTGGGTCACTGTTCCCGACACTCCAAGGTTTGGAAGTGGCACAGGTCGAAACACTGGAATCGGACGGCAAGCGCGTAGGTGTGAAACTCAGTGTCGCTCGGGGCCAACCCTTTCACATCTGGGTCGATGGTGACGAACTTCACTGGGGTGATGGGGCGGCGCTCTCCAGCCACGACTGGCTGCATGGAGCCGTTCCAACGCCATCAGAGCGCATTAAAGTCTAACGTCCGCATCCCACAACTTTGCCGTCGTCAAACATCCTTCATCGCGTTCGCGAAGCAGACATTCGCCTGCCTCCGAGTTTATCCACGCCTAAGAGCGCCGCTGCTTCGCCCCGGGCGGCATGAATACTGCCTTCGCGGGCCTTTCCATACACCTTGCAACAAATCTGCAATCAAATCGTCATCGCGGTGAAACGCGAATGGCATCCCGCTGTCATACTCTTCCCGTAGCTGCGCCGCCGAGGGCGCAAGGGGGAAGGTCAGATTCGCTGATCCCGGAAGCCGTCCTGCATTCGACAATCCGGACCAACCCGGCAGCGGAGAAGACGATGAAATCTATCACTCGGACCATGAACATGATGCTGGCTGGCGTGGCACTGCCGCTTCTGGCTGGCTGCGGCGCTCAGGACATCGCTTCCCCCGGGGGCGGAGACATCACGATCAATTATCCGCCGTCGCCGACCCCGACGCCGACACCCACGCCGACCCCGACGCCGACCGTGACGCCCGCCAGCGGCTGCCCGACGATCGCTGATCCGCAGGGCCTGACCGACGCCGGCACCATCTCCGGCCCGACCGGAACGTGGCGCGTCTGCAGCCTGCCGACGCAGATCCGCACCAACGTCACCCTGCCCAAGATCGCCGGCCTGCTCTATCAGATGCCGGGACGCGTCGACGTCGGCTGCGACCGCGGTCCGAGCGAATCCGCGGTGCCGGGCACCTGCACGATCAGCTCGGTCACGCTGACCATCGAGCCGGGCGTCATCGTCTATGGCGGCACGGGCGTTTCGTGGCTGGCCGTCAATCGCGGCAACAAGATCAACGCCGTGGGCACCGCCACACAGCCGATCATCTTCACGAGCCGCGACAATGTGCTCGGCCTCAACACCAATGCCTCGTCCGGCCAGTGGGGTGGCGTGGTGCTGCTCGGCCGTGCGCCGACCACCGATTGCCAGGAAAGCGGCGCGACGCCCGGCACGGCGGGATGCTCGCGTCAGACCGAGGGCGCGGCTGCCCAGGCCTTCTTCGGCGGCGCGACGCCCACCGATAACAGCGGCCGGATGAGCTATGTCCAGATCCGCTACTCCGGCTATGTCCTCGGCGCGAACTCCGAGCTGCAGGCCCTGACGCTGGGCGGCGTGGGCTCCGGCACCCAGCTCGACCATCTCCAGCTGCACAACAGCTCGGACGACGGCATGGAAGCCTTTGGCGGCGTGGTGAACATCAAGCACCTCATCGTCGACGGCGCCGAGGACGATGCGATCGACACCGATACCGGCGTGAAGGCGAACCTCCAGTTCGTCCTCGCGGTGCAGCGCTCGGTGGGCGACTCGATCATCGAGGCCGACACGGACAATGCCAATGACGGCGAGACGCCGCGCCAGAACACGAAGATCGCCAACGCGACCTTCCTGGCCCGCTCGACCGCGATCGGCAACACGGCCGCGATCCTCATCCGCGGCGGCGCGGACTACACGATCGCCAACAGCGTCCTGGTGAGCCCGAACTTCTCCTGCCTGCGGATCAGCCGCGCGCAGACGGCCTCGACGACGGCCAATCCCGCGATCGACGAAGCCGGCGCACCGGTCTTCCAGTCGTTCCGGATGCAGTGCGGCGGCGCGAGCCCGTTCATCGGCTCGAACAGCGTGACGGCCGCGCAGGTGCAGGCGATCTTCGAGGCCGGGGCGAACAACAGCGCCGCCTATACGCCCTCGCTGGTCAACACCTTCGTGAACGGCGCCACCGAGACGGCCGTGCCGGCCTTCGACGTGACGACGCTCGGCTCGTTCTTCACCGCGACCAACTATATCGGCGCGTTCAAGGACGCGAACGACACCTGGTACGCGGGCTGGACCTGCAACTCCGCGACCGTCTCGTTCGACAATGCCAGCGAGCCGTTCCGCGCCTGCACGTCCCTGCCCATCACCTGAGGCGCAAACATCGAGCATGGGGCGGAGCGGGCATGACGCTCGGCATCCGCCCCGTCTTACTAACGGCATAAGGGGATTATCGATGTTGACGCCGCTCAGGTTCGCGGGTCTGCTGCTTGTGACCACTGCCTTGACCACCTCCGCCGCCTGGGCGCAGGACACGGCCGGCACCGGACAATCCGACACGGCCGGTTCGCCCGACCTGGCTCAGGACGATCAGCCGGACATTTCCATCCCCGGCGGCGGCGAGATCATCGTGACGGGGCGGCGCTCCGGCAATATCGAGCGCAGCGCGCCCGCCGTGGTCTCGGTGCTCTCGGCAGAATCGATCGCGCGCACGGGCGAAGGCGACATCGCCGGCGCGCTCGCCCGCGTGACGGGCCTCAGCGTGGTCGGCAACGGCTATGTCTATGTCCGCGGCCTTGGCGATCGCTACTCGCTCGCCCTGCTCAACGGCTCGCCGCTGCCCAGCCCGGAGCCGCTCAAGCGCGTCGTGCCGCTCGACCTGTTCCCCACCAACATCGTCTCCTCCTCGATGGTGCAGAAGAGCTACTCCGCCAATTTCCCCGGCGAGTTCGGCGGCGGCGTCATCAATCTCACCACCAAGGCCGTGCCCGCCGAGAGCTTCCTCAGCGTCTCGGGCGGCCTCGCGTTCAACAGCGAGACGACCGGGCGGCTCGGCTACACCTATTACGGCTCCAAGAGCGACTGGACGGGCTTCGACAACGGCACCCGCAATGCCCCGCCGGCGCTCGCCGCCTTCTTCAAGAGCGGCAACCGGATCGGCGACGTCGGCGTCAACCATGCCGAGATCATCGGCCAGATCGCCAATGCGAACAACGCCGTCCTCCAGCGCAATCACGACATGCCGCCGAGCGGCAGCGTCTCGATGAGCGCGGGCACCAGCGTCGATGTGGGCGGGGCCACGCTCGGCGTGATCGCGACCGCCGGCTGGAGCAGTAAATGGCGTACGCGCGACATCACCCAGCAGAACGCCGCCAGCCAGGACCTTTCCGAGCTCGCCCGCGACGTGCGCCGGGTGGTGACCGACAATCGCGTGGTCGTGAACGGCCTACTCGGCTTCGGCGCCGAGTTCGGCGAGCAGAAGCTGCGCTGGACCAATCTCTATGTGCGCGACACGGTGAAGCAGGCGCGCCTGGGCATCGGCAAGAACAACGAGAACCGTCCGGACTGGGATTTTCTCGATCAGGATACCGCCTGGTACGAACGCCAGCTCATCGACACGCAGGTGGTGGGCGAATTCCGCTTCGGTGATCTCAGCGTGGACCTTCGCGGCAGCTACGCCAATTCGCAGCGCGAGGCACCCTACGAACTCTCCTACACTTATGTTCGCACCAATGGCGCCAATGATCCGCTCGGCAATCTCTTCGTGAACAGGCTGGACGGCAACCAGGGCTCGGCGAGCTTTGCCTTCTCGGACCTCAACGAGGATCTGCTCTCGGGCGGCATTGACCTGAGCTACCCGATCCTGCCCACCGTCCGCGCGACCATCGGCTATGCCTATACCAAGACGATCCGCACGTCCGAGCGTCGCGAGTTCATCGTGAGGTCGCAGCCGGACATGCCGATCGAGATCGGGCTGCTGCGCCCCGATTATCTGCTCGGGCAGGCCCCGGCCGAGTATTTCCGCTACCGGCTGCTGGAAAATACCGAGAGCGATCCCGCATTCCGCGCACGGCTGAAGACGCATGCAGGCTATGCGCAGCTGCAGGCCGGGCTGGCCGACGGGCTCGATCTCAATGCGGGCGTCCGCTACGAGCGCGGTTACCAGTCGGTGCGCCCGGTGCAGGTGTTCACTGTTCCGGTCAACAGCAGCCCCTCCAACGCGCTGAAGAACGACTACTGGCTGCCGACCGCGACGCTGACCTATTCCTTCGGCGACATGCAGGTGCGCGCGAACGCATCCAAGACCATCGCGCGGCCGCAGTTCCGCGAGCTGATCTTCCAGCAATATTATGATCCGGACAGCAACGTCATTTATCAGGGCAATCCGCTGCTGCAGGACAGCGAGCTGTTCAACGCCGAAGTGCGCTACGAATGGTATTTCGCGCGCGAGCAGCGCTTCTCGCTCGCCGGCTTCTACAAGAAGATCGATCGTCCGATCGAGGCCTATGTGTCGCGCGTCGGCGGCGCGGTGGACCTGACCGGTTTTGCCAACGCGCCGGAAGCGTCGCTCTACGGCGCCGAGATGGAGCTGCAGAAATATTTCCCGATCGCGGACACCGATCACCGGCTCGTGACCGTGCTCAACTATACCTATACCCAGTCCGAGCTGAAGGTGGGCGAGGACGAGACGGTGGAGATCTACGGTGTGGGCTCGCAGCCCGCGCGCAACTATTTCCGCGACGGCGCGCCGCTCACCGGCCAGTCCGATCACCTCGTCAATCTCCAGCTCGGCTTCGAGGACACCAGCCGCCTCTCGCAGCAGACGCTGCTCATCAACTATGCGAGCAAGCGCGTGACACGGCGCGGCTCCACCGGGCTGCCGGACATCGTCGAGAAGCCTGACTTCACGCTGGATTTCGTGGCGCGCCAGGGCGTCAGCCTCGGCAAGCTGGCCGGCGAACTGAAAGTGGAGGTGCGCAACATCACCAACACGAAATATCAGGAAGTGCAGGAGAACGAGACGAACCGGATCTACTATAATCTGTACCGGCCCGGGACCAGCTTCGAGGCGTCCTTCAGCGTACAGTTCTGATCGCGCCTGACCCCTTGGCGCGACGGGGCGGCCCCATTGGTGGCCGCCCCATCTCTTTTCGGCGCGCCCCTTCCGGCGCTATCCGCGGCGTTCGTCCTCCCGGACTTGATCCGGGGTCCCGCTGCCTTGATCGGCGGGTCGAGACGGTTTGAGAGGACCGGAAGAAGCGGGATCCCGGAGCAAGTCCGGGAACAAGTGGTTATGGTTGTAACACCGACAAAATCGCAGAAAACTGCGAGTGTCCGCTTTCAGGGCAGTTGGCTCGCAGGGGCGATGGCGTAAAGGTTAGGGGAAGCGGACCGTCGGCTTTTGGCTGCAATTTGAGATAGCGGACGTTGCGACGTGACGACGGCGGCGAGCCTCGGCATATTGCTCTCATGGCAGCATCGCTTTTCCACGACGTTCCGCTCAAGGCCAAAGTGATAGGCTGGGGTATCATCTTCATACCCCTTGCCACATTGGTTCTTCTCGGAGCAATATTTCTGCGTCCCGAAGCCATCGATCAACGATTGGTGTGGGGATGTTATGTCGCCCGCGATGCCCCGCCCCTCGATATCCGCGAAGATGCGATTTACATCATCGAGCCTGCCCGTCGCAGGTTTAGCTACGTCGCCGAGCCTTCGAAGACGAGCTATCAGCTGAATGTGCGACCTGCACTGCTACTGAAACGTGAACCGACTGGGCGCTATGCATTCGCCTCTACGCAAGGCACCGGCTTCTTCTGGCCGTTGCTGCCTGCCCTCGGAAATAACAGAGATCGAGTAAGGCATCCGCAAGAGTTTGCGGGCCGCATCCAAGTTGCCGCCGATGGAGCTGACGTTGTCTATTCTCGCACAAGCGATGCGGATGCTTGTCGCCGATAGTCCGCTATCAAAAAGGCTTTTCGCCCGCTTCAACGTCCGCAATGTTGCCGTTCCCAGCCTGACCTGAGCGACGCATTTGTTGTGGAAAGCGGCCGTAGCCCTCTCCCCTTCAGGGGAGAGGGTTGGGAGAGGGGAGGTTGCACGCTGGCTGCTCGCCCCCTCTCAACTTCGGCTAGTCAGCAGGCTGACAAGCCTCCGTTTCTCTCCCCTCAAGGGGAGAGAGCAACAGCAGCAATGTCGTCGCGTCCGAAATGGCCGCTTTTGAGGTCTCGCCCCTCATTTTCCGCCATTGGGGCTCTGCGCTGTTAACCATCATTCATGGACGACTACGGAGGACGTCGTCAATGACGAGATAGGGTGCGCTGCCATGGCCCCGGAACCTGTCCACGTCGTCTCAGCGGCCGGCTACCCCCGCTTCAGCCGATCCAGAGCCGCTCGCGATACCATTTGGTGATGATATATTTCGTGCCCGCGCGCACTTTCATCCCGTGATGGATGGACGCGGGATTGGGGCGTCCGTCGGGCAGGCGGTTGTTCCAGGCCACGAGCTTCCCGGTCTCCGGCTGGATGGTCTTGCCCAGCTTGGTGAAGCGCGTGGCGCCACCGGCGCCGGGCTCGTTCAGATAGACCATCAACGTCCATGTCCGGTTGCCCGAGCGGGAACAGTAAGTCGCGAAGTCGCGGCCACTGGGCTCGAAATAATCGGTATGAGCCTTGAACTCCTGCCCGACGCCGTAGCGCTGGCCCTGCAGCGGTTCGCCATGGGCGGGATCGAGGCCGGCATAAGCCGCGAGGCGGGCATTGATGGCCGCCACGAACGGGTCGGCATCATCGAGATCGCAGGTCTCGCTGGTCCGGAAAGCCTCATAGCCCATGTCGTCGGCAATAGTCGACGGGCGGCGATTGGTATCGATCCGGTCGATCAGGCCGGCACATGCCTCGGCATCCAGGAAGTCGCGCTTCATGAACAGGACGAGCTCGGGCCGCGGCAAGCGCTGAATGCCCGGCTGAGTGGCGAGAAGAGGCGCGTCCGATGTCGACATGATGCGATCGGCTGATTAGCAAGTGGATCATGTCCCGATCAACCGCGATGATCGTTAATGTTTGTTAACGCGGAAAGATTTCGGACGGTTAAATTCGATGATCATGGACGCGATGTCATTTTTTGGTAACCTTGATGTCGCGGATCGGTCATAGAGCGAGCATAGGCAACGCGGGCTTTGCTGGGAGGGCCTGACTCTAAGATGCGGTGGACCGAACTCATTCGGCGTGCGCGGCGGTCCCGATCGCCTGAATCGTCCGATCTCGGCCAGTGGATCGAGGCGGCGCTGCTTGTCATGCTGCTGATCCAGTTCGCTCGCCTGCTCTGGGCGCTGGTGACGCCGGTCGGCCTCTATGGCGACTGGCGCGCGCGCGAGCCGGTCGTGGTCAGCGCCGATGCCCGCAAGGCCCTGTTCGCCGGTTTCGATCCGTTCTTCCGCGCGGGCGTCGCGGCGGGGGCAGGCGAGGGCGGCGCGCAGCAAGTGACGTCCCTGCCGCTCCAGCTGTTCGGCATCAGCCTCAACGAGGCATCGGGCGGGGGATCGGCCATCATCGCCAGCGAAGGCGGCGAGCAGACCAGCTATGCGGTCGGCGACGAGATCGCGCCCGGCGTGACGCTCAAGTCCGTGCAGTTCGATCATGTCGTGATCGAGCGGGGCGGAGTCACGGAAACCCTCTATATCGATCAGTCGGGCGGCGACGGGACCGACGACGCAGCAGGCGCGCCGGATGGCGATGCCGCCGCCGACAATGCGGCGCAGCCCAACTCCGGGGGCGGCGCGGGCGGGCTCACCCCGACAGCGATCCTCGGCGCGGTGAGCATGGTGCCGCGCTCGGAAAATGGCCGGGTGACCGGCATCGTGGTCGGCGCGCAGGGCGATGCCGGCATTCTCTCGCGGGCGGGCTTCCGTCCGGGCGACATCATCGTGCAGGTGAGCGGACAGCCGGTGCGCTCGGCGGGCGACATCCAGGCTCTGCAGGAATCGCTTCGCCCCGGCGCGCGCCTGTCCCTCATGGTCGAGCGCGGCTCGGCCACCGTGCCCATTTCTCTCATACTTCCGGAAAATAGATGACAGTCCTGCCAAAATTCCGCCGATTTGCCGGAACTGCCGTTCTCGCGCTGCTGTGCGCAGTGCCGGCGCTGGGACAGCTGAGCCTCAATGTCCGGGACGCGGACATCCGCGCCTTCATCCAGGATGCCGCGCGCGTCACGGGGCGCACGTTCATCATCGACAACCGGGTGCAGGGCAAGGTCTCGGTCGTCACGGACCGTCCGCTCAGCCGCTCGGAATATTTCGAGATCTTCCTCTCCACGCTGCGGGCCAACGGGCTGGTGGCAGTGCCCGCGACGGGCGGGGCGTTTCGCATCCAGCCGGCGGAAGGCGTCGCGGGGCAGCCGGGGCAGGTCGGCGGCTCGGCGCATCGCAACCAGTTCGTGACCGAAGTCATCCGCCTGCGCTCCATCGATGCCCAGTCCGCGCTCGAGACGCTGCGGCCGCTGGTCAGCCGGGACGGTTCGATCACCGCGAACCGCTCCGGACGGTCGATCGTCGTGGCGGACTATGCCGACAATATCACGCGGATCCGGCAAGTGCTGGCGCAGGTCGATACGGATGGCTCGTCCACCACGCTCATCGCGCTCAAGAATGCCGGGGCGCGGGAGATCGCCCAGTCCCTGCAGGCGCTCGTCGCCGGGGGCGGGGAAGGCGCGCCGGCGGGCGCGACCGTGGTCGCCATCGACAGCTCGAACAGCATCGCGATCCGGGGCGACGCCACGACCGTCTCGCGCCTCTCGGCCATGGTGCGCGAACTCGATACGCGTGCCGCCACGGGCACGGAAATCCGCGTCTACTGGCTGCAGCATGCCGATGCCGACAAGATGGTGCCGGTGCTCCAGCAACTGCTCGGCCAGGCCGCCGCCACGGGCGGATCGACGGCCGCAACCAATGGCGCGGGTGGTGGCAATGGCGGGAACACGCCGCCGCCGGCCGCCGCGACGGCGGTCTCCGCGACATCGGGCGAGGGCGGCGTGGCCGGCCGCGGCCCCGCGGTCGTGACCCGCTATGATGGCGCGAACGCCGTAATCGTTGCCGCCAATGGCGACACCCAGCGGATGCTGGGCGAAGTGATCCGCCAGCTCGACACGCGCCGGGACCAGGTGCTGGTCGAGGCGATCATCGTCGAAATCGGCAACAATGCGGCGCGGCAGCTGGGCGTGCAGTTCCTCATCGGCAGCACCAAGACCGGCTTTGCCGCCACCAACTATTCGAACGCCCAGCCCAACATCCTGACGCTCGCCGGTGCCATCGCGGCGGACCGGCTCAGCACGCAGGAAACGGTGGTCGTGGCGCCGGACGGCACGCGCACGACGACGACGACGACGGAGAATGGCGGCCTCGTCAGCGAACTGCAGGGCGCCGCAGTCGACTCGCTGCGCAGCGCGCGCGGCGGCTTCGGCGGGATCGCCACGGAGATCGGCAAGAACGGCATCTTCGGCGCCATCATCAACGCGGTGCAGGCGGATACGGAAAGCAATGTGCTTTCCACGCCCTCGATCACCACGCTGGACAACCAGCAGGCCCGCATGCTCGTGGGCCAGGAAGTGCCGGTGGCGACCGGCGAGGCGCTCAGCCCCAATTTCGACAATCAGTTCCGCACCGTGCAGCGCCAGAATGTCGGCATCATGCTGGACGTGACGCCGCAGGTCAGCTCGGACGGCACGATCAAACTCTTCCTCAAGCAGGAAGTGAGCAGCGTCGCCGGGCCGGTCTCCAACGACAGCAGCGACCTCATCATCAACAAGCGCGAGTTCGAGACGACCGTGCTGGTCGACGATGGGGATATCCTCGCCATCGGCGGCCTGCTGGACGACAATGAGCGGCGCACCATCGAGAAGATCCCGCTGCTGGGCGACCTGCCGCTGCTGGGCAATCTCTTCAAGTCGCGCAGCCGGGCGCGGGCGAAGACCAATCTGATGGTCTTCATCCGGCCGACGATCCTCAGCAGCAAGGCGGACGCGCAGGAACTGACGGCACGGCGCTACGGCTATATTCGCGGGCGGCAGGCGCTCGCCAATCCCGGCGTGGAACCATCCATCGACGAACTCGTCCGTGATTATATGGGCGCCGCGCTGCCGGTGAGCGCCACGGCGCGCCCGGACGACCAGGTGATCGACGGGCGCATCACGCCCATCGAGGAAACGCGCTCCCAGGCGGTGGTGACCACCCAGGACGAGAAAGGCGGGCAGAAATGATCGATCCGTCCCGGAACGATCCCGAAGTGCCTCCCGGCGAGGGACCGGACCGGGCCGTGCTGCCGATCGACATTCCCTATGGCTTCGCGCGCCGGCACGGCGTGGTCATCACGTCGCTGGCGACCGGCGACGACCCCGCCGAGCGGATCACGATCGCCCTGCGCGAAGGCGCGGACCCGCGCGTGCTCGTGGAGGTGCGGCGGCATCTGGCGCGCAGCTTCGATGTGACCATCGCCAGCGCGCAGGCCTTCGAGAAGCATCTTTCCGACCATTATGCGATGGAAGGCTCGGCCGCCGCCATGGCCGGATCGCTGGCCATGGGCGGGGACGACCTCGATTTCATCGCCGGCGACCTGCCGACCGCCGAGGACCTGCTGGACAGCGGCGACGACGCGCCCGCCATCCGCCTCATCAACGGCATCATCGCGGAAGCCGCGCGGCAAGGCGTCTCCGACATCCATATCGAGCCCTATGAGACCGGTCTCGTGGTGCGCATGCGCATGGACGGCGTGCTGCGCGAGACGCTGCGCATGCCGGCCCATGTCGCGCCCGTGGTGGTCAGTCGGGTGAAGGTCATGGCCCGGCTGGACATCGCCGAGCGGCGCGTGCCGCAGGACGGGCGCATCGGCCTGACGCTGGGCGGCAAGATGCTGGACGTGCGCGTCTCCACGCTGCCGAGCCGGGCCGGCGAACGGGTGGTGCTGCGTATCCTGGACAAGGAGAATGCGGGCATCTCGCTCGATATTCTCGGCCTCACCGGCATTGCCGACTCCGTGTTCCGCAGCGCGCTGGGCGAGCCCAACGGCATCATCCTCGTCACCGGCCCGACCGGCAGCGGCAAGACGACGACGCTTTATGCCGGGCTGCGTCAGCTCAACGACGGCAGCCGCAACATCCTCACCGTCGAGGACCCGGTGGAATATGCCATCGAAGGCGTCGGGCAGACGCAGGTGAACGCCAAGGTGGGCCTCTCCTTCGCGGCGGGGCTGCGCGCTATCCTGCGGCAGGACCCCGACGTGGTGATGGTCGGCGAAATCCGCGACCGGGAGACGGCCGAGATCGCGGTGCAGGCATCGCTCACCGGCCATCTCGTGCTCTCCACCGTGCACACCAATGATGCGGTGGGCGCGATCACGCGCATGCGCGACATGAAGGTGGAGCCATTCCTGCTCGCTTCCACCCTGCGCGCGGTGATCGCGCAGCGGCTGGTGCGGCGGCTGTGCCCCCATTGCCGCGAACAGGTCCAGGCGGACAAGTCGGTCAGTGCGCTGCTCGGCATCGACGAAGGCGCGCTCATTTATCGCCCGCGCGGCTGCGAGCATTGCACCGGCAGCGGCTACAAGGGCCGCGTCGGCGTGTTCGAGGCGATCCGCGTCGACGACACCATCCGCCGGATGATCAACGAGGGCGGCGATGAATCGCTGATCGCCCGCCATGCCTTCCTCCATGCGCCCAATCTCGTCTCCTCGGCGCGGGCGCTGGTGCTGGGCGGCGAGACGAGCGCGGAGGAAGCGATCCGGATCTCGCGCCGCGAAACGATCGATGCCTGAATTCGATTATGTGGTGATCGACGGCACCGGGCGGGAGAAGCGCGGGCTGCTGCGGGCGGATTCGGTGAACGAGGCGCGCGATGCGCTGGCCGCGAAGAAGCTGTTCGTGGTGCGCATCGCGGAAGGGCGCGGCGCGAGCCGTGGCGCCGCCGAGGCAGGGAAGGGGCGCGCGCTCTCCGGCCGCAGCCTGTTCACGCTGGAGCGCAACCGCCTCTCCACCAAGGACCTCACGCTGTTCACGCGGCAGCTTTCCACGCTGGCGCAGGTCTCCCCGCTGGAGGAAGCGCTGCGCACCATCACGCGCCAGAGCGAGAAGCAGCATGTGCGCGACATCGTCTCGCGCGTGCATTCCGGCGTGGTCGAAGGGCGCAGCCTCGGCGAGGCGATGGCCACCGAACCCAGGAGCTTCCCCGGCCTCTACCGGGCGATGATTGCCGCCGGCGAACGCTCCGGGAGCCTGCCCGCCTTGACCGAACGGCTCGCCCTGCTGCTCGAACGGCAATCCGAAATGCGCTCCAAGATGCTGACGGCGCTGGCTTATCCCACGGTGCTCGCGGTGTTCGCCGTGATCGTGGTGGTGTCGCTCATGATCTTCGTCGTGCCGCTGGTGGTGGAGCAGTTCGATACGCTGGGGCAGCAATTGCCGCTGCTCACGCGGATCGTCATGGGCATTTCCAATGTGCTGGCGCGCTGGTGGTGGGCGATCCTGATCGTCCTGGGACTGCTGGGCTTCCTCGGCTGGCGCGCGCTGCGCAACGAGGCGGTGCGCCTGCAGGCGGACGGCATGCTGCTGCGGACGCCGTTTCTCGGCCGCCTGCTGCGCGATCTCCATGCCGCGCGCATGGCCCGCACGCTCGCCACCATGGTCGAGAGCCGGCTGCCGGTGATGGAAGGGCTCGCGCTCACCGTGCCGACGGTCCATAATCGCGTGCTGCGCGCGGCGACGGCGGAGATCGTCGAGGCCGTGCGCGGTGGCGGCAGCCTCTCGGCGGCCATGCGCCGGGCGGACGTCTTCCCGCCCCTGCTCGTCTATCTCGCTGCCAGCGGCGAGAGCGCGGGCCAGCTCGACCTCATGCTGGAGCGGGCCGCCGATTATCTGGAACGCGAGTTCGACGGCTTCACCGCCGCCGCGCTTTCCATGCTGGAGCCGCTGATCATCATCGTCATGGGTGGTATCGTGGCGATCATCATTCTCTCGATTCTGCTGCCGATCATGCAGCTGCAGAATCTCACAGGTGCCGGAGTCTGACATCATGAACGCCGCTCAATCCGACCATGCCGCACAAGCCCTCCCGATCTCCCCGCGCGCGGCGGGGTTGCCGGAAGCGATGGCGCGATCCCTCGCCGGGCGATTGAAGCGGGGCGGGGAAGAGGGCTTCACCCTGATCGAGCTGCTGGTCGTGATCGTCATCATCGGCCTGCTCGGCACCATCGTCGCCATCAATGTGTTCGGCGCGCTCGGCACCAGCAATGTCGCCAAGGCCAAGGCGGACATCGCGACGCTGGAATCCGCGCTGGAACAGTATCGGCTCGACAATCTCACTTATCCGAGCAGCAGCGACGGCCTCAATGCGCTGCTCTCGCCGCCGCCGGGCCTGATGCAGCCCGAGCGCTACCGGCAGGGCGGCTACATCAAGAAGCTGCCCAACGACCCCTGGAGCCGGCCGTATCAATATGCCGCGCCGGGCCGTCGCGGGCCGTTCGACGTCTATTCGCTCGGCGCGGATGGCCAGAGCGGCGGCGATGGCGAGAATGCGGACATCTATTCGAGCGATCTCTAGGCCCGCGCGGCGGATCGGCGCGCGCCGGAAGGATGCACGGGACATGATGCGGAGCGGCCAGCGCGGCTTCACCCTGCTCGAGATGCTGGTCGCGCTCACGATCTTCAGCATCGCCGGGCTCGCGCTCGTGCGGCTGCAGGCGGTCTCGGCCCGCACCTCGGTCGATCTGCGCACGCGGACTCTCGCGCAGGTCGTGGCGCGCAATCTCATGGTGGAGCGCCTGACCGACCCCGCGGCGCCTGCGCTCGGCACGAGCGAGGGCACGGCGGAAAATGCCGGCGCGCAGTGGCGCTGGGCGCAGCAGGTGGAGGAAGGCGACGAAGGCAGGCTCGTCGTCATCACCCTGCGGGTCGATGGCGGGCCCGGCCAGTCCCCGGCGGTGCTCACTTTCGGTCGCGCGAAATGAGGGCGCGGCATCCCGGCACGGAGCGCCCCCGCGCCTCGTCGCTCCGGTTCGGGGCGGCGCAGCAGGGCTTCACGCTGGTCGAGCTGATGGTCGTGATCGTCATCATCGGCCTCATGTCCGGCGCGGTGGTGCTGACCATGGCCGATCCGCGCGGGCGCATTTCCGGGGATATTGATCGCTTCGCCGGGCGCGTGCGTGCCGCGCGCGACGATGCCGTCATCAGCGGACGGGCTGTTGCGCTGTGGGTCTCGCCGACCGCCTATGGGTTCGAGCAGCGCGCACGCGGGCAATGGCAACCGGTGCGGGAAGGGCCGCTGGCCTCGCAGGATTGGTCCGGCGGCGCCAGCGCCGACCTCGGCTCGGCGGGGCAGGCTCGCATCGTGTTCGACAGTGTCGGCCGCGCCGACCAGCCGCTGCGGTTCGTGCTGCGGCGCGACGACCAGCAAGTGACGCTGCGCATGGACCTCGACGGGAATGTGAGCAGTGGTGACTGAGCCGGGTCCACAGCTCGCGCCCGGACGGCGGGACAGCGGCTTCACGCTGATCGAGCTGCTCGTCGCGGTGATGATCTTCGCGATGCTGGCGACGGCCGGCGTGGCCCTGCTGCGCAGCAGCGTGGACGGTCAGGCGACGGTGCGGACGCATCTGGACGCGCTGGCCGACGTGCAGCGCGGCCTCGCCACGCTCGACGCTGATCTCTCGCAGGCGGTGGTGCGGATCAGCCGGACGGATGCCGGCACGCTCGCGCCGGTCTTCTTCGGACGGGCGGCGCAGGGGGACGAGCCGCTCATGCAGTTCGTCCGCGACGGCTGGGCCAATCCCGGCACGCTGCGCCGCCCCAGCCTGCAAAAGGTCGAATATTGGTGGCGGGACGGGCGGCTCGAACGGATCGGCTATGCAGCGGTGGACGGCGCGCCAGCGCCCGAGCCGGCCGTGCTGTTCGACGACGTGACGGCGCTGACGCTGCGCTATCGCGCGCGCAACGGCGCCTGGCTGGAGCGATGGGCGCCCGCACGACCGATCGACATGCCGACCGCCGTCGAGATCGCGCTCACACGGCGCAACGCGGCGCCGCTGACGCTGCGCTTCCTCGTCGGCACGGCGATGAGCCAGCCGCCCGTCGACGACGCCGCAGCCGGAGGCCTTGCCGATGGTCAATGAGCGTGCATCCGAGCGCGGGGCGGCACTGCTCACCGTGCTGCTGCTGGTGGCGATCCTCTCGGTCATCACGGCGGTCGCGCTCGAGCGGCTGACGCTGGCCAGCCGCATGACCCGCAACATCGTCTCCGCAGATCAGGGCCGTGCTTATCTGCTGACGGCCGAGCAGATGGCGGCGATGCGCGTGAGCGACCTCGTCGCGATGCGGCCGGACCGCACCACGCTGGAAGGCGGATGGCTGGGGCGCGATCAGGTGATTGCCGTGCCCGGCGGCACGGTGACCGCCCGCATCATCGACCGGGGCAACTGCTTCAATCTCAACAGCCTCGTGAAAGGCCCGGACGACGGTGCCGATGAGGCGGCCTTTTCCGGCGAGGAGACGCTGGTGGCGCGGCCGGAAGGCATCGAGCAGTTCGCCGGGCTCATGCGCCTGCTCGGCATCGAGCATGGCACGGCGCTGCAAGTGGCGATTACGGCGGCTGACTGGATCGACAGCGATTCAACGCCCGGCAATGGCGGCGCCGAGGACCAGTTCTACGCGGGCTTCTCGCCGCCCTATCGCGCGGCCAACATGCTGATGGCGGACCCGAGCGAACTGCTGATGGTGGGGGCCGTCACCCCGGAAATCTACCAGCGCCTGCGCCCCTGGATCTGCGCGCTGCCGACGACGGCGCTTTCGCCCATCAACATCAACACGCTGCTGCCGGGGCAAGCGGTGCTGCTCGCCATGCTCGCGCCCGAGGCGCTGGGGCTCGAACAGGCCCGGCAGGTGCTGGCGCAGCGGCCGGTTGGCGGCTATGGCAGCCTCGTGACGTTCCGGAGCCTGCCGGCACTGGCAAGGCTCAATCTGTCCGATTCCGCCTGGGAGCAACTGGCGCAGAAGACACGCTGGTTCGAAGTGGCGCTGAGGGCCGATCTCGGGGGAGACACGGTGGAAGAGATTGTGCTGATCGATGCGGGACGTAGGCCGGCGCGGCTCGTGCGCCGCCAGTGGGGCGAGGATTCTTGAGACACGATTATATCATCCTCCTGCCGCCCGAACGGGACGCGTCGCCGCTCTGGTATCGCGTTGCCGATGACAGGATCGTGCGGCGCGGGCGCGGCACCGAGTGGCTGCCGCCCGATCAGGCCGAGGAGCCGGATGCGGGCATCGGCGAGGTCATGCTGGTGCTGCCGCCGCAGGCCACCACGCTCCACTGGATCGCCTGCCCGGGCATGACGCCCCGGCAAGGCGCGGCCGCAGCGCGGCTGATGGCGCTGCAGGCGAGCATCGGCGAGCCGGACCAGCTTCACGCGGCGGTCGCGGCCAATGACGATCCGGACGCACCGCATGTCGTGGCGGTAACGAGCCAGAGCGCGATGACGCACTGGCTGGACTGGGCCGCGACACATGGCGTCGGTCGGGCGAGCATCGTGCCCTCGGCCCTGCTGCTGCCGGGGCCGGCAAGCGGGTTCGTGCGCGGGCAGGTCGGGGCCGGCGAGGTCGTGCGCGGTGTGGACACGGCGTTCGACGGCGAGGAAGTGATCGCTCCGCTGATCATCGGCGACGCGCCGGTGACGCCGGTGACCGACGAGGAAGTGGACGCGGCTCTGCTCTCGGCGCTCGACGAGCCGCCGCTGGATCTGCGGCAGGGCAGCTTCGCGCGGCGCGCGCCGGCACTGATCGATTCCGCCCGGATGCGGCGGATCGGCCTGCTGCTGGGACTCATAGGCCTGTGCATGCTGCTCGTCTCTCTCGTCACCATCATCCGCCTGAATGCCGAATCCTCGCGGCTGGACGCGCAGACCGTGGAACTGGCCCGCACCATCGATCCCTCCGTAAGCGACCCGGAGATGGCGGACGGGCGCATGACCGCGCTGCTCGCCGCGCGGGGCGGACGGGGCGGCTTCACCGGCATGATGGCCGGGCTGATGGCCGCGATGCAGGCCAATGCCAATGTCGTGCTCACCAATGTCAATCAGGGCGCGGACGGATCGCTGCGCGTCCAGCTCGCCGCCGTTCGCGCCGAGGACATCAATGATGTGCTCATCGCCATACAGGAAGCGGGCTGGCGGATCAGCGCCAACGCGGTACAGCAACGGGGCGGCCGTGTGATCGCCGATATCATGGTGGTGCGCTGATGTTGCAGGCTATGCGGGCATGGTGGGCCAACCACAGCGAGCGCGAGCAGCGCTTCATGGTGGTGCTGGGCGTCATCGCATTCGTGATCTTCCTCTGGCTGGGCGTGCTGCGGCCGATCGGCGGGGCGCTCTCGGCGGGCTGGGAGCGGCAGCGGCTGGCGCTCGACCGCTATGCCTCCGTGCGCGACAAGGTGGCGGAACTGCGCCAGCGCCCGGCCGAGCGCCAGCAGGCGGACCGCGTGCCGCTCGATCAGCTTGTCGGCCAGAGCGCGGCGGAAGCGGGCTTCACGCTCGACCGCGCGACGCTGCAGGGTGAGGGGCGCATGTCGATCAACATGGGATCGGCCCGGGTCGGCCCGCTCCTCCAGTGGATATCGACGCTGGAGCAGGCCGGCGTGATGGTGCAGACGATCAGCATCGTGCCCGGCGCGGCCGAAGGCACGGTCGCCGTCCAGGCGGTGCTCGAGGAGATCAGGCCATGATCGGCTGGACGCGCACCACCCGCGTGAAGATCATGCTGGTGATCATCCTCGCCATCGGCATGCTGATCACCTGGCCGCTGCGGGCGGCATTCAGCATCTTCGAGCTCAAGGAAATGGGCGTCGCCGCACGATCCCTGCGCGGGCCGATCTGGTGGGGCGGCGCCGAGGAACTGCAGGTGCGGGGCGTCAATATCGGCACCGTCGACGTGTTCCTCAATCCCGTCCAGCTGCTCATCGGGCGCGTGCGCATCGATGTCGCGCGGCGGCGGGGCAATGCCGACGATATCGCGGGCGCGTTCACGATCGGCTTCGGCCGCCGGGGCATCGATGACGTGACGGGCGCGCTGGCCCTTGCCGCGCCGCTCGCGCCGCTGCCGGTGAGCCGGGTCGAGTTCGAGGACCTGACCGTCCACTTCACCGGCGGTCTGTGCACGCGCGCGGAAGGGCAGGTGCGCGCCCGCGTGCCCGCCCTCATCAGCGGCCTTGCCCTGTCCAACGGCTTTTCCGGCCAGGCGCGCTGCGCGGGCGACGTGGTCGAGCTGCCGCTGGCCAGCCAGTCCGGGCAGGAGCAGCTCAACATCCGCATCAAGAGCGATGGCAGTTACGAAGCCGCGATGCGCGTGCGCACGAGCGACCCGCTGCTGATCGCCGCGCTGGGTGCCAATGGCTTCCGCCCCGTGGGCGACGAGCAGATATTGCGGACGGTCGGCCGGTTGTGAATCCCGCCATGCAGGACGGCCTGCGCATCCTGCTCGGCGCGGGGGCGGGCGCGATCATCGGCAGCTTCCTCGGCGCGATCGTGACGCGCTGGCCCCGGGGGGAGTCGGTGGTCAGGGGACGATCGCGCTGCGACAGCTGCGGGCGCACCCTGGGGCCGCTGGAGCTGATCCCGCTGCTCGGCGCGCTCCTCGCGCGCGGGCGGTGCCGAAGCTGCGGCGCGCGGATCGATCCGGTCCACATGGTCATGGAAGGGGGCGCGGCGCTGATCGGCGCCGTCCTGCTCTGGTGGCTGCCGCTGCCCGACGCGCTGTTCTTCGCCGCCGGCGGCTGGCTGCTGCTGACGCTCGCCCTGCTCGATGCGCGCCATCACTGGCTGCCGGATGCGCTCACATTGCCGCTCGCCGCGCTGGGGCTGACGATCGGCGACTGGTTCCTGCCGGCGAGTTTCGAGCCGCGGCTGATCGGCGCGGGCGCGGGCTATCTGTGCCTCTTCGCGCTCGCGCTCGCGTATCGACTGGTGCGCGGACGGGAAGGGCTGGGAATGGGCGACGCGAAGCTGCTGGGCGCGCTGGGCGCCTGGCTTGGCTGGCAATCGCTGCCGCTCCTGCTGCTGATCGCCAGCGTGGCGGGGCTGCTTTGGGCCCTCATGCTGAAGCTGACCGGCCGCGAGATCGATGCCACGACCCGGCTGCCGCTGGGCACGTTCCTTTGCCTCGCGGCCGTGCCGGCTGCCTGGGCGGGGCGGGCGATCGGGCTGTGACGGGGCGGCGCGCCGGGCGGGTCAGGCGCCGGCGAGCGCCTGTCGCGTCCATGCGACAAGCTGGGCCTGATTCATCGCGCCCGCCTGCCGCGCGATCTCACGGCCATCCCGGAAGAGAATGAGCGTGGGGATGGAGCGGATGCCGTAGCGCGCGGCGATGGCCTGCTCGGCCTCGGTATCGACTTTCAGCAGGCGCACATGCGGTTCCAGTTCGGCGGCGGCCGCCTTGAAAGCCGGCGCCATCGCCCGGCACGGCCCGCACCAGCTTGCCCAGAAATCGACGAGCACCGGGAGGCTCCCCCGGCCGACATGACGATCGAAGGCACTGGCGGCGACATCCGTGGGCCGACCCTCGAACAGCCGCTCCCCGCAGCGCCCGCATTTGGGCGCAGCACCGATCTTCGCGGCCGGCACGCGATTGGGACTGGCGCAGGCGGGGCAGATCACAAGCTCGGGATCGGACATGGGCGCGCTCCGGCTGGGCAGGGCTCAGGGGTGAGCAAGTTCGATGCTATTGTGGAATAGCGGTTATAGGGCATTTCCGTCCGGAAGCAGCCTTTCGGGAGATGACGGTGTTGCGTGGACTTCAGATATGAGACTTCTACTCGTTGTCGCTGCATACGCGCCTCCTGGCATGTTCAGGATCGGTGAACCGACCTGAGGAGGTGGCCATAAGATATGCAGAGCAGCATTTTGGACGACGGTCATTTGACCCTGATGGGAAGGGCTATAATATCAACGTCATAGAGTGTGGGGCCAGATGGTGTGTACAGCTTTATCCTGCTCGTGAGGCGTCCACGGGCGAGTCCCGTTACGTGGGCGGGGGCGTTCACCTGGAGCTGCGCAAGACTGATTTAGCCGTTCTGACCGCCTTCGGAACACAGTGAGTGCTTCCCCCCGATTCCGTCTTTTTGCCGTCTACGCAAGCGCTCGAAAGCCGCCCGGCAGCTACTCCGTTTGCAGCCAGTCCCAATGCCGCTCGACCGGACACGACACTAAAGGAGACGTCTCCTCCTCCTCCCTACATTGTCATTCCCGCGAACGCGGGAATCCAGCTGAGACATTGCGTACGAGCGCCGGGGTGTAACTGGATTCCGCGTTCGCGGGAATGACGAGGAGCAGGGGGCAGGGCCGCTTCACACAACCCCTCCCCTGACACTGGCCGCCATGACGCCCCAGCAGCGGGGCACCCTGCCAGGTCCAAACCCTTCCACGCCGCTTCGTCGTTTACGCTCATGATGTAAGCGTCTAGGACAACGGTTTCAGGATTTGCCCCAGGGAGCAGGACGTTTGAGTTCCAGTGATGCATGGGCCGCCGAGCCGGTGAGGCCGCTCCAGATCGGGGATCCGGCGCCCAATTTCCGGGCCCGTACAACGATGGGCGATCTCAACCTCTCCGATTATCGGGGGCGCTGGTTGCTGCTTTTCTCGCATCCGGCGGATTTCACGCCCGTCTGCACCAGCGAGTTCATCGCCCTGTCGCGTGCCAGCGCGCGTTTCGAAGCGCTCGATTGCGCGCTGCTCGCGATCTCGGTCGACAGCGTTTATGCTCATCTGGGCTGGATCCGCGCGATCCGCGAGCATTTCGGCGTGACGGTCAGCTTCCCGATCGTCGAGGATCCCTCGCTTGTCATCGGCCGCGCCTATGGGATGCTCGCGCAGGATGCGCCGGATGCCGCGACGCTGCGATCGACCTTCTTCATCGACCCTGAGGGGATCATCCGCGCGATGCTCTGCTATCCCGCGACCGTCGGCCGATCGGTGGAGGAATTGCTGCGTGTCCTCGCCGCGCTGCAGCGGGTGGACAGCGCGAATGTGGTCACCCCGGAGGGCTGGCGGCCGGGGGATGACGTGCTGCTCCCGCCGCATCAGGATCAGCGCTCGGCGCTCGCGGAGGCGGGGGACGATTGCTGGTTCTATCGCACCCAGCCCGACGCACCGGGAGGACGCGGCGCGTGACGGCCTTCACGGATGGCGAGCTCGACGCAATCACCATCGTCCTCAAGGCGCTGGCGCATGATGTCCGGCTGCGACTGATGCGGACCTTGCTCGACCATGGCGAGACCTCGGTCAGCGAGCTCGAAGCCCTGACCGGCGTGGGCCAGCCCGGCCTCTCGCAACAGCTTGCCGTGCTGCGCAAGGCGGAGCTCGTGCAGACGCGACGCGAGGCGAAGCTGGTTTTCTACAGCCTTGCGCCCCAGGGGCTGCATGCCGCGGCGCAGCTGCTGGCGGCGCTCTCCCGGACGGCGCCGGGAGAGGCGGGGCCACGGCCGGGCGGTACGCAGGCGCGCGTGCGGGGATCGGCAGCGACTTTCGCGCGAATGCTGGAATAGTTTGCGCCGACGGTTCCGGCGCCCAGGCGCCGTTCCCGTCCGGTTCGGCAGAGCTTATTCGCTCATCGCGCGATTGATCGCATCCTCGAGCTCGGCCTGCGAGAAGGGCTTGCCGAGCTTGACGACCCGCAACATGCTGTCGGTGGGGACCTCGCCATAACCGGTCGCCAGAATGACCGGAAGGCCGGGGCGCTCGGACACGGCCTGTTCCGCGAGCTGGACGCCGGTCATGTTGGGCATTGCATGATCGGTGATGAGCAGGTCCAGATCAGGCGTGGCGCGGATGATCTGCAGCGCATCGGCACCTGAGGCCGCTTCCCACACGCAGTGCCCCAAATCCTCCAGAAATGCGGCGGTGTTCATGAGGATCAGCGAATCGTCGTCCACCGCCAGAATGTTGAGATTGTGCCGCGCGACGGGGGGTGAGGGCTGGGCCGGCGCCGCGCCCGGCGAGGGGGTCGCATGGCGGGACTCGGGGAGCCAGAGCGTCGCGCTGGTGCCTTGCCCGATCGCGCTTTGCAGCGTGAACGTGCCTTCGAGCTGGCGGGCGAGCCCATGGATCATCGAAAGGCCAAGGCCCGTGCCTTTCCCCACGCCCTTGGTGGTGAAGAAGGGCTCGGTCGCGCGGGCCAGCGTCTCGGCATCCATGCCCGAGCCGCGGTCGATGACGCTGATCCGGACATAACGCCCCGGCGCGAGATCGGTGAGTTCGCCCGCCTCGACCGTCGTGAGATCGGCATGGATGGAGATCGGGCCGCCGCGGGGGACTGCATCCCGCGCGTTCACCAGCAGGTTGATGAGGGCCATTTCCAGCTGGTTGGGATCGGCGAGAACGGCCGGCAGATCCTCCGACCAGCGGAAATCGAGCGGCCAGGACGGGCCCAGTGTCCGCTGGGCTAGCTCCCTCATGCCCGCCAGCAGCTCCGGGACGGCGATCTGCTCGGGCGAGAGGTCCTGCCGCCGCGCGAAGGCGAGCATGCGCTGGGTGAGGGCGGCACCGCGCTCCGCACCCTGCAGTGCATTGTCGATGAGCCGGGTCAGACTGGGATCGTCCGGCAGGCGCTTGCTCAGCAGCGCCAGGCTGCTCGAGATCGCCATCAGGAGATTGTTGAAGTCATGCGCGACGCCGCCGGTGAGCTGGCCGATCGCTTCAAGCTTCTGCGCCTGGCGCAGCGCTTCCTCGGTCTGCTGCCGCTCGACGACTTCCTGATGGACGCGCTCTTCCAGCGTCTCGTTGAGGTCGCGCAGCGCGCTTTCCATAGCCCTGGACTTGGTGACGTCGTAGATCACGCCGATCAGCCGGTAGCCCGATCCCTCGGGCAGTATCTCGCCCCGCCGCGCGATCCAGCGGCGCTGGCCATCGTCATTGCGAATGATCTCGAACTCGGCGTCCAGCGTCTCGGGAACATGGCTGCTGCGGGCATCCGGCAGGATGGGCTGCGCGCCGGGGGCGAGGACCGCGTTGATCGTCTGGACCGGCAGGACCGACGCAGGATGCAGACCGAGCAACCGGCAGAATTCCGCCGATACCGCTGCCGTCGCATGCCCGTCCACGAACTCGAAAGTGCCGACGCCGCCGGCCGTCTGCGCGATACGCAGCCGCTCCTCGGCGCGCTTGCGCTCGGTGACGTCGACAAGCAGGCCGATGAATCGACGCGGCTGGTCATAATCGTCCAGCTCGCATTGGCCGCGGCCATGCATCCAGAGCGTCGTCCCACCCGGCGTGACGATCCTGAATTCCTTGGAGAAAAGCTCGGCGCCCGCCATCATGCCGGCAACCGCGATCTTGATGCGGGCGCGGTCCGCCGGATGAATGGCCTTGAAGAAGGCTTCGGCCGGCAGTCCGGTCAGGGCCTCCCCGGCATCCAGACCATAAAGCGCCGCGAACCGCTCATCCACATCGAGGCTGTTCTCGCCGATGTTCCAGGCCCAGCTGCCGCTCGCGCCCATCGCGGCCAGAGTGAGCTGTGTCTGCTCGAAGCCCAGCATGGTCTCAGAAGTCTTCGCCGACAACGCGCGCGATGAACTCGCCGAGCAGATCCTTGAGCGCCGCCATGGAAGGCAGGTCCAGGATCATCGCGATGTAGCCGCGAATGTCCCGGCTGCGCACCGCGAAATCGATGTAGAGGAAGAGCACGAGCCCCTCGGCCCCGTCATGCTCGGCGTCGAACAGGCTCCCGCCCGAACCGCGCACGACTTCCGGGATCGTCATGACCAGCGATCGCTTGAGCATGTTCGCGATGGTCGCGAGGCAGGAGTTGAGGATGATATTGCCCGTCTCGGCAAGCGCTTCCTGCTCGAGATCGAGGACTTCCTGCACGCTGAGTTCGCCCCCGGTCACGGCGCGCACCAGTTCAAGGCTGTTCGTCTCGGGGAAAATGAGCAGGGCGCGCCCCGAAAAGGAGCCGGAAAAATCCTGCCGCACGGCGACCAGCTCGCTCACTTCGCGCTCGCTGATGAGGCGCGCGGCGCGGCGCTGGCTCACGACTTCGATGGAAGGCACCGACAGCAGGACCTGCTCGCCGATCATCTTGCGCAGGCTCGACGCCGCGCGGCTCACCCCGATATTGACGATCTCCGTGAGGGCATCACGCTCCAGTTCGGACAGGACGAGAGTCTCGGCGCTCACGCGTTTCTCGATCTCAGCCGAAGGGCGGCGCCGGAAATGAAGTTCGAAAGCCCCTCGCTGGTCACCGGCTTGGCGATGAACGCCGCGCCGACCTCGCGGGCACGGGCAATGACCTCGTCCTGGATATTGGCTGTGATGATCGCGACTGGCATATCTGGACGCATAGCGCGCAGCTCGGCGGCAAGTTCCAGCCCATCCTTCTCCGCCATGTTGAAATCGATCAGGGCGACGTCGACGGAAGCGGTTTGGAGAGTCTCGAGTGCCTGTGCGGCGCTGCCGGCTTCCAGCTTCTGCCAGTCGGGCTGAATAGCGGCCAGTGCCTTGCCGGCCACGATCCTGGCCAGCTTGCTGTCATCGACGATCATCACGGTAACGGGCATTCCGGGACTCCAATATTCTACTCTGCCTGCGCCTATATTTCCTCCCTATAGTGCGGCCACATTCGCCCGATACTCTTTTTGTTCATCCCGTGCCTTTTCTCAGCCCGGGCAGGACGAAGCTTTCCAGGAAGGCATTGCCGCTGGATCCGACGAGTTTCGGCCGCGTCGCGAGCAGCACCTGGATGACGGCAAGATGCGCGGAAGCGAGCGCGGCGACATCGACCGACCGGTCCGGCCCCTCCTGGAGCGCGATGAGCAGCGTCTCGGCATCTTCGACCGGGCAGGCACCCTCGAGGCGAATGACGTCGTCTGCGACATGCACGCTCATGCCGCCAGCTCCGCGAGATCGAGGACGAGCAGCACGGTGCCGTCGGCAAGCAGGGAGGTCCCGACGATCGCCGGCAGGCGAGCGATCAGGCCGCGCCGCTCGCTGACCACGGCATCGAGCCGCTCGCCGAATGCCGCGACGCGGAAGGCGACCGGCTCGCCGGCGGCCTGGCTCACGATCAGGCGCGCATGGCCGGACTGCTCCCGGGTGCCGCCCAGCGCCTCGCCCAGATCGACCACCGGTACGGTGCGATCGCGGATCACGCAGGCTTCTCCCCGGCCCAGCTGCTGAATTTCGGATGCGGACAGCCGGACGGTCTCGCCGACCTGATCGAAGGGCACGGCATAGCGCTCGCCCCCGGCATGGATGGTGAGCAGGCGCGTGGTGATGGCGGCGAGGGGAAGGAGGAGACGGATGGTCGTGCCGGTGCCGACCGCGCTCTCGATCTCGATGGTGCCGTGCAGCCGCTCGACCGCCGCGGAGACGGCATCCATGCCGACACCGCGTCCCGAAACGTCGGTCACATGCGCAGCCGTGGAGAAGCCGCGGGCAAAGATGAGGCGGATGGCCTGCATGTCGGTGAGGTCGGCTGCATCGGCCGCGTCGATCAATCCCCGGGCCACCGCACCCGCCCGGATCTGGTCCGCCGATATCCCCCGACCGTCATCCGTAAGGCTGATGACGAGACGCTCCCCCCGCGCCGCGATAGCGAGCGTGACCTGTCCCTGCGCGGGCTTGCCGGCCGCTGCCCGCTCTTCCGGCGTTTCGAGGCCGTGGTCGATGGCATTGCGCACGAGATGCAGCAGCGGCTCGAACAGTCCGTCGGCGATCTGCTTGTCGACCCGCGTGTCGTCGCCGGTGAGGGTGAAGTGGAGCGGCTTGCCGAGCGTCGCGCCCAGCTCGCGCGCAAGGCGGGGCAGCCGCCGCAGGACTGGCTGCAGCGACACCAGCCGGACATCGGCGACGGACTGCCGCAGCGCCGTGCTCGCCCGCTCGATTCCCGCCTGTGCGCGCCGGAAGGCCATGCCGAGCGCGGGATCCCGCGCGGCGATCTCGCTCGCCAGCGCCTGCAGGGCGTGCACCGCGACGACAAGTTCGCCGGTCTGGGTCGCGAGCCGATCCAGCCTCGCGCCATCGACGCGGAGCACGGATCCGCCGCTCTCGGCCGTGGCGGCGATGCCGTCCGCCGGGCCGGGGCCGGCGTCGGGCGTCGCCTCCTGCGCGGCCTCGATTTCGATCTGATCGGGCACGAGCCGGAAGGCGGCGCGCACGCCATCCGGGCTCGCGCTGCTCGTGCCCTCGAACCGCACCATGCAGCGGAAAGGATCGAGCAGGTCGAGCGACGGCCATGGCTCTGCCGGCAGCATCTCAAGGGACAGGAGGCCGGGCACGGCGGCCAGGGTCGCGAGGGGATCCTCCCCGCGAAAGAAACTCTCGGGATCGGGCGTGAAATGGAAGACCGTCGTGGCGCCCGGTTGGGGAGCGTCGGCTCGCTGCACGCGCGGGGCCTGAGCGGCGCCGTCCAGAGCCAATGCCGTAGCCAGTTGCGCGGCGATGTCTGCCGCATCGTCATCGAGCGCCCCTTGCGCGTCCATGGCGTCGATCCACCGATCGACCTGATCGATCACCACGACCAGCGCCTCCATCTGGCGTGCCGACAGCGCCACCCCCGCCCGGCGGGCGCGATCGAGGAGCGTTTCGGCTGCGTGGAGCAGCGCTTCGGCCGGCGCCATGTCGAACAGCGCGACGGAGCCCTTGAGCGTGTGCGTAGCGCGGAACAGGCTGTCAAAGGCCCGCGCATCCGCCATGTCCGCCGAAAGAGCGCGCAGATCCCCATGGGCCTGCCCGACGAGATCCCGCCCTTCGATCAGAAACTGTGCGAGCAGATCGTCCATCAGTCGCGACGATAGACGATTGCGTCGTCAAGTCGAACCATCGTGAACCGGTCGTCGATCCGGGCCATGGATTCGCTGTGGCCGAGGCACAGATAGCCGCCCGGATGGAGCGCGGAATGGAGATTGGCCGAGGCACGCTGCCGGGCGCTCTCGTCGAAATAGATCAGAAGGTTGCGGCAGAGGATGACATCGAAGCGGCCAAGCGCCTCCACGGATGCCGTATCGATCAGATTGGCTTCCCTGAAGATCACGGATTCGCGCAGATCCTCGATGATCCGGTAATGATCCTGTTGCTCAGGCTCGAAATAGGCCTGCCGCGCGGCATAAGGCAGGCGCGCGAGAGAGCGCGCGCCATAGCGCCCCGCCCGGGCTGCGGCGATCGCATCGCTGTCGATGTCCGAGCCCACGATCTCGACATGATAAGCATCCACCAGCGGCCAGTGCTCCAGCAGCCAGATCGCGATCGAGTAGGGCTCTTCTCCGGTGGAACAGGGCATCGACCAGATCCGCAGCAGGTCGCCGGGGCGCTTGGTGCGGGCGATGGCGGGGAGGATCGCATTGCTCAGGGCCGCGAACTGATAGGTCTCGCGATAGAAATAGGTCTCGTTGACCGTGAAGGCATTGATGAGCGACCGGCGCTCGGCCGTGTCATGCAGCAGGGTGGTGAGATACTCGTCCACCTCGGGACTGGCGGTCCGGCGCATGCGCTCGGCGACCCTGCGTTCCACATAATAACGTTTCTTCTCGCCGAAGATCATGCCGGTCCAGCGATGAAGCAGGTCGCCGAGCCGGGCGAGCTGGTCCCCGGTCAGCAGCGGCGGCTGGTCATCGCTCATCCGACGGCCCAATCGATGAGCTGCGGCGCGATCTCCGGCAACGGCAGAATGAGATCGGCGCCCTCAAGCGCGACCAGCGCGCCGGGCATGCCCCACACGACCGATGTCCCGGCATCCTGCGCGATGACATGGCCGCCACCCTGGCGCAGCGCCGCCATGGCTTTCGCGCCGTCCGAGCCCATGCCGGTCATCAGGACGCCGACCAGAGCCTGCGCACCCAGCGCCGCGATGGCGCTCTCGACGAGACGGTCCGTGTTCGGATGCCAGTGCAGATCGGGGCGGGCAGGTGCGGGCATGGCGACGACCCCGGCGGAGCGCCGCGAAACCAGCAGGTCGGCATCGCCCCGGCCGATATAGGCGTGTCCAGGCTGCAGCGGCGTGGGCCGCGTCACTTCCACCACGCTGATCGCGCAGCGCCCGTCGAGGCGGCGCGCGAGGGGCCCCGTGAAGCTGCGGGGCATGTGCTGCGCGATGACGATGGGCCAGGGGAAGTCGGCAGGAATGGGCTCGAGCAGGACGTCGAGGGCGGGGGGGCCGCCTGTCGAGACGCCGACCAGCACGGCCGCGACACCTTCGAGCTTGCCGCTGGCTTTTCGTCTGGCGGCGCGCTTTGCTGGCCGGGCGGGTCGCGGCGGCCTTGCCGTGCGCAGGCGCACCCGGTCGGTGAGGCGTGTGGCGCGCGACAGTCGCGCGCCTGCAGCCGCCCGCACTTTCTGCACCAGCAGGGCCGCGACATTGTCGATTTCGAGCGAGAGCGGCCCGCGCGGCTTGGCGACGAAATCGACCGCGCCGAGCGAGAGCGCTTCGAGCGTTTCCTCGGCGCCCTCCTCGGTCAGCGAGGAGACCATGACCACCGGGGTCGGCCGCTCGACCATGATCCGGTCAAGGCAGGCAAGGCCGTCGAGGCCCGGCATGTGAATGTCCAGCGTCACCACGTCGGGCGCGAAGGCATGCAATTGTTCGAGCGCCTCGCCGCCATCGCGGGCGACGGCGAGATCAAAGCCGCCGGCCTCGACGAAAATCTCCGTCAGGAGCTTCCGCATCAGCGGGGAATCGTCAACGATGAGGAGTTTGGTCACGCGGGTTCGGCCAGTGTCCGCTCGAAGGCCTGCAGCAGATCGGCCTCGACCTGATCGAACAGCGCATCGGCCGACAGGACGAGCGCGAACCGCTCCCCGCCATCCAGCGCGAGCACGCGCTCGAACGGCCGGGTGCGGCTGGTGCCAAGGCTGCCTGCGGCGCGCAGCAGCGCGGCCGGGGCGCGGACGATGCCTGCCACTTCATCGACTTTCAGTCCGGCGGGGGCACCAGCAATGCGGCACAGGAGAATGGCTCCGCCACGCACGGGACGGGCGACTTCTCCCAGATGGACCGGCAAGTCGACGATCGGGCAGGACTCGCCGCGCAGTCGGCCGAGCCCGGCCAGGAAATCCGGTGCGCCCGGCAGGCGCGTGATCCTCTCGGGGACGCGCGCGACACCGTCGATCGCCGCCAGGGGGAAACCGAGCCGGTGGCCGCCGACGCGCACCAGCAGCAGCGCTTCGGTTTCGATCTCTGGCCCGGGTGCCGCCGATGCTTCCGGACGGGCGGGCGCGAGGCGCGCGATCTGGTCGCGGCTGAGCAGGTCCCCTGCGGCGAGGACGGAGACGAGCCGTTCCCCGGCAACCGGCCGATAGATGCCCGCGACCACCGCCTCGGCCTCTCCGCGCAGCAGAGCCGCCGGCACGGGATCGATGCGCGAAACCGGGGCATGGATCACGCGATCCACCGCATCGACCAGCAGGCCGACGCGCTGCTGCCCGATCACCGCGACCAGAATGCGCGCCCCGCTGGCATCACCGCGCGGCAAGGCCAGCAGCGCCGCCAGCGACAGCAAGGGCAGAAGGCCGCCGCGATAATCGAGCGTGCCGAGCGCGACACCGTCGCTGCGGGGAAGGCTGGCAATGGCCTCGGGGACGCGCAGCACCTGCTCGATCTCGTCGAGCGGCAGGGCGAAATGCTGGTCGCCGAGCATGAAGCGCAGGAGCGGCAGGCGATCCTCGTCCTGCGCCATTTCGCGAGCCCGGGTTGCAGTCGGAGCCCGGCCGCCAAGCGTCCTGCGGTCCGTGAAGATCTCGGCGAGGCGCGTTTCGAGCGGGGGGCATTCCGGCGCATCGTCCGGCCCGACCACGCCCTCGACCGCGTCGATCGCCAGTGCGAAGCGGCTGCTGCTCTCGATCAGCAGGAGCCGGCCGGGCGCGCCCTCCGGCCGGTCCAGCAGACGCGACAGGGCAATGACGGGCGTGGCTTCCCCGCGAAGATTGGCCAGCCCGATCAGCGCGGGCGGGGCGAGCGGCACCGCCGTGAGAGCGGGCAGGGGAGCCACCGCGCGCACCTGCGCGGCCGGTATGCCATAGCGCACGCCGCCGGCATGAAAGGCAAGCAATGGCTCGGCGGCCTGCGCCATCAGCCTTGCGCGCCGACCAGCGATGCCGCGAGCGCTGCAATATCCTCGATGGCCGCGGCAAGATCCTCGGCGACCTGCGCCTGCTGCGCCGCGGCCGAACCGGCCTCGCGCGCGGCCGTCGCGGCGAGTTCGGCTGCCATGGCGATCTGGTCGCAGCCCTGCCGGACCTCGGTCGCCGAGCGAAGGATCGCATCGGCGCGGTCCAATATCGCCTCATTGGCGCCGCGCGCGTTTCCGAGATCGAGAGTCATGGCGTCGAAGCGCTGGATCATCGCTTCGTTGCGGCCGATCTCGGCTTCGCTTGCCGCCATGCTCTGGTCCAGATCGCGCTGCGCCGTAGCGAGCTGGTCCTGGATGGAGCGCACGACATCCTTGGCATCCTCGGCATTGGCCGCGCCTTCACGCGCGAGCTTGCGGATGTCGGCGGTGACCGTCGCGAAACCCGCGCCCGCCTCGCCAGCCCGCGAGGCTTCCACCGTTCCGCTGACCGCGAGCATGTTGGTCTGCAGCGCGACCAGAGCGAGCCCGTCGCCGATCTTCTCGATCTTGCGGGCCGTGGCGCCGGCCGTCGCGAGTTGCTGCAGGACAGCCCGCGTCTCGGCCACGCCATCGGAGACATTGGCGGCCAGCGTTCCCACGCCGCTGCGCGCTTCGGTGACCCGCGTCACAAGGTCGCGGACGGTAGCGGACGCGTCGCTGGCGAGGCCATGCGCGCGCCCCGCACTGCTCTCGATCTGCGCCATTGCCGTGCTGGCCTGCAGGGTCGCGGCGCTCTGCACCTGGGCCCCGCGCGCGATCTGCTCCAGCGCCACGAGGATCTGGCTGGAGGCGCCGGAGAGCTCCTGCACCATGGCGGAGAGCTGCTCGGCGGCCGTCGCGACCTGCTCGATCAGCGTCTGATCGCCTTCGCTCGCTTCCAGGCCGTTGGTCAGCTCGCCGAGCGCCTCGGCAATCTGCTGGCTCTGGTCCAGCGAAGCGGCCTGCTGCTCCATGGCCTGCTGCGCCTCGGCCCCGGCGGCGGATTGCTCCTCCGCCGCGCTGGCCACCTGCTCGGCGCCCCGTTCCGCTTCGTTGGCGGCGATAGTCGCTTCTCCCGCCGCCGCCGCAATCGCCCGGGCGCCGGCCAGCAGCGCGTCGAGCTGGCCGCGCCCCTCCTGCAACGACGCGGAGATCGCGGCACCATTCGCGGCCTCGCGCGTCGCCGCTTGCGATATGGCGCGGATACGGTCCGCCGCGTTGCGAATTTCCGTCACGATATCGGTGGCGAGCTGGCGAATGTCGCGGGCGCTCTTGTCCGACGTGTCGGCGAGCTCGCGCACTTCGTCCGCGACGATGGCGAATCCCTTGCCGCCGTCTCCCGCGCGCACGGCCTCGATGGAGGCATTGAGCGCCAGCATGCCGGTCTGCTCGGAAATGTCGCTCACCGTCTCGCCCACCGCCGCGATGCGATCGGCGGCGGCCTCCAGCCGCTCGATGATCGCGACCGAACCCAGCTGGCGGCGCGCGTTGAGGGCGATGGCCGATATGGAGGCATCGATCTGCATCGCCGCATCGCTGAACCCGGCCTGCAGCATTTCGGTCTGGCGCAGCGCGGCGCCGGCCTGCTCGGCCGCATGCGCAAAGGCCCCGCGCAGCTCGCTGATTGACCCGAGCGATTCCTGCGCCGCTCCCGCCGCTTCCTCGGCCCCGGTGGAAATCTGATCGACGGCGCGCTGGAGTTCTCCCGCCGCCGCCGCTGCTTCGCCAAGGCCGCTGGCCAGCTCCTGCGTCGCCTGATCGATGCGATCGACCGCGCTGGTCGCGCGGCGCGACCGGGGCTTGCGCGAGGGGGAAGGCTGGGCCGGCGTGGATTCGCCCGGTGGCGCTTTCGCCATGGAGCCGCGCTTTGCGAGCGTGGCCTTCTTCACCAATGCCATGGTTCGTTCGTCTTCCATTCGATGCGGAAAGAGTGGAGCCCGATGGCGCTTTCCAAACGCGCCATTGCTTGCGAGCGCAGTCCGAGCGAAGGGCAGGGACCATGCGGGGTTCCAAGCATCACGATTAATCCCGGCTAGTGCAAGTGCGTTTGTCGGCGGGGTGGTGGTGAGATGGGGCGGGACCGGCACATTCCATCGACATCCGCAGAGGGACTTTCGGTTCCAGCCGGCCGGACCCGGCGGTGTTCAAGGCAGCTGGATCCCGGATCGAGTCCGGGATGACGTCGTGCGTGACAAGATAGGCTCGCTCGTTTGCGGGCCTTCACCTCCTCGGCCGACCGGCAGGCGGTGCTGCGCCCGGGGCGGCACCGCGCCGCAGATGCGTCAGGGCTGCTTTCCGGACGGGCGCTCAGTGGGCGGCGGGCACGGTTCCGCCCGGGGCCGATGCCGGCATCCTGTTCCAGTCCGGCGTGCCGACGCCGGCGAGGTGGCGGAGGAAATAATCATAATGGCGGCGCAGGCCGTAATCGACGGGCCCCACCGAGCGCAGCACGCCATGCTCGCCGCCGGGCACAGTGAGCATGTCGAAATCCTTGCCCGCGCGGATGAGCGCGTCGGCCACCTGATAGGTCGATGCGGGATCGACGTTCATGTCGAGCTCGCCGACGACCAGCATCAGCTTGCCCTGGAGGCGCCAGGCATTATCCACGCCGGAGGAGGCAGCGTAGCTCTCGTCGAGCGGCCAGCCCATCCACGCCTCGTTCCAGCTGATCTTGTCCATGCGATTGTCGTGGCAGCCATTATAGGCGATGCCCACCTTGTAGAATTCGGGATGGAAAAGCATCGCCATCAGCGTGTTCTGGCCGCCTGCCGAGCCGCCATAGATGCCGACACGGTCGATGTCGTACCAGCTGTATTTCGCGGCTGCGGCCTTGTGCCACAGGATGCGGTCGGCAAGGCCGGTGTCGCCGATGTTCTTCCAGGCGACGTCATGGAAGGCCTTGGAACGGTTGAGCGTGCCCATGCCGTCCATCATCACGACGATGAAGCCGAGATCGGCGAGCGACTGCATGCCGATCGTCTTGTCGCCGCTGGACTGGTAGCCGAACGGCCACCATTTCTTGGGCACGAAGCTGGAATGCGGGCCCGCATAGATGTTCTCGACGACGGGATATGTCTTGTTGGGATCGAAATCGCGCGGGCGCACGATCACGCCGTAAATGTCCGTCTTGCCGTCTCGGCCCTTGGCGACGAAGGCCTCGGGAGCCTTGAAACCGGCCGCGACGAGGCGGCTGATGTCGGCCTTCTCGACCGTGGCGACCAGCGATCCGTCGCTGGTGCGGCGGAGCTCGGAAACCGGCGGCAGGTCGATGCGGGAATAAGTGTCGACATACATCGACATGTCCGGCGAAAATGCGACGTCGTGATAAGCATCGACCGTGGTCATCGGGGTCAGGTTCCGCCCGTCGAAGTCGACGCGGTAATAATGCTGGAGATAGGGGTCCTCGCCCGGCCGCATGCCGCCGGCAGCGAACCAGATCTGCCGCTTCGCATCGTCCACCTTCACCACTTCGCGCACGACCCAGTCGCCCCGGGTTATCTGGTTCTTCACTTTCCCGGTGCGGCCGTCGATCAGGTACAGGTGGTTCCAGCCGTCGCGTTCCGACATCCAGATCACCTCGGCACCCAACTCGCTGACTTCATGGTAGAACTCGCGGCCGGAGCCGGTGTTGATGAAGGTTTTGGCGCGCTCCTCCACCGCCGCGCGCGGCGTGCCGTCCCGCGCATCGACTTCGATCAGGCGACCCACCTGATGGCCGCGCTGATCGAAGGTGAAGCTGAAGCTGGCGCTGTCCTTGCGCCACTTGAACTTGCCCATGCGATAGGGATTGGCGAACAGCGCCTCGGGAATGGCGATATGCTTGCCGGTCTCCGCGTGAAAGAGCACCGGCCGGTCGATGTCCACCGGATCGCCGGGCTTGGGATAAAGCTGCACGATCACTTTCGGCTGGACCTGATCGCTCGGCGACGTGATGACGCGCGTCACTTCGCGGCGATAGCCCGGGATCACGCGATAGGCGGCGAGCTTCTTCGAATTCGGCGACCAGACGATGGATTCCGGATCGTAGAAATTGGCCTCCGACCCATCGAAGCTGATCCGCTTCCATTGGCCGCCGACGGGACGGATCGCGATGTTGAAATTCTCGACATAGGCTTCCCACTTGCCGTCCGGGGAGCGGCGCGGCGTGTTGATCGCCGGGACCGTCAGGTCGCGTACGACGCCGAAACCGCGCGGCTGGCTGGTGCGCGGTGCCTGCGCGCAGACCGAGTCCGCGATGGTGCAGCGCCAGCCTTCCTCGGCGTAGCGGAATTCGAAAGCCTTGCCGTCCGCCGTGTAGCTGATCCGCTCGAAGGGCAGGCGCAGCGGCTCGAATGTCTGGTTCATCGCCTTGCTGAGCGAAGCGGCGATGGCCGTCTGGTCGAAGGCCGCGCGCCGGCTGTTCGTGGCGCTGTCATAAGTGACGAAAACGAAGCCGCCCTCCACCGTCTTGCGATAGGTGAAGCCCTGGCCGCCGGGCAGCCATTGGGCCGGCTCGGCGACGTCGCGAGTCAGGTAGAGCCAGGACTCCTGGAGCTGAACCGAGCGCTGGATATCCTCCGCGCTCACCTGCGCGGCAGCCGGCGCGACGCTCGCGAAGGCCAGAAGGGGCGCCATGGCTATCAATGCCAGCCGGTTCATTGTCATCATTGCCCCTGTCATATGTTTGGCGCGAATTCGTATGCAATATACGATTATTTAGCAAGGCGGATGTGGGACCTCAGGCGGTTTGGAGAAAGAGGAGAAGCAGGATCCCGGATCGAGTCCGGGATGACGCGGGAAATGGCTGAAAAACGCGCTTCTCTCGCGACAAGTCCGCGAACTTGTCTTCGCCGCTAGGCCGTTTCCTCCGGCTGGTCTTCCGCCCGCTCCAGTTCGCCCTCCAGCGGATCCTGCTCGAGCCCTTCGAGCTTCGTGCCGGAGACATAAGCCGCCCGTCCGAGCAATTGCGCGCCGATCGGCAAGGTCAGCAGCAGGAAGAGAATGACGAGCGAGCCGGTCATCATCCCGTCGAGCGTGCCGGACAGCATGACTCCCAGCAGCATCAGCGTGGCGCCGAGCGTGCCGGCCTTGGTGGCGCTGTGCATGCGCTGGAGCGGGTCGGGAAGCCTGAACACGCCGATCGCGGCCACCAGCAGGAAGAGCGCCCCGAGCGAGAGGAGCAGCATGGCAAGCAGGGTCAATCCTTCCTCCTCTTGCGTTCGAGGAACACCGCAAAGGCCGCGGTCGCCACGAAGTTGATGAGCGAGATGCCGAGCGCGAGATCGAGAAAGGCACCGCGGCCCGTGCCGATCGTCCCGATCGCGGCGAAGCCCACGGCGATGGCGGTCAGCATGTCGAGCGCGACGAAACGATCGACGAAGCTCGGGCCGCGCACCATGCGCCAGCCCGCGAAGAGCAGCGCGATGGCAAGCACGATGGCAAGATAATCCGCAAGGACGGGCAAGCCGATCATCGCTCGAGCTCCCTGATCCAGCGCTCGTAGAGATGCTTGAAGCGCGCGACGGTGGCCTCGGTATCCGCAGTGTCCAGCACATGGACATAGAGGCGCTTGCAGTCCCCGGAGACGTGGAGGCAGGTGGAGCCGGGCGTGAGCGAGGTAAAATAGGCGAACAGCGCCACGGCCCACGGGCGCTCGAGCGCCACGGGCACGACGACGATCGCGGGGGCGGTGCGGATGGCGGGGGAGAGGACGATGCGCGCGACGCCGAGCGAGGCGACCAGCAGGTCCCACAGGAAGATGAGCGCCAGCAGCAGCACGGCACGGGCACGGCGCAGGAGCGTCATGGGGCGCCTCCCGAAAGCGCGCCGATCGCCTGCGCGGAGAGCCGGGCAACGATCCAGAGCCATTGCGGCATCAATCCGATGGCGAGCGTCGCGGCCGAGAGGATGGACATCGCGACAAGGCCCGCGAGCGGAACACGCCGCACGGAGCGCCCATGCGGTTCCTTCCAGCACGCGTCCGACCAGAAGACGGAGACCGAGACGATCGTCATGAATCCGGCGATGATCGCGATGCCGCCCAGCCATGCCATGCCCGCGTCCAGGCTCTCGCGGATCACGATGAACTTGGCCCAGAAGCCGGAGAGCGGCGGGATGCCAGCGAGGGAGAGGAGCGGCACCGCCAGCACGGCCGCGAACAGCGGATTGGTGCGCACCATGCCGCCGGCCCGGGTGAGATCCCAGCTGCCGCTCGTGCGCCGGATCAGACCGGCCCCCAGGAACAGGTTCGCCTGCACGATGATCGAATGGATCATGTAGAATACAGCGGCGGCAATGCCATCGGACGTCGCCAGCGCCAGCCCGGCCATCATGTAGCCGACCTGTGCGACGACATGATAAGAGAGGATGCGCCGCATGTCGGTTTGCGCCAGCGCCCCGGCGACGCAGACGATCATCGTCGCCGCGGCAATCCAGCCCAGGAGCGGGACCAGTTGCGCGGCGCCGAGGCCGCCCGTGCCGATGCCGAAGACGCCCGCCAGAACGATCAGCAGGGAATAGAAGCCCATTTTGGTGAGCAACCCGGCAAACACCGCCACGGCAGCCGTCGGCCCGGTATGATAGGATGCCGGAAGCCAGAGGTGAAAGGGGAAGAGCCCTGCCTTGAGCGCAAAGCCCCCCAGCAGCAGGGCCGCAGCGACCGCCGAGGCGAAGCTGGGCGGGCGATGGGCGAGGGCCGCGCTTGCCGCACCGATGTCGAGCGTGCCCGTGATGCCGTAGATGATCCCGACGCCCAGCAGAATGAAGGTCGCCGCGAGCATCGCGAAGCTGGCGTAGCGGATGGCGCCATCGATCTGGGCCGGCTTCCGGTCGATGGTGAGAAGCCCGAGCGCGGCGATCAGCGCGAGTTCGAACCACACATAGAGGTTGAACAGGTCGTGGGTGAGGAACGCGCCGTTCACGGCACCGATCAGGGCCAGCGTGAGCGCGTCGTAACCGGCCCGGCGGCGGCGGGGGCCGACATCGACGAGCGCATAGAGGGCAGCGGCGAGCGCGACGAGCGCGGTGACGACGACCAGCGCGACACCGGGCAAAGCGGCGGTGAAGCTGATCCCCATGCCTGCCGGCCAGTTGCCGAACACGATCGCCGGCACGCTCCGGCTTTCGCTGGCCCGGACGAACAGCAGGATGGACAGTGCCAGCAGGGCCGCCGAGACAGCCACATTGCCTGCCGCCAGCACGGCCACATGCCGGCGCAGGATGAGCGCGGCGACAGCGCCCAGCAGCGGCAGCAGGACAGGCGCGACAAGCAGCCAGCCATCAGTCATCGACAGCCTCCCGCTCGCGCGTCGTGCCGAGGCGCTCGGCCGCATCCACGTCGCGCGCGTCGACCGAACGAACGGACCGCCAGGCCCGCAGCACCAGCACGGCGAACATCACGGTCAGCGCGAACCCGATCACGATCGCCGTGAGGATCATCGCCTGCGCGATCGGATCGGCCGCGTCGCCCAGCACCTTCTCGCCGTCCCGGACGATCGGGGGTTGGCGGCTCGCCAGGCGGCCGGTCAGGAACAGCAGCAGATTGACGCCCGTGGCAAGGAGCGACAGGCCGAGCAGCATCCGCACCAGATTGCGCGAAAGCACCATGTAGAGAGCGCAGCCCAGAATGCCCGCGCCGGCAATGGCATAAAGCACCGTCATCGCGTCGCCTCCCGCTGGAGGCCGAAATGGAAACTCAGCATGGCGCCCAGGACGACGAGATAGACGCCCAGATCGAAGATCATCGTGGTGCCGAGCTTGGGGAGCCAGCCTTCCGGCTCCCACCACAAATGGGTGAGGAAGGGCTGGCCCGACGCCATGCCCGGAAGGCCGCTCAGCAGCGTGCAGGCCATGCCGATGCTGACCAGCGTGAGCGGAGAAAGCCGCAGGGTTCGCTCCGCCTTGTCCACGCCATAGGCAAGAGCGATCAGGGCAAAGCTCAGCGCCGCGACCAGCCCGCCGACGAAACCGCCGCCCGGCTGATCATGTCCGCGCCAGAGGATGACGAGGGACGCGAAAAGGAGAAGGCCCGCGATCCAGCGTCCGGTGACGGCCAGCGAGAAATGCACCGGCGGCGGACCGGCGACCGGCGCATCGCCGCCGCGCGCGGCGAGCAGGGAGCCGGCAAGCACGGCGGCCACCGCGATCACCATCGTTTCGCCCAGCGTGTCGAAGCCGCGGAAATCCACAAGGATCACGTTGACGACATTATGGCCACGCGCGGCGACATAGCTCATGCGCCCGAAGAAGCTGCTTGCTGCCGACACGTGCTCGCCGACGGCCATGTCGAGGATGCCGAGGCACAAAAGCCCTGCCAGCGCGGTGGCGATCAGTGCATCGCGCCCTCGCATGGCCGGCGCGCGCGTGGCAGGGGCGGCGAGCGGCACGGCAAGCAGCAATGCGGTCAGCAACACCACCAGCAGCGCCTCGACCGTGAACTGGGTGAGCGCCAGATCCGGCGCGCCATGCGCCATGAAGCTGATAGCGATGGCGAAACCCGAGAGACCGGTGGCGATCATCGCCGCCAGCAGCGTGCGCGCGCGGGCAGCCATGAACGCACTGGCCAGCCCCACCAGCACGACGATCGCCTCGCCGATGCGGAGCGGCTCGGCAGCCGGCAAGCGCGGCAGGGCACCGGCCGCGATCACCGACCAGCCGACCAGCAGAGCGACGCCGCCGATCACCATGGCCAGATAGCGGCGCAGATCGCCATGCTGAAGGCGCTCGGTCAACGCGCGGGATGCGCCGGTCAGGCCTCTGAGGGATTCCTCCCAGATCGGCTCGATCGCCATGGCGTCGATCCGCCTTGCACGGCGCAGGCGCAAGTGGATCGGGCCCCAGAAGCGCACGATCAGGGCGCCCGTGGCAATCACCACCGCGCTCAGCAGAAGCATGGGCGTGACGCCGTGCCAGACGGCGATATCGACCTCGACCGCGCGGCCATAGACCGCCGCGACGGCCGGGCGCAGGGCGATCCGGGTGATCCATTCGGGGTCCAGACTGATGGTTAGGCCGGCCAGCGCGAGCACCAGAGGCGGCGCGACCAGCGAGAAGGTCTCCCCATGGCGGATTTCCGTGATCTTGCCGCGATTCAGGAAGAAGGGGCGCATGGTCACGACGCCGGCGACGCCCACCATAACCGCGTTGACCATGACAGCGATGGAGAGAGGCGCCAGCTCCCAACTGCTCTCCAGCTGCGCCTGGAACAGGAACTCCTTGGAGATGAAGCCCATGAACGGCGGGATGCCTGCCATCGACAGGCTGGCCCCCAGGCAGGCGAGCGCGGTAAGGGGCAGGAAGCGGGCAAGACCCCCCATGGCGCGCAGGCTATAGAGGCCCGTGGCGTGCAGCACCGATCCCGCGCAGAAGAACAGGGCCGCCTTGTAGAGGGCATGGGCGAGCAGGAAACCGATCATGGCGACCGAGGCCGCCGGGCCATCCAGCCCCACCAGCATGACGAGGATGCCGAGCGAGGCGATGGTCGAATACGCCAGGGCGGACTTGAAGTTCTCCGCGCGCAACGCCTGTATGGCGGCAAGCAGCATGGTGATGCAGGCGACCGTCACGAGCAGGCTGCGGCCCCAGCCGGTCACGCCGATCACCGGCTCGAAACGGGCGAGCAGGTAGATGCCGAGCTTCACCATGGTTGCGGAATGCAGGAAAGCGGAGGCCGGCGTGGGCGCCTGCATCGCATTGGGCAGCCAGAAGTGGAACGGGAACTGCGCGGACTTGGTGAAGGCGGCAATGAGGATGCAGATCACGACCGCGTCCCCCCAGCCGCTGGCCATGAGGTCCCGCCGCCGGTCGATCGCCTCCGCCATCGAATAGCTGCCGAGCGCGTGGCCGATCATGATGACGGCGGCGAGCAGGGCGAGGCCGCCCAGCGCCGTCACCTGCAGCGACATCAGCGCGGCGCGTCGCGCGCGGGCACTGCGACCGTCGAAGCCGATCAGCAGGAAGGAGAAGATGCTCGTCGCTTCCCAGAACAGCACCAGGACCAGCAGGTTTTCAGCGAGAACCGTCCCCAGCATCGCCGTCATGAAGAGCAGGATGTAGGAGAAGAAGCGCGCCCGGTCCGTCCGCGACTTGTTGGTGAGATAACCGCCCGCATAAATGGTGACGAGGCCGCCGATGCCGGTGATGAGCAGGCAGAACAGGAAGGAGAAGCCATCCAGCCGCAGGGTGATATCCGCGCCGAGCCAGGGTGCCCAGTTTCTTCCCTCGCCGCGCACCCAGCCGCGCTCCACGATCGGCGCCAGCGAGAGAAAGGCCGCGAGGAGGCCGAAAGGCAGCAGCGATATGACCAGACCGGCGCCCCGGCCGATCAGGCGGGCGACAAACGGCAGCAGGGCTGCCCCGATTAGGGAGGCGAGCAGGATCAAAAACATACGTCCCCTTCCTTTGACCGGTGCCGGGCATAAAGGCCAACAAAATAAAGACTAATCGCGCCACGGCGCCACGTGGGCAAGGCCGCGGCGAGTTCGGCGCGACGCCGGATGACGATGGCAGGGGGCGGAAGGGGCTGGTCCGACCAGCAGCCGTCGCCTCGAGGGACGTGGAGGACGGCTGCCAGCCGGTGGGGCCGGTCTCGCGGGGGAGGGCGAGAAGGTCGGCCTTCACCCTGATACCCACTGGGCGTTTCCGCAGGAATGCCGTCGGGTAACAAATGATGGCCGGACCGGCGCGATAACCCGCATCGGCCTTGCCGGCTGCTCACGCGCCGGAGGCAAGGCCACGGGCGGGAGTTTCGCAAGCGACCAACTGCAGATAGCCGAGGCAGGCGCGCGGCAGTTCCTGGCGCAGCCGCTCCAGATCCTCTTCCGCGGTGCCCGCCTCCATCACAACGCGAACCGTGCCGCCCAGCAGCGCCGCGAGCATGAACGCTGCTGAATCCGGATCGGCAAAGCGCGCGTCGGGAACGGACCTGAGCAACGGGCTGATCGCCCCGACCATGAGATGCTTCGCCCGGTTCATCAATTCCTCGAGATTGAACTCGGTCGCGATCCCGTAAATGGCGCGCGAGGAGACCAGGTCGGCCATCTTTGCTTCGAGCCACGCGGCGGCAAGGCCTTCCGCAACGCTTTGCAGATCGCGCCCTTTCAGCCGCGCGGCGGCCTCCAGCATGGCCGTCACGATCAGATCGAGCTGCCGCTCGACGATCGCGAAAAGCAGCGCCTGCTTGTGCGGATAATATTGATACATCGTCCCGACCGAAACACCGGCCCGTTCCGCCACGCGCGTGGTCGTGAGCCGCCCGACCCCATCCGACAGCAAAACCTGAATGGTCGCGGTGTGGATCGCTTCGATCGTCACCGCCGAGCGCGTCTGACGCGGCGTTTTCCGGGGTTTCAGGAGCTCGGGTGACGGCCGGCTCATATGCGAATTCCAAAGCTGAAGGATCATTCATATCCTAGCGACACAGAACCCCCACCACAAGGACAGACATCATGAAGACCATCCTCATCACCGGCTGCTCCACCGGCTTCGGCCGCGAGACCGCCCTTTATTTCCTCGAACAGGGCTGGAATGTCATCGCGACGATGCGCGACCCTGCCGCCAGCAGCCTGCCGGTCTCGGAGCATCTGCGCGTTCTTCCGCTCGATGTTACCAGCCCGGAGAGCATTGCCGCCGCCTTCGCGCAGGCCGGCGCGATCGACGTGCTCGTGAACAATGCCGGCATCGGGTGGCTGAACGCCCTCGAAGGCACGACGATGGACGTGGTGCACCGGATCTTCGAGACCAATCTGTTCGGCACGATCGCGACGATGCAGGCCGTGCTGCCGGGGATGCGCGAGCGCCGATCGGGCGTGATCGTGAATGTGAGCTCCAGCTCGACCTACAAGCCCCTGCCGCTGCTCTCCGTCTACCGGGCAAGCAAGGCCGCCGTCACGTCGCTGACGGAATCGGCGGCGCTCGAACTGGCGCAATTCGGCATTCGCGCAAGGGTCGTCGTCCCGGGCATGGCGCCCTCAACCAGCTTTGCCGACGGGCTGCAGGCGGAAATCATGAAGGGAGGCTGGTTCCCCCCGGCTTACCAGGACTTCGCCGACGAGACGATGGCGGCTCTGCAAGCGGCCGGAGCAGGAGAGGTCACGACGGCGCGCGACGTCGCCGAGGCGGTCTTCCGTGCCGCGACCGATGCGGACTGCCCCATGGTGCTTCCGGCCGGAGCCGATGCGATCGCCTGGGCGAAGGGCGGGTGACGGCGCCTGTTAGACGCGCGACGCGCCCGATGCGATGCAGGCGAGGGGCGTCCGGTCAGGAGGCGAGGCGGTCCCGTTTCATTCGCAGCGTCACGACCAGGCCGCTTTCCGCCCATTCGTAATCGATGGCACCGCCAAGCTGGCCCGTGACGCTGCGTTGCACCAGCTTGCTGCCGAAACCGTTGGTGCCGGAGGGCTTTTGCACCTCCGGGCCGCCATGTTCGAGCCAGGTCAGGACAATGTCCTCGTCTTCGGTGATGCTGGACACGTCCAACGTGCCCGTCGGCATGGAAAGCGCCCCATATTTCATGGAGTTGGTTGCCAGTTCATGCACGACGAGGGCCAGCGCCGTCGCAGCCGATTCACCCACGCCCATGCGCTCGACCGCGACCCGGATGCGCCCCTGGTAAGCCCCCTTGTTCTCGTAAGGCGCAAGCAGGACCGACAGCAGATCGCCCAGCAGCGCGGCATTGCCCTGGCCCTTGGGGAGTGGCCGGACCAGATCATGGGCCCGCCCCAGTGCCGACAGGCGCTCGATCAACTCATGCGCCATCTCCTCGCGGGTCCTGGTCGAGTGCAACGATATCGTCGTGAGACCCGATGCAATCGCGAGGAGATTCTTGACCCGGTGGCTCATCTCCCCGGCCAGCAGCTCGTTGCCTTCCTGCGCCTGTTTACGCCCGGTGACGTCGAGGAAGATGCCGTACATCGTGCGGCCGACGATCCCGACATCCTCTCCCTGCCCCCTGGCCGCGATCCAGCGCACCTCCTTCTCGACGAGGATGCGGAAATCGGTCTCGTAGGGTCCGAGAATTTCGCGTGTTGCCCGGAACGCCGACCGGACGCGATCCCGGTCCGCGGGGTGGATCCGGGCGGACAGCTGCTCGAACGTGACCTCGTCCTTCCGGGGCAGATCCCACAGCGAGAAGCCCGTGTCATCCATGGTGAACGCGTCGGTATCGACATTCCAGGCCCACAGGGCGACGCCGGCAGCCTGAATGGCCCGGTGCAGCTGTTCAGGTCGCCATTTATGGGCCTCGGGCATCTCTGAAGCCAAGATCGGTATCCTCAATGCTTTCGTTCAGACCGGCACAGTCGATCTGGGTTTCATCGGCAAAATCGGAAGATCGGCGAAGCGTTCCCGCGGACAGTCCGTTCACGTGAAGGGATGACTGGTTATATGGGGAGGGGTGGAACTCCCGAGCCGATGGACAGAGGTGCGCGATTGTGCCGGACCCGGCAAACGTTCAGTCGTCGGCCCGTAATTCCTTCAATCCGGTGCGGACTTGCGCTGCGGCTTCCATGATGACCGCCGGGTTGATGGGGCCTTCCTGGGACGCGAGACGGCTCAGCAGATGTTCGACCCGCCTCAGGCAATGCACGATCTTGGCGCGATCGATCACACGGCCGTCCGCCGTGTTCACGGTGGCGCCCAGGGAGGCCAATTGCTCCTCGAGGCGCATGCGCTGCGCGACTTCCCGCGTGAGCTGGTCCTTCAGTTCCCGCTTTTCCAGCACGCTCGTCGACTGGCGGCGATCCAGAGATGCATAATCGGTGCGGACGGCCCGGCTTGCGCGCGCGGCCTCCAGCTGCTTCTCGATGCGGGCCCGCAACGCGATGAAATCGATGGGCTTGGGAACATAATCGTTGGCGCCGGCCTCCAGCACGTCCACGATCGTGGTGGCCTCGGTCCGTGCCGTCAGCATGATGACGGGGAGGTCCGCATACAGCGCATTGGCGCGCAATTCCCGCAGGACGGCCAGCCCGGTCAGGTCCGGCATCATATAATCGAGCAGGACGATATCGGGGCGCGAAGCGTAGATTGCCGCGAGGCCGCTTCGCGCGCTGTCCGCGGATTCGGGCCTGAACCCCATGCGCGCGAGATGACGGCAGACAATCACGCGATTGTCCGCGACATCGTCGACGACCAGGACCACGGGTGGCTGGGCAGCGCCGGTTTCGGAATCAATCTGAGCCAAGTAGGACATGCTGCATCTCCTCATCGAGGGTAGGGATGTTCCCGCCGCGCGCGGACGACGCCTGCCGGGCCCGCAGGACGCTCACTGCCGTCCTGACCAGAGCTTCGGGAATGAGCGTGCGGGAATCCAGGAAAGCGTCGCCGCCCAGCCGCCGGAGGATATGGGTGTCTGGCCGGCGCTCGCCGATCACGAGAACCGCCGAAGTCTTCCGTTCGCTGGCATCGCGATTGATGTGCCGGCCGGCGATCTGCGCGAGATCGATGACCAGCAGATCGGGATTGTCCTCCGAGGGCGAGATGATGAAGCCGGCCTGCAGGAAGCTCCTTTCCAGCCGCGCCGTCATCGCCGTGTCGAAACCGGAAACGCACACGCGGGCATTCAGGCTGCGCGCTTCCGCATAGAGCGCGAGCAATGCGAGCAGCCGATCGCGCTGGAGAGGCTTGGGAAGATAGGCGGCCGCGCCCAGCGCGAAGGCCGAGGCTTCCATTTCGTGCACGCTCATGATGAAGCAGGGGATCGCCGCCAGCGCCTCGTCCTCGGCCATGTGGCGAAGGATCGCGCGGCCATCGATGCCCGGCATGACGAGATCGAGCAGGACGGCGGAGGGCTTGGATTCCATGACCAGCTCCAGTCCTGCGTCTCCCCGCGAAGCCAGCCGGAGCTCGTGGCCCGCAGGGACCAGCCAGCGCTCCAGGATCGCGAGGCAAGCGGTGTCATCGTCTATGGCGACGATGTGGTCCATGGTCGATCCGGGCGGAAGGATTTCCTCGGTGGAGGGCAGGGCGGCGGGAGATAGCCTTTCCACGGGAAGAGAGACCGTGAAGATGGTGCCAAGGCCCTTTTCACTGGAGACGCTGATGGTCCCGCCCATCAGCTCGACGAACCGCAAGGTGATGCTGAGGCCAAGGCCGGTGCCGCCTGCCCGGTAAGACGATGTGCTGCCCTGCACGAAGGGCTCGAACAACCGGTCGATCTGTTCGGGGTCGATCCCGATGCCGCTGTCGGCCACGCTGAGAATGAGAAGGTCGTTCGCGTCCTCTTCCCGGAGGGAAGCGGAGATCACGACCTGGCCTTCGTCCGTGAACTTGCAGGCATTCCCCCCGAGATTGATGAGGCACTGGCGAATCTTGAGCGGATCGATCCTCATCGGCCTGGGCGGCACGTTGATCTGCAGCGTGACCATGTTGTTGCGACGCGCCGCGATCGGCTGGAGCGTGGTCAGGACATCCTGCATGATGTCGCCCAGATCGATCATCTCCAGATCGAGAGTCATCCCGCCTGCCTCGATCTTGGCGAAATCCAGCACCTCGTTGATGAGCGTCAGCAGATGCAGCGCGGATCGATGAATGACGGTGACGTCGGCGAGATTTGTTTCATCGCCCAGCGTGGCCAGTTCCTCCTTCACCAGCTCCGCATAAGCGATGATGGCGTTGAGCGGCGTGCGCAGCTCGTGGCTCATGCTGGCCAGGAACTCGGATTTGGCGACATTCGCCGCCTGCGCCTGATCGCGCGCGGCCTTCAGATCGGACAGCGTGGCGGCAAGCGTCCCCTCGCGTTTCTCGATCTCCACCAGCATGCCGTTGAACGCGCGGGCGATGCGGCCCAGCTCGTCCTCGATCCCGTGCGGCATGTGCGCGGAATAATCCCCGGTCTGCCCGATGCGCTCCATCGCGCCGACCATCCGGTCCATAGGGAGGAACAGCAGCTTCTGGAGCTTGCGGGCGACGAGCCAGGCGACCAGGAACGCGAT